>JBBQJG010000186.1:0-12039 GCA_038325725.1 Polyangia bacterium | reverse complement strand
GAGGCGGCCGCGGTGGGCCATGCCGATGACGATCTCGACGACGTTCGACCGCGCGGCGCGCTCGATGAGGCGCTCGAGCAGGGGGATGAGGCTCTCGGCGCCCTCCATCGAGAAGCGCTTCGCGCCCAGAAACTTGTTCTGCAAGAATTGCTCGAACACCTCGGCGCCGATGACCTGGTCGAGCAGGCGCATGCGATCGGCGCGGCCGAGCGCGAGGCGGTTGCGCGTGCGCTCCATGCGGCTCTGCAGCCAGCTGCGCAGGTCCGTGTCGTGCAAGTGGGCGAGCTCGACGCCGATCTGGCGCGTGTACGTCTCGCGCAGCAGGCCCACGAGATCGCGCAAGGTCGTGCGATCGGGACCGGCTACATTTTCAGATGAAAACACCAGGTCGAGGTCTTCCTCGGTGAGGCCATGGTCCTCGAGGCGCAGCGGCGCGCCCGCGCGCTGCAGGAGGCCGAGCGGGTCGAGGTTCGTCGACAGGTGGCCGAGCTCGCGGTAGGCCTCGACGAGGCGCTGCACGCGCTCGGAGAGCAACCGGACCGACGTGCGGCTCGCGACGGCGTTGCCCTCGGCGATCACGCGCGACAGCGGGGGCGCGAAGAGGCTCCGCGCGAAAGCAGCCGGCGGGATCAACGCCGCGGCGCCCTTTTCCCGATCGGCCGGATCGAGCGTCTGGAAGTACGCGCGCCACGCCGGATCGACCGAGGCCGGATCGCGCAGAAACTGGAAATACAGCTCTTCGGCGAAGGCCAGGTTCGCGAGGGCGAAGCCGTTGCCGTCGTCGGGTGCCGGCGCCTCGCTGTTGTCCTGCGAAGCGCGGAGCTCCGATCCGTCATGCCGTTGACCCGAGCCGTTCACTTTGACGTCGATCATTTTCTTACGGACCTCATGCAACCGAGAGCTTCGAAAGCGACGCGCGACATTGTAGGCGACCGTCGACTTGCACGCGACCTGCCCGGCCAAATACCGGCCTAGTATCGACGGGATACCGCTTTGCCTGAGCCCGGGGGCCCCGGCGGTCGCCAAGCTTGCGCGACACAACGAAAAACGGCGACCGAGCCCGAAGGCCCGATCGCCGGATAAGACTTGGTCGGCACCCGAACGGGCACCGTTTGGCTCTAGGCCACTGCGTCCTTGGCCGCCTTCACGGGGCGCGCACGAACCACCTTGCGGGCCGGCTTCGCCTTGAAGACCGTCGGCTCTTTGGTGAACGGGTTGATCCCCTTGCGCGCCTTCGTCGCCGGCTTCTTGATGACGACGAGCTTCGCGAAGCCCGGCAGCAGGAAGATGCCGTTCTTCTTGAGCTCCTTGTATCCGATGGTGCAGAGAGACTCGAGGACGCTCTTGACGTCCTTCTTCGTGAGCTTGTCGGCGTGCTCGTCAGCCAGCTTCTGAATCAGCTCGGACTTGGACAGTACCTTGGCCATGCGATCTCCTCTTTCCGGCGAAGTTGCCGGCACAAGAAATTTCCGGGCATTCTAGGGAAACGGGCAGCCGTTGGAAGGGAAAAGAGCGAAAAAGAGCGGAAAATTCGCTCATGGCGCGTGATACCCGAGCATCGAGGGCGCGTCGCTCTCGGGGACGAGACGCAGCGAGAGCTTGTCGTCGCGGTCGGTGAAGACGCGGGTGTGCAGCGGCAGAGCGCCCGGTGCGACGACGAGGAGATCGAGCGGCCCGCTGCCGCGCGGACGCTGCAGCTCGAGCGGCGCGAGGCCGAGATCCTTGCGGCCCCAAAAGACGCGCGCCTGGCGTGAGGCCTCGGCGACGAGCTTGATCGTGACGGTCTCGGAGCGCGGGTTCGCCTCGGGCGCCTCCTCGACGAGCGCCTCTTCGACGGGCGCCGAAGCGACGGACGAGGCGACGGACGAAGCCTTCGGCGCGCGCGGGGGCTTCGTAGGCGCCGCGACGCCGGGCGCGGGCGCCGGTGTCTTTTCGGCGTCCCGCGGGGTCCCCCCGCACGCCGCGAAGGCGAGAGCGACCACGAGCCATCGAGCGGTTTTCGTCGACAGGGTCGTCATGGTGCCTCCGCGCCGCCCGCGCGGCTCTCCGGCGAATCGGACGCCGCCGGCGGCCGCGACGAGGCCGCGTAGACGACGCCCGGCTTGCGCTGGTAGCCCGACAGGGGCTTTTCCCGCTCGCCCATGATGCGCCCCTCGAGCACCTCGACGGGCAGGGGCGGATCGAGCTCGTAGTAGAAGCCGCGCGTCGGCAAGCGCATCTCGTAGACCTCGCCCTTCCACCAAAAGGCCCGGCGGAATCCCAGGGCCATGGGCCCCAGCGTGTGGACGCGGTGGTGCTGCAGCACGAACGTGAACATGCGCAGCGCGAGGTTGTTGTAGAGGCGGTGGCACCCGTGTGAGAAGCGCCCGCGCAGCGACATGTAGTCGAACGAGCCGTGCGTGCGGATGCCGTTGTCGTAGTAGGTCGTGCCCTCGGGCCCCTTGATGATCTGCTCGTGGATCGCGGCGGCGAGGCCGTAGGCCGACAGGAAGCCGGGCCCCGTCTCGTCGTAGTTCGTGACGTTCACGAACATGCCATTGACCTTCTTGACCTTCACCATCGACCCGAGCGGAGACGATGTCGGCGGGATCCACACGGGCAACGCGACGATGTGCCGCCACACGCGCTTGCCGACGTCCGAGCCCTTCCAGCGCAGGTATTCCTGCCCGTCGGCGCCGAGCTCGCCGCGCCAGCCGCCCACCGTCGTTCGCCAGCGCACGAGCGCGACGCGCTCGCCGCGCCAGCGCGTGTACAGGGTGAACGTCGGGAAGTTCTGGCGCGGCTGCGGTTGGCGTACGCCCTTTTCGTCGTAGGGGAAGTCGTACCAGACGTCGCCGCGGTCAATTTCAGCCGACAGCTCCATCTCGGCGGCGTGATACTCGGGCAGCGGCTGAAAACGCACGGCGACCCGCAGCGCGCTGAAGTCGCGCGCGGGATGGCGTCGGAAGAACGCGACGGCGTCCTCGGGCTCGACGATGCCGAGCCGCGCGAGCGTCGCGTCCGTCGCCGCCGTGACCAGATCGGGCACGGGGTGGCGGGCGCCGTCGCTGCCTGGGTACGTCGCCTTCGACGAGCCGTCCTCGAGGAAGCGCCCCGCGGCGACGGCGCGCTCGGCGAGCACGCGGCGGAGATCGGCGAGGTCGTTGACGAGCAGCGGCCGCGCGAGCGCCTCGAGCGAGGTGCGCTTGAGATCGGCCTGATCCATGACGGCGTGCTTCTGCTGGAAGTCGAACATCGCCTTGCGCATGAGCGTGTCGTACGTGCCGGTCTTGTGCTTCGTCAGGTCGAGCAGGCCCTCGCACGCGAGGCGCTTCTCGACCTCGGCGAAAGAGGCGCGCTCGAGCTCCCGGCGCAGGTGCGCCTTGACGTCCTTCGCGTAGCGCGGGTCGGCCTCGGCGAGCGCCTCGAGGCTCTCCGCCTGGGCCTTGGCGCGTGCGTCCTCGAGGCGGAGGCCCCGGTAGTGGTGCTTGTTGACCTCCTTCTGCTCGGTCGTCGCGCCCCACGTCGTGATCTCGTCCACGGCCAGCAGCTTCGCCGTGTCGAAGGTCGGATCGCAGACGCGGTCGGCGTCGCCGACGATGCGCTCGCGCAGCACCCCGAGCGTGGGCGGGACGCCGTAGAGATCGAGATAGTTCTTCTCGCCCGTGGTCGGTTGGCCGTCGCCGTCGGCCCGGTCGGCGGCGAGCCCCGTGAACACGCCGCGATATCGGTTCGGCAGCACCGCGCCCCCGGGGCCCGTGCCATCGTCGAGGATCGCCGGTGCCCACGCGTTGCCGAGCTCGACGAGCGTGAGGCCACGCGCGCGCGCGACGTCAGCATCGACGACGCGTTCTTGTTCGCCGACGAACTGGATCGCGCGACGTTCGGGTGGCACGTCGGCGGCGACGGGCAACGCATCGATGTCGGGGTTCGGCAGCGCGGGCGCGCGATGCACCGCGCGAGGCGTCGATGCGCCAACTATCTGATCGCGAGCGGCATCCGCCTGCGGCGCTTCACGCGCGCGACGCGCGCAGGCCGCGAACATGAGCGAGAAAACCGCCGCCCGCGCCACAGACACAGCGTTCGATCGCAGAAGGAACATTACGTTTTGGGCGTGGGCGAAAACACAATCACAGCGCGCGGGCAAAATTGAACAATCCCTGTTGGCAGTGGGAGATCGTGCTTACTATACGCTCCCATGAAACGCACAATTATCACCGCCTGTTTCACCTTCATGGTGGCGACCGTCCTGCTCGCGGGCTCCGTCCGCACGGCCCACGCGACCGAGGTCGGATACGGGCGTCGCTTCGGCTTGGGCTTCGTTCTCGGCGATCCGACGGGCCTCTCGGCCAAGTATTGGGTCGGCCCGACGAACTCCCTCGACTTCGGGCTCGGCTTTTGGGGTTACGGCTTCAACGATCGCTGCTGGTACGACGGCGCGGGCCACGCGCACTGCGATCGCTACGGATACAGCAACGGAACGGCGAACATCGACTACCTGTGGCAGTCGAACATCATTCGAGGCACGGCCCAGCTCGATTGGCACATCGGCGCCGGAGGTCGCGCCGTCTGGTTCGGCGGCTGCAACGGTGATTGCTTCGATCTCGCGGCGCGCATGCCCGTGGGCCTCGATCTCATGTTCACGAACCCGTCGTTCGTCGAGATCTTCTTCGAGCTCGCGCCTGCCTTCTACATCGTGCCGGGATTCACCTTCGACATAGAAGGTGGTCTCGGCGCGAGGTTCTACTTCTGACGTGATTCGCCACGCGCTTCCCTCGGAGCGCTGGCCGACAGCCGAAGAGGCGGCGGGCGCACGGCTCTTCTCGCCGCTCCGAATCGGTGCCGGGCGCGCGGCGCGCACGCGGACGTGGGTGCCCGCCATGGTGCCGTGGCGCGCCTCGGACGCCGGCGAGGTCACGCCCGCCCTGCTCGACTGGTACGCGCGCTTCGCCGCGGGCCGTCCCGGCGTGCTCGTCGTCGAGGCGACGGGCATCCGCGACGTCCCGAGCGGGCCGTTGCTGCGCATCGGCGACGATCGCTACACGACAGGGCTCGCGCGGCTCGTCGAGACCGTGCGCGCGGCGAGCGGCGGCGAGACGTTGCTTCTCATCCAGCTCATTGACTTCCTCGCGATCCGGCGCCGCCCCGAGCCCGCGCGTTACTTCGCCGAGTTCCTCATCATCGAGCCGCGCCACGGCGAGGCGCTCGCGCGCGCGACCGAGAACGACGCGCTGGTCGACGCGCCCGAGGCCTCCGTGCGCGCCGCGCTCGCGGCGTTGCCGGCCGAGCGCTGGGCCGAGGTGCTGTCGGCGCGCGAGCTCGAAGACGTGCGGAGGGGCGCCCGCGAGCGCGTCACCGACACGCACCTGCCACACGTCCGCGAGCTGCCGCGGGCGTTGCCCGGCCTCTTCGCGGGCGCCGCGACGCGGGCGCGTGCCGCTGGCTTCGACGGCGTCGAGCTGCACTACGCACACGCGTACACGATGGCGTCGTTCCTGTCGGCGCTGAACACGCGCACCGACGGCTACGGCGGCGCGCCCGAACAGCGCGTGCGCCTGCCGCGCGAGGTGCTGGCCGCCGCGCGCGCCGCCGTCGGGACGGACGTCATCGTCGGCTGCCGCCTGCTCGGCGACGAATCAATTTCGGGCGGCAGCACCGCGGAGGACGCCGCGGGGTTCGCCGTGGCGCTCGCGCGCGCGGGCGCCGACTACCTGTCTTTGTCGGCGGGCGGCAAGTTCGAGGACGCGCGACAACCGGCGATTGGCGAAGCCGCCTACCCCTACACGGGCGCGAGCGGCGGCGAGACGATGCCCGCCGCGCGCTCCGACGAACGGGGCCCCTTCGGCCGTCATCTCCCCGTCGCCGCGGCGATCCGGCGCGCCGTGCGCGCCGCGGGGCTCGACACGCCCATCGTCGCCGCGGGCGGCCTCACGACCTTCTCGCTGGCCGAGGAGGCGCTCGCGCGCGGCGACGCCGACTTCGTCGCGTCCGCCCGCCAGACGCTCGCCGATCCCGATTGGTTCGAAAAGATGCGACTGGGTCGCGGCGCCGAGATCCGCCGCTGCCAGCTCACGAACTACTGTGAGGCGCTCGACCAGCGCCACAAGGCGGTGACCTGCCAGCTGTGGGATCACCCCACAGGCGAGCCGAGGCGGCTCATTGCCCCGGAGTGGCTCGCGCGGCCACGCGCCTAATTCTCTTCGTACGTCTCGACGACGGCTTCGAGATCGATCTCGCCCGTGCGATCGGGCTCGGCGACCATCGACTCGGGCGCTGGCGTCGCCCCGGCGCCCGCCGCCTCGAACTCGCGCGCGGCGTCTACCGACACGCCCCCCTGCGCACGGGCCTTCCAACGAGCCAGGGCCTTGTCGAGCTCCTCGAAGGGAATCATGGGAGCCAGTGTACCGCTAGTGCGTCAGCTTTTTGTAGCGGATGCGGTGGGGCTGGTCGGCGGCGGCGCCGAGGCGGCGGCGGCGGTCGGCCTCGTAGTCCTGGTAGTTGCCCTCGAACCAGACGACCTGGCTGTCGCCTTCGAAGGCGAGCATGTGCGTCGCGATGCGGTCGAGGAACCAGCGATCGTGGCTGATGACGACGACGCAGCCCGCGAACGCGAGGAGCGCATCCTCGAGCGCGCGGAGCGTGTCGACGTCGAGATCGTTCGTCGGCTCGTCGAGCATGAGGACGTTGCCGCCGCTGCGCAGGAGCTTGGCGAGGTTGGCCCGGTTGCGCTCGCCACCTGACAGGTCGCCGACGCGCTTCTGCTGATCGGTCCCCCGAAAGCCGAAGCCCGAGACGTAGGCGCGCGCCGGGATCTTGCGCTTGCCGATCTCGAGGAACTCGGCGCCCTGCGCGATTTCGTCGAAGACGGTCTTGCCGCCCTCGAGCGTCTCGCGCGATTGATCGACGTGCGCGAGCTTGACCGTGTCGCCGATGTGCAGCTCGCCGCCGTCGGGCTTCTCGAGGCCCGCCATCATGCGGAAGAGCGTCGTCTTGCCGGCGCCGTTCGCGCCGATGATGCCGACGATCCCGCCGCGCGGCAGGTTGAAATTCAGGTTGTCGAAGAGGACCTTGTCGCCGAACGCCTTGCGAACGCCCTCGGCCTTGACGACGACCTCGCCGAGGCGTGGTCCCGGCGGGATCGCGATCTCGATGGTGTCTTCGCGCTTCGTCTGCTCGTCGGCGAGCATCTCTTCGTAGGCGGCGAGGCGGGCTTTCGATTTGGCCTGGCGCGCGCGCGGCGACGCCTTGACCCAGTCGAGCTCGCGCGCCAGGGTCCGCTGGCGCGCCGACTCGGTCTTCTCTTCCTGCGCCAGGCGCTTGCGCTTCTGGTCGAGCCACGACGAGTAGTTGCCCTCCCACGGAATGCCGGCGCCGCGATCGAGCTCGAGGATCCAGCCCGCGACGTTGTCGAGAAAGTAGCGATCGTGCGTGACGGCGACGATCGTGCCGGGGAAGTCGTGGAGGAAGTGCTCGAGCCACGCGACGCTCTCGGCGTCGAGGTGGTTCGTGGGCTCGTCGAGCAGCAGAAGGTCCGGCCGCTCGAGCAGCACCTTACAAAGCGCGACGCGGCGACGCTCGCCGCCCGAGAGCTTCGTGACGTCCGCGTCGGGCGGCGGCAGGCGAAGCGCGTCCATGGCGATCTCGAGCGTGCGATCGAGATCCCACGCGTTGGCCGCTTCGATCGCGTCCTGCAGCTTGCCCTGCTCGGCGAGGAGCTTGTCCATCTCGGCGGGCTTGAGATCCTCGCCGAGGCGCATGTTCACTTCGTCGAAGCGTTTGAGCAGCGCCTTCGTTTCGGCGACGGCGAGCTCGACGTTCTGCAGGACGTTCTTGGTGGGATCGAGCGGTGGCTCCTGCGGCAGGTAGCCGATGCGGATCCCGTCGGCGGGCTTCGCGTCGCCAAAGAAGTCCTTGTCGACGCCCGCCATGATGCGCAGGAGCGTCGACTTGCCCGAGCCGTTCGAGCCGAGGACGCCAATCTTCGCGCCCGGGTAGAAGGAGAGAAAAATGCCCTTCAGGACCTCCTTGTTCGGGGGGTGGACCCGACGGAGGTTCTGCATGGTGAAGATGTACTGGTGCGCCATCGCGGCGCGCAGTGTAGCAGGAACGCCGGTGGCTTCAGCAGCCGCACCGCATGAGGAGAACCTGGGGACGGCGCCCCCCAGTCCCCCGAGAAATGCCTGGCCCCACGTTCGGGAAAGCGTGGACCGCAAAGCAACGTCTGTTGCCGCGGACGCAACGCCGAGGGTTAACCCTGTGAGAGCAAACCGATCGAAGCCTGCGAGCGGCGCGGCCTTCGAGAGATGTCCATCACTGGCACGGTTGGCACACTTACTGAAGTAGTACGGCTCGGCGGGTTGGTTGAGGGGTGGCGGGTTGGAGGGGGCGGTCACTGGTTGGCACCGAGCCCGGCTCGGTTGGGGGGCGGGTCTGGGCGAGCAATCGCCCAGGCCCGCTAGTTTCGTTTCTAGAGCGACAGCACGATGACGCCAGCGGCGACGAGCGCGGCGCCCAAGAGGATCGGGCGCGCGGGACGTTCTTTCAGGATGAGCCAGGCGAAGAGCACCGTGAAGGTCGACGCGAGGCTCGACAGCGGTGAAACGAGGGCGAGCGGGGCGAAGCGCGCGGCGTAGGCGATCGCGGCGAAGCCGGCCGTCTCGAAGAAACCGGCGAGCGCGACGGGAACCCAGGCGCGCCCCGTGGGCGGCGCGAGCGCGACGCGGTAACGCAGCGCGAGCGGCAAGCCGAGCACGATGTCGGCGACGTAGACGACGATGATGACGCCGAGCCGTCCCGTGACCGGCGCGAGCACGCCGATCGCGGGAATCAGCACGCCGAAGCCGATGGCCGCGCCGAACGACGCGAGCAACCAGCGCGGCGCGCCCGCGCCCGCCGCGTCGGTGCTCCCCGCCTGCGCGAAGCGCGAAACGATGACGGCGCCCGCGACGACGAGCGCGGCGCCGGCGAGCTGCGGCGCTCGCACCGCTTCGTGAAAGAGCAGGAGCGAAAGGCCGGACGCGAGCACGGCCCAGCTCGACATCACGGGCACGGCGATCGTGAGGCGTCCATGCTCGAACGCGTAGAACAGGCACACGTACGCGAGCAGCGCCGACACGCCGGCGGCGATCAGCCACGGCGCGTGCCCGAGCGCGAGCGGCACCGAGCGTTCGTCAAACGGCAGCGCCGGCACGACGCACACGATGCCGATGAGCTGCGCCCACACGAGCGCGCGGAACGTGCCCACCCGACGCGCGCTGCGCTGCACGGCGACGTTCGCGACCGCCCAGCAGGCGCTCGCGGCGAGACCGAGGACGATGCCCCAAAACATGGAGCGCGACCTTAGAGCACCCGGGTTCCGGCCGCGATGGCGATCTGTTAGAACCGCAGAGCTTGGACGCACAGCGCCCGCTCGTGATCGTGAATCCGCGCTCGGGCGGCGGCCTCGCCGAGGCGCGCTGGGCGAAGCTCGTCGAAGCGCTCACCGACGGCCTGGGGCCTTTCGACTCCGTCTTCACGAAGGCGCCCCGCGACGCGACCGCGATCGCGCACCGCGAGGCCCAGGCGGGCCGGCGCCTCATCGTCGCGTTCGGCGGCGACGGCACGATCTCCGAGACGGCAGACGGCATCCTGCGCGCGGGCGCGCCGTGCGAGCTGGGCATCATCCCGCGCGGCACGGGCGGCGACTTCCGACGCACGCTCGACCTGCCGAAGGATCTCGCCGAGGCGGCGCGGCGGGTGCGCGAGGGCGCGGCGCGCGTCATCGATGCCGGACGCGTCACGTACGTCGCGCACGACGGCGGCGCGGAGACGCGGCACTTCGTGAACGTCGCATCGTTCGGCTACTCGAGCGCCGTCGCGAGCCGCGCCAACAACTCGACGAAGCGCTTCGGCGCGAAGATGGCGTTCGTGGGCGCCGCCGTGCGCACCCTGCTCGCGTACGACAACACCGACGTGTGGCTGACCCTCGACGACGGGCCGCGACACCGGCGGCGCGTGATGCTGACCGCCGTGGGGAACGGACGGTTCTTCGGCGGCGGCATGAAGATCTGCCCCGACGCGCAGCTCGACAGCGGCGCGCTCGACGTGGTCGTCGTGGGCGATCTCTCGCGCGGCGACGTCATCTTCAAGGGGAGCCGCCTCTACGACGGCACCCACCTGTCGATCGAGGACGTCACGAGTGCCCGAGCGCGCAAGCTCGTCGCCGAGCCCGTCGAGGGCGATGCGCTCGTCCCCATCGAGCTCGACGGCGAGACGCCGGGACGCTTGCCCGCGACGTTCGAAGTCCTGCCCGGCGCGCTGCGCGTTCGGGTCTAGCGTCAACGCCGTCTGCCGGGGCCGCGAGGGTCCGGCGGGCGTCCCGTCTGAATTGGAGGGTGTCCCGATTGAATTGGAGGGCGTCCCGTCTGAATCGGCGGGCGGCCCGTCTGAATCCGCGGTTGCCCCGTTTGAATCGGCGGGCGTCCCGTCTGAATCGGCGGGCGCCCCGTCTGGATCGGCGGGCGTCCCGTCTGGATCGGCGGACGCCCCGTTTGAATCGGCGGGCGTCCCGTCTGGATCGGCGGGCGCTGACCTTTGTCGCGGCCCGCGCGGCCGCGCTCGGCGTCGCGGCCCCGGCGGCCGCCGCCGCCACGCGACTGCGGCGCGCTCTCCTCTGGGCCGCCGACCATTCCCAGCGTGCCGCGCTCGAGGTGGCGGAACAAGGTGTCGCCGCAGCTCGAGAAACGCAGGAGCCGCGCGTCGAAGCGCGCCAGGTGCTCCGTCACGTTTCGCAGATCGCGCGTGAGGATGTGCCGCGCGTTGTTGTTCTTCGACGCGTCGACGACCTGCGGAAGATCGATGATCGTCGGTCCCCGCGCCCCCATGAGCACGTTGTACGCCGACAGGTCACCGTGGATCTGCCCGGTCTCGAGCAGCGCTTTGACCTGCATAAAGATCTCGAGGTGCATCTCGCCCGCGCGTTCGGGCGTGTAGTCGAAGTCGGCGAGGCGCGAGGCCGGCGCGCCGTCGTCGTTCAAGATCAGCTCCATGAACAGGACGTTCTCGTGGAGAAAGAACGGCTCGGGCACGCGCACGCCCGCGTCCCACGCGAGGCGCAGCGCGCGAAACTCCATGTCCTGCCAGCCCTCCTCCATGAGGCCGCGCCCGTACGACGTCTTCTTCGTCATGGCGCGGCGGTCGCGCGAGTTGCGCGTTTGGTTGCGCCCCTCGGTGTAGCTCGCCGTCTTCTTGAACGTTCGATCGTCGCGCGCGCGGTAGACCTTGGCGGCGCCCAGGAAGCCGGCGCGCTCGACGACGTAGACGGTCGCCTCCTTGCCGCTCATGAGCCGCGAGTGAACAGCGTCGATCACGCCCTCTTCGACGAGGTACGAGAGATCATCGGGAGCCGCCACGAAAGCCTCAGTGAAGGGTGGTCATCGCCGGGTTGACGGGCGCCGTCGTGGGCATGAACGGAACGACGGGACCAAGCGCGGACTGCATGGGGTCGACGTCGTACCGCCGCGACTCCGGGCGGTAGTTCTGCCAGCCGCCGTCGGGCTCCGACCGCTCCGCGTGCTGGGGCACGGGCGCGTTGGTCTCCGAGGCGCACCCCCACGCGGCGGCACCCGCGAGCGTCAGGGTGACGGCGACGACGGCGAGGGCGCGCGCGACCGTCCTCACGCGTCGGCCCGCGCCCCGGCGGGCGCCTTCGCGAAGGCGTCGTTGCCGAGGAGCGTCTCGCGGATGTACTTCACGGTGTCGAACAGCGTGTCGGTCGCGTCGCGCGGCTCGAAGCCGAGCTCGCGCGCCGCTTTGCCGCCGTCGAAGTACCAGAAGTGCTCGGCCATCTCGACGCTCTGGGGCTCGACGGGCGGCCGCCGGCCCCAATGTCGGTACAGCGCCGCCTGCGCGCGCGTCGCGAGGAGCGGCAGCGGCCCGCGCGCCTTCATCATCGGCGCGGCGACCTTCGTGAGCCGCTCGAGCCGCCCGAAGAGCTCCTCGAACGTCCAGTTGTACCCGCCGATGAGGTAGCGCTCGCCGGCTGCGCCGCGCTCCATCGCGACGGGGAGGATCGCGGCGACG
>JBBQJG010000185.1:0-12050 GCA_038325725.1 Polyangia bacterium | reverse complement strand
GAGCGCGCCCGCGAGGTTCGAGGCGATCGTCGTGCAGCAGACGCCGCAGCGCTTCGGCCTCATCTACAACATCGTCGCCGCGGGCGGCGTCGTCATCGTCGTGTCGCCGACGAAGGATCCGGAGCTCATCCTGCGGGCGATGCGCGCGGGCGCGCGCGAGTTCGTGCTCGAGAGCGACCACGAAGAGCTCAAGCTCGCCGTGCGCTCGCAGGCGCAGGTCACCGAGAAGGTCGACGGCGACGGCGCCGTCATCACGGTGTTCGGCGCGAAGGGCGGCGTCTGCTGCACGACGATCGCCTCGAACCTCGCGGGCGCGCTCGCGTCGGCGGGCGCGCGCGTCTGCATCATCGATCTGGACTTCCACCTGGGCGACGTCCTGTCGTTCATGGACGTCGCGGGCAATTACTCGATCACCGATCTGTTGCAGAACATGGGGCGCCTCGACCGCGAGCTGCTCGAATCATCGATGATGCGGCATCCGACCGGCGTCAACGTCCTGGCTCAGAGCGGCAAGATGGAGGAGGCCGAGCACATCAAGGGCTCCGACATCGGCAACCTCCTGACGTTCCTGCGCAAGCACTACAACTACGTGATCCTCGATGGCGTCAAAGGCTTCGACGAGATCTCGCTCGCGGCGCTCGATGGCAGCCAGCACGTGCTCATGGTGCTCACGCAGGACGTGCCCGCCGTGCGCAACGGCCAGCGCTGCCTAGATCTGTTCGGCCGCCTCGGCTACGACCACACGAAGGTCAAGCTCATCCTCAACCGCTACCAGAAGTCCTCGAAGATCACCCTCGACGTCGTCGCCGAGACCTTGAAAGTCCCGGTGTCGCACGCCATCAGCAACGACTTCGTGTCGGTGATCGACGCCATCAATCGGGGTCTGTTGCTGCGAGACGCGGCGCCCAGGGCGAAGCTGACCCAGGACATTCAGGGGCTCGTGGGGCTCGTCGCGGGCGCGCGACGCGGCGACGCGCCTCGGCGCTCGTTCCTAGGTGGCCTGTTCGGCAAGAAGGCCGCTGATGGGTCTGCGTGATCGCCTAAAGGGTCCCGCGCCGGCGATCCCGGGCGCGGCTCCTGCGCCCGGCGCGTTGGTCCCGCCGCCGGCGGCCGGCGCGCGCTCGGTGGCGCCGGCGGGTGGCTCCAACGGCCAGACCGGTCAGACCGGCCAGTGGTCGGGCATCACGAACGACATCTATCAGAACCTCAAGCACGAGCTGCATCAGAAGCTCATCGAGAAGCTCGATCTGCGCACGATCGAGAAGCTGCCGCGCGAGCAGCTGCGCGACGAGCTCCGCGCGATCCTCTCGAACCTGTTGCAGGGCACCGAGCTGCCGCTCAACCGCCAAGAGCGCGAGCACATGGTCGAGGAGCTCCTCGACGAGGTCACGGGCCTGGGGCCGCTCGAGCCGCTGCTGCGCGATCAGGCGATCTCGGACATCCTCGTCAACAAGTTCGACACGATCTACATCGAGAAATTCGGCAAGCTCGAGCTCACGAACGTTCGCTTCCGCGACAACGAGCACCTCACGCAGATCATCAACCGCATCGTCTCGCGCGTCGGTCGCCGTGTCGACGATTCGTCGCCCATGGCCGACGCGCGCCTCGCCGACGGGTCACGCGTCAACGCCATCATCGCTCCCTTGGCCCTCGATGGCTCGGTGCTGTCGATTCGTCGCTTCGGCGGAAAACCGCTGCGCTTCAAGGACATGCTCGGCATCGGGAGCATCACGCCCGAGATGGTCGGGCTCCTCGGCGCGGCCGTCAAAGCCAAGTGCAACGTCCTCATCAGCGGCGGCACGGGTACCGGTAAGACGACGATGTTGAACGCGCTGTCTTCGTTCATTCCCGACGGCGAGCGCGTCATCACGATCGAGGACGCGGCCGAGTTGCAGCTGCAGCAGCGCCACGTCGTCCGGCTCGAGACGCGCCCGCCGAACATCGAAGGCCGCGGCGAGGTGCTCGCGCGCGATCTCGTCAAGAACGCCCTGCGTATGCGCCCCGATCGCATCGTCATCGGCGAGTGCCGCGGCGGCGAGATCCTCGACATGCTCCAGGCCATGAACACCGGCCACGAGGGCTCGATGACCACGGTGCACGCGAACACGGCGCGCGACGCCCTGTCGCGCATCGAGGCCATGGTCGGCATGGGCGGCGTCACGATGTCGGAGATCCTCGTGCGCCAGACGATCTCCCGCGCCATCAACCTCGTGGTGCAGCTCACGCGCGGCACCGACGGCAAGCGCCGCATCACGAGCGTCTCGGAGATCACGGGCATGGAAGGCTCCGTGATCACGCAGCAGGACATTTTCAAGTTCGAGCAGCGCGGGACGGACAAGGACGGGAAGATCCTCGGTGAGTATCGCTCCACGGGCGTCCGCCCCAAGATCATGGAGCGGCTCGAGCGCTACGGCATCAACCCGGCCGAAGTCGTGGCCCGCGTGATCGCGGGGACCTGATGCGCGCGCTCGTCATCGGCGTCGTCACGTTCGCGGCCGTCTTCCTGCTCGAAGCGGTCCTCACGACGCTGCGCTACTTCGGAGATCGCAAAGGAGACGAGCTCAAGCGCCGGCTCCAGTCACTCGGCACGGCCGAGGCCATGAAGTTCGGCCTCCTGCGCCAGGGGCGCCTCGCGGCGTCGCCCGTGCTCGACGCAATCTTGCGTGGCATCCCGATCTCGCAGCGGCTCGAGGATCTCCTCGAGCAGGCCGAGATCGGCATCACCGTCGCGCGCCTGCTCGGGTATTGCATCGCCGCGGGCGTCCTGTTCTTCACGCTGGGCCTGCTCTCGGCGGGGGGGGCGGTCATGTCGACGATCCTGCTGCCGCTCGGCGGTTTCATTCCCATCATGTTCGTCATGTGGAAGCGCTCTCACCGCAGCCGCAAGCTGTCGGAGCAGCTGCACGACGCGCTCGACATGATGGGCCGCTCGCTGCGCGCGGGCCACGCGCTCGCGAGCTCGTTCAAGATGGTCGCGAGCGAGCTGCCGGCGCCCATCAGCCTCGAGTTCGCCCGCGCCTTCGAGGAGCAGAACCTGGGCCTGCCCTTCGAAAAGGCCATCGCGCAGATGGTGAAGCGCTCGCCGTCGAACCGCGACCTCAAGATCTTCGCCGTCTCCGTGATCGTCCAGAAGGAGACGGGTGGCAACTTGGTCGAGATCATCGAGAAGATCGCCGAGACGATACGTCAGCGTTATCGCTTTTTCGGCAAGCTCAACACGCTCACGGCCGAAGGCCGCATGTCCAGCTACATCCTGGGCGCGCTGCCGATCCTCACGGCCTTCTTCATCGGCTTTACGAATCCGCCCTACATCAAGCTGCTGTTCACGACGCACCAGGGGAACACGATCTTTGGCGCCGCGTGCGTCATGTGGCTCGTTGGGTTCCTTTGGATGCGCAACATGGCGAAGGTGACGATCTGATGGAAGAGCTGCTCTCGTCGCCCGCCGTCATGCTCGGCCTCGCGGCGTTCGCGGGGATGATCTTCGTGCTCGCGCTCGCGGGCGGGCTGCGGTCTATGTTGAGCGGCCGCAGCGACGTCGTCGACCGCCTCGGACGCCGCGACGACGGCGACACGACGGATGGCTCGGGCTCGTTCTCGCAGTCGCGCGCCATGACGGCCCCGCGCGAGGACTTCGCGAAGCGGCTCGCGGGTCTCCTGCGGCCGTTCTCGGCGCTCGCGAGGCCCTCGAAGGGCGAGGAGCTGTCTCGGGCGCAGATGAACATGATCCGCGCCGGCATGCGCGGCGAGAGCTCGCTCGAGATCTTCATGGGGCTCAAGCTGTTCTTCGCCCCGCTGCTCACGATCGGGTTCCTCGAGCTCAACGCGAACCTCGCCGAGCCGATGAAGTTCCCCGTCGACGTCGTGCTCGCGATCTGGATCTGTGGCTTCGTGTTCTTCGTCCCCAACTTCTGGCTCAACGGCAAGATCAAGGAGCGCCAGCAGGCGCTCGAGCGCGCGCTGCCCGACGCGATGGACCTGCTCGTGACGTGCGTCGAGGCGGGCCTCGGGCTCGACGCGGCGATGCAGCGGGTCGCGCAAGAGCTCCACCTGTCGGCGCCCATCCTCGGCGAGGAGCTGACGTTGACCTTCCTCGAGGTGCAGGCCGGCATCACACGCGCGGATTCGTTCCGCCGGCTCGCAGAGCGTACGGGCGTCGAGGACCTGCGGTCACTCGCGGCCATGCTCATCCAGACAGAGATCTTCGGAACGAGCGTCGCGCGCGCGCTGCGCATCCACTCGGAGCACATGCGCATCAAGCGCATGCAGCAGGCCGAGGAGAAGGCCGCGATGGTGTCAGTCAAGATGACGATCCCCCTCGTTCTTTGCATCCTGCCGTCGCTCATCGCCGTCGTCATGGGTCCGGCGATCGTCATGATCACGCAGTCGTTCGGGGGGGCGGGACAGTGAAGGCAGGTCGGGCAGGGCTCGCGCTCGCGCTGTTGCTGTCGTGCTCGCTCGGCGCCTGCGCCTCGCAGAAGAACACGCTCGCCAATGACACGTTCGACGCGCGTCGAAAGCTCACGCGCGAGCTCATCAATCGCAACGACTGGGGGCCGGCCTTCGTCTACGCCGATGCTCTTCACCGCGAGCGCCCGCACGATGTCGAGGTCCTCGTGCTGCGCGGGACGATCTACCGCGAGCGTGCGCTGTGGCGCGAGAGCGAGGGCGACTTGAAGGAAGCCGTCATGATCGACGATCGCTCGGCCGAGGCGCACGCGGCGCTCGGCATCCTGTACGACGTTACGATGCGCCCCGCGCTCGCGGAGGCGCAGCACCGCGCGGCCGTGAAGCTCGCGCCCGACGCAGCCGGGTACCTCAACAACCTCGGGTTCTCCTTGTTCCTGCGCGGCAAACCGCGCGACGCCATCCCGTTCTATGAACAGGCGGCGCGGCTCGAGCCGACGAGCCGCCGCGTGCGCACGAACCTCGGTTTCGCGTGCGCCGCCACGGGCGATCTGCGGCGCGCCGCGCACGAGTTCGAGATGGGCGGCTCGCCCGCCGAAGCGAAGAACAACCTCGGCTTCGCGTACGAACGCCGCGGCGATCTCGGAAACGCTTTCGACCTGTATCGCGAGGCCACCGAGCTCGACCCGAAGTCGCAGCACGCGCGCTCGAACCTCGTTCACGCGGCGCTCGTGCTCGGGCGTCCGGTGCCCTCGTCCGAGGGAGAGCTCGCGCCGTCGTCGTCGTCGGCTTCTTCTTCTTCGCCTTCGCCTTCGCCCGCGGCGCCGGCGACTGGTCCCGGCGGGCCCGTCTCGTCGGACAGCCCGGCCACCGCCGCCGGGGCCGTCGGGCCGATCGGCCCCGTGCCCCTGCGGCCCAGCGCTCTCAGCCCCGTCGCCTCACCCTCCGCAAAGGACGGAAGACCATGAACGCTCCTCGTCGCCGCTCTCGCTCGTCGGGTTTGTTCTTCGCGCTCGTCTTGGTCGCGGGGGCCACGGGCGCTTGTTCGCGGGCGCACCTCACGCCGACGCACGGACGCGCGTATCGCGAAGTGTTCGCCACGCAGGACGCGAACCCGAGCCGCTCGACCACCAAGTCGGTTCACGGCCTCGACTCACAAGAGGCGGCCATCATCTCGGGCTCGTATCGCAGGGCGCTCTCGCCGCAGGCGGCGGCCGCCCCGCAGGGCCAGCAGCTCCTCACGACGAGCACGACGTCGGGCAGCGGCGCGCCCGCGATGCCGGCGCCGTCGGTCCCCGGAAACTGATCGAACGGGTGCCCGTGAGCGCCCGATGCCGACGCCGAGCGTCGGTGTCAGGCGCTACGCGCTCCTGTCGCGGCGGCGGGCGGCCGTCGTCGTCGTCGCGTCGCTCGTTCTCATGGTGTGGCTGCTGCGGGGCGCTCTAGCGAAGACGCCGGCTCCGTCGGGTCCGACGGCCATCGGCGCCGCGAGCGGCGAGAATGACGTCGCCTTCTACAAGGCCGTTGTTGCACGCGTACGCGCGGGCGAGGGTTACTACGACGCCGTCGGGCCTGAGCTGCGACGCCGCGGCTATCCGCTACGGCCGGTCTTCGCGTGGCGGGAGCCAACCTCCGCTTGGCTGCTCGCCGCGCTGCCGAGCCCGCGCTGGGGCAACGTGATGCTCGCGGGTTTGGGTGCCGCCGTCGTCGTGCTCGCGGCGCGCTGGGTACGGGCGTCGGCGTTCGCGCGGAGCGCGCCGCTCGCGCTCGCGCTCATGACCGTCACAGTTTCGAGCGCGCTCGTCGCCGACTTCGTCTATTTGCAAGAGTCGTGGGCGGGCTTTCTCATCGCGCTGTCCGTGTGCCTGCACGCTACGGGGCGGTGGCGGGCTGCCGTCGCCGCCGGGCTCGCCGCCGTCGCGTTCCGCGAGCTCGCGCTCCTGCCGTGCGTCGTCGCTCTCGTACTCGCAGCACGCGCGCGCCGCTTTCCCGAGGCACGCGCCTGGGTGGTCGGACTTTCAATTTACGGCGCTTTGCTCGCCTGGCACATCAGCATCGTCGCGCGCCACGTTCTGCCCACAGACGTCTCGCGCGGATGGCTCGCCGGCGGCGGGGCGTCGTTCGTCCTCGCGACGTGCCGGTGGAACAGTCTGCTCGTCCTCTTCCCGAACGTCGTCGTCGCGCTCGTCTTGCCGTTCGTTCTCCTCGGCCTGGGAGGGTGGCGAGACGCGGCCGGAGCGCGCGTCGCCTTCATCGTCTTCGGCTATCTCGCGATCTTCAGCGTCGTCGGTCATTCGTTCAACGACTATTGGGGCGCGACGTTCGCGCCGCTGCTGACCGTGGGCCTCATCGCGGCCCCGGAGGCCGTGCGCGACCTCGCTGGCGCTCTGTCGGCGAGGGGTCGTATTCCTAGAGGCCAGGACGGCCCTTAGAGCCGGCTGCGCTGACCGAGAGTCCAAAGACGAAGAGGACGAGAACCGCAGCCGCGTGGAGAGAAAGCACGAGACCTGGGAGGGGACGTACGGGCGTTGGGCCCGCGAGCGCGGCGAGCGTCTCTCGCGGGATCGTGAGCACGATCAGCGCAGCCGTAGGAATCGTCGCCGCGGACGCCCACGCCAGAAGGGCGAGCGGCAAGAGCGCTATCGCGGCCGTGTGGGTCCATGCGAGCGGGTTGAGCACGACGACGAGCGATAGCCACGACGCGAGTAGGTTCCGCTCGATCTGCGGCGTAGGGGGCGCGCGTAGGGTGACGAACGACGCGGCCGCGACGAGCGCAATCGACAGCGCCACCGTGAGCGCGCGCGCGACCCCGGGCGCGGGGACGAGCGCGAGCGCAAAGGGGCCTCCCGCGAAGAGGCGCCCGAGCGCGCCGCCGAGCGAGACGGTGTTGGCCATCCACGTTTGCCAGGCGGCGACGTCGCGAGGCGCATCGGCGAACCACGCGCGCCAGGGCTCCCAGCCGTTCGCCGCGATCGAGAGGCAGCCCGCCGTCGCCAGCGTCGCCACCATCGCGAGCGCGGCGCGCCGGTGGCGGAGCGCGAGGTAACAGAGCAGGAGAATCGGCGTCACCTTAATGCTCGCCGCGAGGCCGAGAAAGATGCCGGCGGTGCGAGGTCGACCGTGGAGAAGGGCCCTGACGCCGGCGGCGATGAGGGCGGCGAGCAGGAGGGACCATTGACCCTTGGAGAGGTTGTGCAGGACGGGCGGCCAAACGAGCAAGACGAGCGCGAGCAGCGCGACGCGCAGGGCGGGCCGCCGTTCGTCGAGCCCGGCCGTCTCGACGAGGAAGAAGGCCAGGACGCCCAGGGCGAGCAGTGAAAGGACGAGCCAGGCGATCGCGGCGCCGCCGAAGCCGAGCGGCACGAGCGGCAGGATCACGAGGAGGGCTGGGGGCGGGTGGATGAAGTACGGGCCGCCGAGGAGCACGACGCGGGGCGCGCCGATTGTTGCGGCGTAGTCGTTGCCGGCCTCCCCAACGGGCGCGACGCCGCGGCCCTCGTGTACGCGCATGTGGGCCGCGACGTAGTCGCGCGCGAAGTCGACCGGATGTAGCGCGCCCTCGACGGTATCGCGCGCGGGAGCCAAGCCCGCCGAGGCCCACGCTGTCGCGAGCAAGGCGAGCGATACGATGAGCTTGGCGTCGAGGTGACCCTCGGGTTTCACTCCGCGACTCACGACGGGTGGAGCCTGACGTAAGGTTGCATGCTGGTGATTCCATAGACGAGCGCCAAGAGCAGGAGAAATGTGTTCGCGCGCGAGCGCGGGGCGGCAATCGCCAAGGCCAACGACGGGATCGCGTACCACGCGTACGCCCAGGGAAAGATCCAGATCAAGAAGATGAGACCAACCGCCGCGCTCGAGTTCAGCGCGCGTGAGATCGAGCCGCGCGCCACGAACACGGCACAAGCACCGACCAGGACCCCGAAGAGCGCGAGCCGATAGGCGCTGCTCCCCGGAGCTCGCTCGGTCGTTCGCAGCCCGGGTCCTTGGTTGATCAGCGCCCGGGACGTGTCGAAGGTGGCATTTCCACGCCAGAAGGGCGCCCACAAAGCGACTGCAACCAGGATTCCGACCGCCAACACGCCGGCCGCTCGCTGGGCACGCATGCGGGCGCCGTCTGCCTGGACGATGAACTGAACGGCAAAGAACAGGGCGACTGAGGCGGTGATGTACTTCACATCCGTCGACAGCAACAGGGCGACGATCGCCGCCCAGGGATGGCCGCGCAGTACCAGCGAGACTCCCATCAGAGCGAAAGCGACCACGATCGCCTCGTTGTGTCCCATGCCGGCGGTCTCGATGAGGACCAGCGGGTTGAGAGCATAGAGCGCGAAGGCGCTCAGCCCGTCGCCCTCGCCCACGCGAGCGGAGATGTCGCGGATCAACCAGCAGCTGACCAGGTTCATGGAGGCTGCGAGCGTCTTGAAGGCGATCGCCGTCCAAAAAATGCCGCCGTTCGACAACGAGGTCATCGCCGCCGAGAGCCAGGTGAAGCTGGGACCGTAGTGGGTGGTTAGGAAGTTCCAGCTCGCATAAGGCCACAGCGGGTCTTCCTCCAGCTGCACCGCGGAGGTGGCGTATGGGTTCAGGCCATAGTGGCTGACCATCCGTCCAAATAGACCATAGTGAAACAGGTCGCCGCTCATGACCGGCGGCATCAACACCATGAGCGCGTGGCCGACGATGGTCACCAAGGTGACGATTCGCAGCGCGGCGCGACGTTTGGTTGCGGGAATGCGAAAGACCGCGACGATCGCCATCGCATATGCGAGCCACAGTCCACCCAGGATCGCCCCTGCGCGCCTCGCGAAGAGGCCGGGCGCGGTCGCATCGGAAGGAAGAGCGAAGGGGGACCAGTTCCAAACGGGGGAGAACAGGCCCGTCACGTCGTGCTCCCCACCGAGCCGTGGACTCCAGCCGGCGGGTACTGTCACTTGCGAGCAACCGAACGCGACGAGCAGCCCCAGCAGCACGCTGCCGCTGACGGCAAGGATCGCCAGAAGCCCACCTGGCCCTGGTCCGCCCGCGCCCTGGACGGTCAGCTCCTTGTGGCGTGGAGAGGTCACCTGGGGTGGAGACTCGCGACTCGAGACGAGGTGACGCTACCAGCGATCGGCCGAACTCTCCACTACACGAGCCATACGAGGACTAGTAGCGAGACGGAAATGGACCCCCCGATGGCCGCGGCGCGCGCGTCGCGACCGACGGCGCCGACCACGCCATACGTGAACGGCAGAGCCACCAACAGGTCGGTGACGTAGTGGTATCCAAGACCGATCGTCGCGACGATCGTCAGGCCCACGTTGATCGCCGCGACGACCTTCCAGCCTCTGCTCCCGAGGCGCCAGGCGTGCACCGCGATGACGAGGGCGTTCACCATGTGCAAGGAGGGCATGCAATTGCGCGGAATATCGATAGCTACGGCTCCGAGCACCGGAGTCAATGATTCGACGTTCGGAAAGCCGGGCAGAACGTATCCAGGACCGATGACGGGGAAGAACACATAGAACGCGCATCCCACGAACGCCGAGACAAAGAGGCTCAACAGCAGATCCTGCTCCAGGCGCTGGCGGCGTTCGGTGAGATAGACGAACACGTTCAAGGGCTGGGGGGCCCAATAGGAGATCGTCGCCGCCTGGCTCAACCACGGATGAGACGACAAGAACTTGCCCGCGACGACGACTGGCGCGATCCCACCAAATAGGAGGCGGTCGAACTTGAACACTGCGCCGTCCAGAACGTCAGAGCGAATGGCGCCGGGAAGCCCTATTGCCGACGAGAATGCCAACGAGAACATCGGCGCCATCATGGTCAGCGCGGCATAGCTTCCGCGCTCTGAGATCCAAGCGGCGGGGGGAAGACGCACGAGCCGGGCCACCTGCACAGTCAGGCTCGCCAATCCAAGCGCTCCTATCAAGCGGCCGAGGATCCAGGGCATGCCGCCGCTATCGATGGCCGCGCCCGCAACGATGTACAGCCCCATCGTGCCCAGAGCTGTCGCGGCGAGCTCGCGCGGGCTCAGCTTCGAGCCGACGTGGGCAACGATCGAGGCGGTGAATGCCGCGCTCATCATCCCGTCCCCCGAGACATAGACGTGACCGCAAAGCAGGCAGACGATGGCCACGAGCCCCAGCGTCACTACGTACCCCCAAAGGCGGACTGCGCGACGACGATCAGCGTCCAGGTGACCCCAGAGGCGGACCACGCGACGGCGAGCGGCCTCCATGCAGTCTATTGTGCCTCAGCAGCGGACCAGTGGTCCGCGCGAACGAGCCACGTCAGCGCGACGGTGATGGGCGCGAGCGCCAGCGGCATCACCGAGCTACCCGTCGCGCCCGCGATGGCGGCTACGACGAGGAAGAGGAGTGGCCAAGCGAGCGCGAAGCGCGCGAACGAGGCGCGCGTCGGCGCGTTGATCACGGACCGATGGAAGATAGCGAGAGGCGCGATCCAGAGCGTGACGTCCTGGACGAAGAGGTGCGGGCAGAAGAACAGCGTGAGGGCGACGGTCGCGGCGAAGCGGTGCGCGAGGGCAGCGGGGGCGTCGGACCGGACGGGGTGGCGGCGCCACGCCGCCGCGGCAGCGAAGGCCACGGCGACGAGCGCGCCCACCGATAGGTATGCGGTCGTCGTCGACGGGCCGAACAGGAGCGACAGCAAGCCGCGCAGGGACACCATGTGCTCCGGCGTGCCCTGCGCGAAGAACCGCTCGAGGTGCACGAGGCCGCGGACGTAGCTTCCCCACACGGCAAACCCCAGGACGATGCTGCTCAGAACGACGGCCGTCACGGCGAAGAGCAGCGCCCAAGCGAGGGCGCGCGCGCGGCCCATCGCCACGAGAACCATGAGAAGCAGCGGCAATAGCTGCGGCTTGAGCGAGAGTACGAACAGCCAGGCGCCGGCGCGCGCGTCGACCTTTTCGTCTGCCTCTTCTTCGAGCGTCAGGAAGAGGCGCAGGAGGGCGAGCAGCAGGACCAGCGACAGTTGTCCGATCTGGACGGCGTAGAAGAGCGGCCAGAAGGCGCCCACGGCGGTGAAGACGGTCCAGCGGTCGAGCGGGGCGGTCGCGCGCACGACGGTGGCCGTCGTGCGCGCGATGAGGACGACGAGCGCGAGCTGGAGCGCCGTCCACAGCCGAAACGCCGTCGCGAAGTCGAGCCATGCGAACGGCGCGAGCAAGAGGGCGGCGTGCGGCGGGTTGAGGAAGGCCATGAGGCCACCGGGTGCCAGGCGGCCTGCGCCTCCGGCGTCGCCGCCCGCGCGTGGCGGGGGCGCGGCACCTGCGGGGTCTGGCCGAGGCGGCGCAAGTAGACCCACCCTAGCTGCGGCCAGGTCGGCGTGTCGCGCGCCAGCGTCGCGTCGATCCACGCCGCCACGCGCGGCCCGCTCCACAGGCCGCCGTCGGGCGGCTCCGCCGCGAGGGCCGCGCGCAGCGCCGCCTGCTGCGCCGCCGTCAGCCGCGGCCGGGGGCCGCCGGGGTTGGTGCGATGGCCGTCGGCCACGCTCGCCGGGCCGTCCGCGTTGTAGCGCCGCACGATCTGGCGCACCCGGCTCGCGTCCAGCCCGACGAGGGCGGCGGCCTCCGCCGCGCTGCGCCCCTGGCGCACCAGCCACAGCGCGTGCCAGCGCCGCCCCTCTTTGGC
>JBBQJG010000184.1:0-12058 GCA_038325725.1 Polyangia bacterium | reverse complement strand
CCTTCGGGGCTCCGGCCGCGACGGGCGTCGCCGGCGCGGCTGCCCCCGGGCTCTTGGCCTCGGGCGCGCCACCCGCCGCCGCTTCGTACGTCACCATGACCTGGCCGGGCTTCACCTTGTCGCCCACCTTCACGTTGACCGTCACGATGCTGCCGTTGTCGGGCGCGGCCACATCGGCCACGGCCTTGTCCGTCTGGATCTCCAGAATGGTCTCGCCCTTGGTGATCGCGTCGCCAGCCTTGACGATCACGCCGACCACCTCGCCCGAGAGCACGCCTTCGCCCAGGTTGGGCAGCTTGAATTCCTTCGCCATTTTCTCGTCGTTCTCCCGAAGTCAGTCTGAAAGAGGGTTCTTGCGGGGACCGTCGAGGCCGAGGTCCTTGACCGCCTTCGGCAGCAGGGCGGCGTCGAACTGCCCCCGTCGCGACAGCGCCATGAGCGCCTCGAGCGCGATGTTCTCGGCATCGACCTCGAAGAAGCGGCGCAGCTCCTCGCGGCCTTCGCTGCGGCCGAAGCCGTCGGTGCCGAGCGCCGTGAAGTCGGAGATCCATGGCTTGACCTGCTCGCTCACGAGGCGCACGTAGTCGCTCGACGCGATGACGGGCTCCTTGAGCGTCTCTGCGACCTCGTGCAGATAGCTCTTCTTCGCGGGCTTGCCGGGATTGAGGCGGTTCGCGCGATCGGCCTCGAGGGCCTCCCAGCGCAGCCGCTTGTAGCTCGTCGCGCTCCAAACATCCGAGCTGACGTTGTACGTCTCGGCGAGGATCTTCGACGCGCGCAGCGCTTCATTGAAGATGGACCCCGAGCCCCACAGGTGCACCTTGCTCTTCCCGCCCTTGGCCTCGACGCTCGTGAACTTGTACAGACCCCGCCGCACGCCTTCTTCGGCGCCCGCGGGCAGCGGCAGTTGCTCGTAGTTCTCGTTGCCGACGGTCAGGTAATAGAAGATCTGCTCGTCGTCCTGGTACATGCGCTTGATGCCGTCCTGGATGATGACGGCCATCTCGGCCTGGAGCGCCGGGTCGTAGGCCTGCAGGTTTGGTACGGCCGAGGCGGCGAGGTGGCTGTGGCCGTCCTCGTGCTGCAAGCCTTCGCCGTTGAGCGTCGTGCGTCCGGCGGTGCCGCCGACGAGGAAGCCCTTGACGCGGCTGTCGGCCGCCAACCAGATCTGGTCACCGACGCGCTGGAACCCAAACATCGAGTAGTAGATGTAAAAGGGGATCGTGTTGACGCCGTAGGTGCTGTACGCGCACCCGGCGGCGATGAAGCTGGCCATCGAGCCGGCCTCATTGATGCCCTCTTCGAGGATCTGGCCGTTGATGGCCTCGCGGTAGTACGAGACGTTGTCGGCGTCGACGGGATCGTAGAGCTGACCCTGGCTCGAGTAGATGCCGATCTGAGCGAAGAGCGGGTCGAGACCGAACGTGCGCGCCTCATCGGGGATGATCGGCACGATGAGCTTGCTGATCTCCTTGTTCTTGAGGAGCTTGGCCAGGATGAGGTTGAAGCTCATCGTCGTCGAAATCGCCCGGCCCTTCGAGCCGGCCAGGAACTCCTTGAAGTCGTCCATCGTCGGCGCGTTGAGCGGTTGCGCCATGCCGAGGCGCTGTGGCACCGAGCCGCCGAGTGCGTCGCGCTTGGCCTTGAGGTACTTCATCTCGGGGCTGTCGGCGGCGGGGCGGAAGAAGGGCGCTTCGTTCACCTGCGCATCCGAGATCGGGATGCTGAAGCGGGTGCGGAACTCCTTGAGCTGGTCCTCGTTGAGCTTCTTGTTGTTGTGCGTGATGTTCCGGCCTTCGCCGGCCTCACCCAACCCGTAGCCCTTGATCGTCTTGGCGAGGATGACCGTGGGCAGGCCCTCGGTCTTCACGGCGGCGGCATAGGCGGCATAGACCTTCTCCGGGTCGTGGCCGCCGCGCTTGATCTTCTGGACCTCGTCGTCGCTGAGGTGCTCGACGAGCTTGAGCAGCTTGGGGCTGTTGAAGAAGTGGTCGCGCACGTAGGAGCCCGGGGCCACCGAGTACTTCTGGTACTGGCCGTCGACGACCTCGTTCATGCGGGCCACGAGCTCGCCATCATCGGCCGCGAGGATCGGGTCCCACTGGCTGCCCCAGATGACCTTCGTCGTGTTCCAGCCGCTGCCGCGGAAGATGCGCTCGAGCTCCTGGATGATCTTGCCGTTGCCGCGCACGGGGCCGTCGAGGCGCTGCAGGTTGCAGTTGACGACCCAGATGAGGTTGTCGAGCTTCTCGCGCACGGCGAGGTTGATGGCGCCCAACGTCTCGGGCTCGTCGCTCTCACCGTCGCCGACGAAGCACCACACCTTGGCGTCGCTCTTGGGGATGAGGCCGCGGTTCTCGAGGTAGCGCATGAACCGCGCTTGGTAGATCGACCCGATGGGGCCGAGGCCCATGCTCACCGTGGGGAACTGCCAGAAGTCCGGCATGAGCCACGGGTGCGGGTAGCTGCTCAGGCCCGGCTTGTCCTTGAGCTCGCGCCGGAAGTTCATGAGGTGGTCTTCGTTGATGCGGCCTTCGAGGAAGGCGCGGGCGTACATGCCGGGCGCGGCGTGCCCTTGATAGAAGACGAGGTCGCCGGGGAAGCCCGTCTCGCGCTTGGGCGCGCGGAAGAAGTGGTTGAAGGCGACCTCGTAAAGCGTCGCCGAGCTGGCGAAGGTGCTGATGTGGCCGCCGGGCGCGGCCTTGTCACGGTTGGCGCGCGCGACCATGGCCATGGCGTTCCAGCGGACGGCGTTCTTGATACGACGCTCCATCTCGCGATCGCCGGGGTAAGTGGGCTCGCTCTCAACGGGGATCGTGTTGATGTAGGGCGTGTTGGCGGTGAAGGGCATGTGCACGCCCTCCATGAACGCCTTCTCCTGCAAGTACGCGAGGATGAGGCCCGTCGTCTCGGCGCCATAGCGGCTCTTGAGATCAGCCAGAGAGGCGACCCATTCCTGGATCTCCTCGTGGTCAACGGCCGGGTCTTCAGTCAGTTTTCGCAGAATGTCGCCCATGGTCCTCGCCTCGGTTTTTCACAAACGCGCGCCGGGAAGCGCGCCGTAATCACTACCATCCCTGACCACCCGCTGGGGAGCGAATGGCGGACGACACGATACCCGGCGCGGCCCCCCGCCGCGAGTGGTCTGCGGGGCAATCGCTGGTTTTTTTTGAGTCGCCTCGATTGAACGAAACGCGCGGTCCGGGCAACAGTCCCGGCATGCGCGGACAGATCGGGATGTGGGGGATCGTCGTAGGCGTTCTGAGCATGGGCGTTCTGTTTCGGGCCTCGATGGCGTGGGCGGCCGACGAACGTCCGCTGCTCGTCGCGGTCGAGGTCGCTCCGGGCGGGGGAGCCGAGGCCGCGGAGGTTCGAAAGGCGATCGGGATCGAGCTTCACCGGACGATCCTGGCCCTCGGCGATTCGAGCGACACGAGAGCGCCAGCGGGCGGCGATTCCGACGTGCTCCTCGTCGACGTGGGGCGGGAGCGGATCGTGCTGGCGCTGCGTCGGTCGTCGGACGAGCCGGTGGCGCGCTCGCTGCCCGCGCCGACCGACAGAGCCGCGCGGCTGCGCGCGATCGTTTGGATGGCGGGCAACCTCGCGCGCGATCAGGTGACGCCGTTCCTCGCGTCGACCGCCGATCGGGGAGCGTTCGTGACGGCAATGGCGGTCGAGCCCGCGACTCCGCCAGAGGTGGTCGCGCCCGCGCCGTCCCCGCCCACCGAGCCGCCGCGACTCGTCGACTTCGGAGCAGCCGCGACGGTGTCCGTCGCCGCGCCCCCGCCTCCGCCCCTCGTCGAACGACTCTGGAGCGTCACGGCGGCGGGCGGTCCGGCCTATTACCTGGCCGAGCCTCGGTCCAACCAGACGGTTTCGCTTCGCAGCACCGCCTGGCAGCTCGAGCTCCTCAAACATCGTCCCGACGGCTGGCTCTGGGGCGCAGCGATCGACGTTGGCGCAACCGGGTTCAATGGCCTGGGGGCTGCGGTCCAGGGTGGCGTCGAGCAGCGTTGGGGCAAGCTCGTCCTGCAAGGCACTGTGGGCTTCGGCCTCGAAAGCGGGCCCGCGAACTCGTTCTCGTCGACGGTCTCCAGCGACGGGAGCTCTCAAAGAACGCAGGTCGTGAGCTATACGACCGTCTTCTACGGCCGCGGGTTCGTGACGTTGTCGCGCGCGCTCTCACCGACCTGGGATCTCCTGTTTCGCGTCGGGTTGCCCTCCGTCTTCGCCGGCGGGCCAGTCGTCGGGCGGGGGCTCGGCCTGAGGGACAACCTGCCGTGCGCGGGCTCGCGCGCCGCGGTTGGCTGCGTCTCGTCGGGAGACCCGCGCCCGCCGCGAACCTCCACGATGGCGAGATCGTCGCGGCGTTGCGAGCGGGCCGGATCGAAGGCCTGGCCGCCGCCTTCGACAGGTGGCACGACCGCGTGCGCATCTTGGCCCGCCGTCTGCTCGGAGACGACGCCGCGGCCGAGGACGTCGTCCAGGAGGTGTTCTCGGCCTTGCCTCGCGCGGCGGGCGCCTTTCGCGAAGAGACGCCGCTCGAGGCGTTCGTACTCTCGATCGCGGTGAAGCGCTCGCGCCACCATCGCCGCGCGGCCTCGGATCGGGGACGGGCGCTCGCGCGCCTCGGCGCTCAAGAGGATGTCGTGTTCACGGCGCCAGGCGATCCGGAAGTGGGCGCCTATCGGCGGCAGCTCGCCGCGAGGATGGCGCGCGCGCTCGACGACCTGCCACACGCGCAGCGCGTGGCCTTCGTCCTGTGCGAGGTCGAGGGCATGACGGCGGGGGAGGCCGCGGCGATCGCCGACGCACCCGAGGCGACGGTGCGGACGCGGTTGTTCCACGCGCGCCGGCGGTTGCGCGTCGCCCTCGCGGCGGAGCGCGCCGAATGAGCGTCGAGCGAGAGGGGCGCGACGAAGCGGTCGACGAAGGCGTACGGGCCTTCCGCGCCGTGACGGCGCTCGCGACCGACGGACGCGCGACGCGGTCGCGCGTGCTCGCCGCGGCGGGACGCCGCCCCCCGAGCGCTCGGCACGTCGGCCTCGGCGCCGTCGCCGCGATCGTCATCGTGCTGTCGGGCGCGGCAGCTTGGACCGCGGTCGGTCGTTGGCGCGCGGGCGCGGCGGCGAACGAGGTCGAACCCGCTGCGGCGTTGGCCCCGCGGAAGGCGCTCGCCGAGCCACAGCGAGCCGTGGCAGCCCCTGCGTCGGTAGACCTTGCTCCGGTCACGACCGCGACGATGGACGCAGGCGACGAGGAGCGCCTCTATGGCAGGGCGCACGAAGCGCACTTCGGCGGTCACGATCCGGGGGCGGCGCTGGCGGGGTGGAATCAGTACCTTCGGAGATATCCCCACGGCGCCTTCGCGCCCGAGGCCCGCTACAACCGCGCGCTCGCGCTGCTGCGCCTCGGGCGCATCGACGCGGCGGTCACAGCGCTCCGCCCGTTCGCGTCCGGCGCTTTCGGCGCCTACCGTCGCGGCGAAGCGAACGCGCTGATCGCGGCGGTGGCCACGCGGGGCGAAGGGGACGTACCACGCGTCAAATGATCGCTCCGGCGCGCGGTGTCCTCGAGCGATTGATCGAGGCCGACGTCCGTGGCACAAGGCCGCATGAGAGCCAGAGCTATTCATCTCGGAGTGGTCCTCGCCGCCGGCCTGGCCGCGCCGTCCGTGGGGCATGCGCAGACCGAGCCGAGCCCGCCGACGTCGTCGCCGCCGCCCGTGGAGGAGCCTGCCGCGTCCGGCGACGCGACGGCCCCTTCCGCGCCCCAGGCTCCGGAGAGCTCCCCGCAGCTTTCGCCCGTGCCCGCGGCTGCGGTGCTGCCGCCCCCTTTGCGTGTGCAAAGGGAGGTGAGCGCGGCGACGCCGGTGTCGACGGACCTCGTCCTCGAGATCGACATGCAGAGCTTCCTCTCTTCGCTGAGCGGCGGTTTCTTCCTCGGGGGCCGCGGCGGCGGTCAGACGATCTGGGGCGCCGGGCTCTGGCTTTCGAGCCAGAAGCTCGGCAACTCGTCGGCCGTCGTCGGCCTCACCTTCGCTCCGGGGGCGAGGTTTGTCCTCGCGAGCGCGAGCGAGGGTCGCGTCGATCTCGTGGGCGAAGTGGACGTTGGTTTCTCGAAGTACTACGCGAGCGAGGGGCGGTCCACCGCGGTTTCCGACGGCAGCGCGCTGTGGGCGGACGCCGGACCCGCATTGCGGTACTGGATCACGCCGTCGCTCGCAATCTCGTACGCCACGCTGCTCGATGTGTCTCAGCGGTTCGGTCGCGAGGCCTTCATTCCCGGCGACGTCACGAGCCCCGTCGTCGTGGACGGCATGGAGCGGCGCTCGGCCACATCGACGACCCTCTGGTTTCGCGGGCAGTTTTCGGTCGTGGGCGTGTTCTGAAGCGCGCCATCAGCGCCCGAAGCAGCGGTCGCCTTCGGTGGCGCTGGACTAGGTCCCACCGTCGGGATCGTACGCGACGCAGCGTCCGCCGGTCGAGCTCGTCGCGTCGGCCTCGCAACGCTCGGCGCGCGCCATGATGCAGGAGCCGGTGCACGAGCCCACGCAACCCGCGGCGTCGAAGCGCGCGGCGATGGCCGTGAGGTTGTCGGTGGGACCGCTCACGAGGACGTGGCACTGACACCAGAACGAGCCGATGACGGACTTCGTGCACGTGTTGGCCCCGCCCACAGGGCACTCGCGCGCCTTGGCGATCGCGGTGGCGTACTCCGTGCTGATGGCCTGACATGCCTCGGCCGTCGGCGGTTGCGTCTGCGGGGCGCTGGCGGCGTCGCACCCGAAGGCGAGCAGCAAAACGCCCCAAGGCAGGATGCGTCTGAGGGGCGCGCTCATCGCCTATTGTGCCATGGCCGGGTCTACGCGACGGGTTCGTTGGCGCGGACCTTTGCCTCGCGGGCGCGCTCGTCGCCGTCGTCTTGGTCGTCTTTGCCGTGGCCGTCCTCTGGAGGTGGCGCGGGCTCCGGAGCCGGGCGCGCCGGGAGCAGGTCGGCGATCGTGACGCCCGCGATGCGCTTCTGGCGCGTCGTCTCGAGCTCGGCGACGAGCGACAGCAGCGCGGGCGACGTCGCGCCGTGGGCGATCTCGAGATCCGACGAGCGGAAGACGGCGAGCACGTCGTCGAGCGTGATCGTGCGCGCCGCGCGCCCGGGGATGTAGCCGTTGATGTCGCCGTGCACTTCCGCGATGAGGCCGCGCTTCTTCAACCGGCCCGCGATCTCCTCGACGGAGTCGGGGGTGAGGCCGAAGGCCGTGACGAGCTTGTCCTTCGGGTAGCCCATGGCACCCGCTTCGTGCGCCCCCGCGACGGCCGCGAGTAACTGCGCCGCGAGCAGCCCGTTGATGGGCGCGTCACCCTGGCGGCGGCGATCCTCGGCCTCGAGCAGCCGCAGATTCTGCATCGCGTGCGCGATCTCGGCGCCGAGCAACACGAGCAGCCACGCCGAGTAGATCCACACGAGCACGAGTGGCACGAGGCCGAGCGGGCCGTACACGCCGCTGTAGCTCTGCAGCATGATGCGCGCCGCGAACTTCACGAAGCCGTACTTGAGCCCCTCGAGCGAGAGCGCCGTGAAGAGCCCGCCGAACATGGCCGCGGCCCAGCTCACCGACGTGCGCGGCAGCAGCTTGTTCATGAACGCGAGCGCGCCGAGCTCGATGAACAACGGCCCGAAGAAGCGCGAGCCCGCGTTCGCCTCGATGAGCTTGCCCGACCAGTACAGCGACGCGCCCATGAGCGTCGGCAGCAGCGTCAACATCGCGTAGAACGTGAGAAACTTCCCGATGACCGTGCGCCGCTGCGCGACGCGCCAGATGTCGTTGAAGATCTTCTCGACGTAGCTGTACAGCGAGTAACAGGTCACGAGGGTGAAGAAGAGGCCGGCGCCACCGAGCGCGCCGATGCTGACCTTCGAAGAAAACTCTGAGATGCGCTCGGTCACGTCGGCCATCTGCGGGAAGATGTGGTCGGCGATGAAGTGCGAGAGCTGGGACTCGGCGCCCAATGAGCCCATGGCGCGCAAGATCGAAAATGCGATCGCCGTGACGGGCACGAGCGACAGCGCTGTCTGGAAGGCGAGGGCGGCCGCCTGTTGCGGGCACTTGTCGTGCGCCCACTGGACGAGGATGCGCACCGACAGCCGGTACAAGAAGATCGCGGCGCGCGCGCGGCCCGACAGCGTGTGGGTCGCGCCGGCGGTGTAGGGGTTCGACGAGAGGAAGGCCCGGATCTGGCTGAAGGTGTTCCGCATCCTCGGCGCCCAGTAGATGCCGACCCGCGACGGCTCGCAAGCCCGACGCGGACGATCGCGCGCGGCGCGCAGGCGAAAATAGTGCGTTTTTTTGACGCGGGCGATCCGCGGACGGAACGTAGAGTCATGCTCGCCTCGGAATCAGCCCGCACGTTCGAAGCGATGAAGGAAGATCTCCTCCGCTCGTTCCCCGGTCAGTTCGCCCTCGTCTGCGGACGGCGCCTCATGGGCGTCTTCGTCTCGCCCGACGAGGCGATGACCGCGGCCTCGAAGCTGTTCGAGGCCAACGACCTGCCGCCGGGGACGCCGATCCTCATCAGCGAGATCGCCGCGCGCTCATCGATCCGCGTCCTCGCGACGCCTTACAAGCGCGTCGTCGCTCCCGCCCCCGTCGCTCGATAGCCTAAGGAATCACGCAACTGGAGAGGTACTGACACCCCCACGCGGCGATTGCCTTGTCGTAGGCGCAACGTCGACCGCCGCAGTCCGCGTCGTCTAGGCACTTGTCCTTCGACGTGTGGCAGCAGTAGCCGACGATCGAGGTGGAGCAAATGCCAATGACCGGCGAGCAGTAGCCCCCGGGTCCACAGTCAGCGTCGATGTGGCAGTTGCCCACCACGCACGCGTTGCCGCTGTAGACGCCGCTACAGGCGCAGGCGCTGTTCGCCGCACAGTCGCTGTCTGAAAAACAGGCGTCGTACGTGCAGCTGCAGGTCGCAACGCCACCGCAGCGCGGGTCCTTCCCGGCGGTGCAGTCGCTCACGCTGTTGCACCACCCCTCGACACCGACGCCCCTCCCTTCCCTCGCGAAGGGGCACGTCGCAAGGGCATCAGGCGGAAGCATCACGCGGGGACACGTCGACCCCGGCCGGTGCTTCATCGGCACCCGGCCGCTGATGCCCGCGGCCCCCGTGACAGAGGTGCCCGCGACCCCGGCAGTCGCCGACGTTCCCGCAGTCCCGCTCCCGCCCGAATCGTCCGAAGGAGCCCGCCCGCAGGCGAGCATCGTCAGGGAGCAGACGATCGACAACCACAGACTGACCGACGAGCGCGTGGACGTGAGCTGCATTGTATCGTCTTCGCGTTCGGCTAGCGCAGGCCCTCGAGCATCGCCGCGAAGGCTTGCGGCGCGCGCACGACGTCGCGGTGGCGCCGCACGGGGATGCGGATGACCTCGCTCTGTGCGCCCGTCCAGGCCCGCGCGCTCGCGAGCGACACGGTGCCGTCGCCTTCGGCGAGCGCCTCGGTGGGCAGGCCGCGCAGGTTGCCCTCGCCGGGCAGGACGGCCCGCCCGCCGCTCACGACGATGCGGACCTGCGTCGGCAACCCCTCGCCGCAGATGCACACGAGCTTGCGCGGCGCCGCCGCGCCGTCGAGCACCTGCCACGTCTCGCGCAACGCGCGCAGGCGTTCGGTGACGATGTCGCGCCAGGGGGGGCCGTTGGCGTTGGGTCCGGCGGCGAAGACGGAGAGGCCGAGGCGCCGCCACGTCGTGACGTCGTAGAGATCGTTCTGCATCCCCGTCGGGTCGAGGAACGCGGCGGCCTCGGGCGAGGGGATCGAGTCCATTGATCCAGGGCACGAGACGAACTCGGCGGGCGTGACGGTCCGGCCGAGCGGCGCGAACTGGAAGCCCTTGTGCAGGACGGTGAGCGTCTCGACGGAGCCCGCGAGCGGCGCGCCCGAGAGCACGACGCGGTCGACGGGCAGCGTGCGATCAGCGGCGAACGCGGCGCGCAGCGTGAGGCCGCCGTTCGACAGGCCCAACAGATCGATGGGCCCGCCGGCGATCTCGGCGAGGCGACGAATCTCGGCGGCCAGCGCGGGGCCGACGCCGACGATGCGCTGGCGCCAGTCGTAGCCGAAGAACGACATCGTCGCGCCGAGCTTGTAGCCGGCGCGCTCGAGGGCGCGGCGCAGCGCGCCGGAGATGTCGTAGGCGACGAGGCCCAGCGCGGGGGGGCCCAAGGAGATGCCCTCCATGACCCGGCCCGCGCGCCCGCGGGGCGCCGGCAACTCGCCGATGGGAGGACCGCTGTAGAGGCGCTCGAGGGGGCCCCAGATGGCGCGTCCGTCGTCGTCGACGATCTCGGTGCCGAAGAGCCCGGGGACGATGAGGAGCGGGCGCATCTCCTCGATCATCGTAACAGAAGCCCGGCGTCCCGGTGCGATCGCTGCCGATTGCAAAAGGAAACAGCGGGCGATACAAAGTCCGCATGCGAACGCCTGTCATCTCTTGTGTGCTTTGTACGCGAATGGTCAACGTGGCTTTGCTTGTGGCCCTCGTGGTTTCGAGCGCCTGCGTCGAGCAGGACGACGAGAAGCCCAACGACGACGACATGAAGGTCGCCAAGCAGAACATCCTCGCGACGGCGCCGACGCCGAAGTACGCGGTGAACGCCGATCTCGACGGGAAGGTCATCTACCTCGGCCTCGACGTCGATCCCGCAGTCGTCGAGCCCGGCAAGGACGTGAAGCTCACGCACTACTGGAAGTTCGTGGCGACGCCCGGCGACGGCTGGAAGACGTTCACCCACCTCGAGGGCCCGAACCACCAGAGCTTCATCAACGCCGACCACGCGCCGGTCAAGGGCAAGTACCCCGTGAGCGCGTGGAAGGCGGGCGACATCGTGCGCGACGAGCACGTCATCCGTCTGCCCGCCAACTGGTCTCACGACACGCTCAACGTGTACGTGGGGTTGTGGCGCGGCGCCGCGCGCTTGCCCGCGAAGTCGGGCGCGCACGACGAGTCGGGCCGCACGATCGCCGCGGCGATCCCCGTCAAGCTGCCGGCCAAGGTGGCGGTCCGCAAGCGCTACGTCGCGCGCAAGCTCGACAAGGCGCCTAAAATAGACGGCAAGCTCGACGACGCCGTGTGGAAGGACATCCCGTCGACGGGCGCGTTCGTCAACACGCTCACGGCCACGCCGGCCGAGCAGCGGACCGAGGCCAAGCTCGCCTGGGACAACAAGTACCTCTACGTCGCCTTCGACAACCAGGACAGCGACGTGTGGTCGAACCTGACGAAGCGTGACGACAAGCTTTGGACCCAGGAAGCCGACGAGCTGATGATCGACGCCGACGGCAACGGCAAGACGTACGTCGAGCTGCAGGTCGCGCCGAACGGCAACGTCTTCGACACGTACCTGCCCGAGTACCGCAAGTACGAGGACACCATCGATCCGAAGCGCAAGCCGTACTCGTGGAACTCGAAGCTCATCGCGAAGGTCGCCGTCGACGGCACGCTCAACAAGCGCGAGGACAAAGACAAGGGCTGGACGGTCGAGCTCGCGATCCCGCTCGAGGACGTCAAGGGCCTCGACCAAGACTCGAAGGTGAAGACCCCGCCCGCCATCGGCGACGTGTGGCGCTTCAACATGTATCGGATGGACATGCCGCAGGGGAAGCCGCAGCAGGCGATGGGCTGGTCGCCGCCGCTCGTCGGTGACTTCCACGCGCTCGACAAGTTCGGCGAGCTCGTCTTCGCCGACGAGAAGGGCAATGTCACGGCCGTCGGCACGGCGTTCGCGCCGCCGATCGCCGGGCATGGGCTCATGGGCAGCCCCGGCGCGAGCACGAAGAAGATGGCGGCCGCCGTTCAGGCCGCGGCCTCGGCCGCCGCCAAGAGCAAGAAGTAGTCAGTGAAGGCGCGGGGCGCCGCGCTCGGATGGGCGTTGGCCTCGACGCTCGTGGCGTGCGCGGCGAGCGGCCCGCCGGCGGCGCGGCCGCCGCGCGCGAGCGTCGAACCCGTCGAACAACCGCAGGGACCGAAATCGCCGCCGCGCGCCGCCGCCAAGACGAC
>JBBQJG010000183.1:0-12083 GCA_038325725.1 Polyangia bacterium | reverse complement strand
GCCGTTCAGCGGCGAACGCCGAACGGTCGCCGCGAGCGTAGCACGGGCGCGAGGAGGTGCGGGCGCAGCCCGCACCGTCGCGGCATCGATCCACGTTCGATGAACCGCGCAGGCGTTCGTCCGACTGCAACGGCTTGTTATCCAGCGCCCGAGCTCTTGACTCGGTCACTCCAGGGACGCTCGACCAGGCGTGCTCCGTAGGCAAGCAAGATGCCGCCGGCCGCAATCATGCTGACGTCCATTTGGTAGCTCCCTAGGTTGATGAAAAAGCCGACGTGAATAGGCAGCCACGACGATCCTCCCGCGAGGCCAAAGCCAATCATCAGAAAGCCGATGACCTCATAGAGCCGGCCACGCCGGCGCGGCCCACCACGTACGGACGCAGGATCGCCATGAACGAGGTCGAAGCCGCACACACAGAAGGTGCCGTCCTCAGGATTGAGGAGACTACATCGAGGGCAGGCCTTCATCTGCGGTTCCATGTCTGGATAACGTCGTGGTGTTCAGCGGCGAGCAACCGACCGAGCGAAGCGAGGGAGGGTGATCGTCCGCTGCAACACCATGTTATCCGGCACCCCCGAATCGACGGACTATATTCTTCAGGGCCGAGTCCCCGACCTGTCGGGCCCACTGACGCGCCTGATCAATTTCGATGTCCTTCTGCTCGAGCGCTTCCGGAGACCACCGCGAGCGCACGGAACCGAGGGGAAGCCCATCTGTCTCCGAATCGATCCCGACGATGCAGAGTAAGTCCGGATCATTCTCGGGTAGACCGACAGCGAAGCGTAGGGAATTCAACTCGCGGGCGCCGAGAATGACATCCTTCGTGCCAGAAAGAATCTGGCTGGCAATGGCGATGTACCTTCGTCGCGCCGTCGCTACGCCATCTCGATCAGACGGGCGAGATGAACCACCGGCAAGAAGGTGAAGGATGTCTTCGATCCACGCGCGAGGACTCAACCCGTCGGGGCGCGGGTCATAGAACGATAGAGGCCCACGGAACAGGAACTCCTCCAGTTCGGCGCTATCCAAACGCCCGATCAATCGCAAGAGGGCGTCCCGAGTATGACCAAGCGTCTCTTGAGACTCGGACCTCTTAAAACGCTGAACAACGGCTTCCCAGTCGGGATCGTCGACAAGGCAGTCGTGATGGAAGTAGGCCTCGAACAGATGAGCAGCGGGTGTCAGGTCCTCGTCCATGAGCGCTGTCCGGATAACGACCAGGAATTCAGCGGCGAGCACCCGCCCGAGCGAAGCGAGGAAGGGTGATCGTCCGCTGCAATTCCATGTTAGCCGTCGCCCTCATCCAGACTTGCATAGATGTCGACGCCAACGCCAGCCCCGACCACGTTGATGCGCCGCACCGCTTCCGCGGAGAGCTCGAATCCGCGATTCCAGCGCTCGCTGAAAACCCCGAACATCAGCTGCACGCGGAACCTTCTTCGTACCTCGGACCAGAATGCTTCGTCCGCCGGGAGCGGTCCTAGGAGCACGTGGACGAGTTCCTCGGGCCCTGTTGGCGACTGGCCCTCAACAGAGAGGAGCCAGGCACCCGCCGGCCACAGTGGACCTGAACGCCGCGCTTCACCGCGACGATGAGCAGAGGTCGGGGCGCATCCGATCAACCGAGAAACTTCGTCGGGATTGAGGTCGTCGCCATGGACGCCGAGCGTGACGCTGCTCTTGTCGACCAGGCCACCGGCCTCGCCAATGATCTCGGGCTTTCGAATCGGCGTGATGTCACCCATCTGGCGCTCGTACGGCTAACGTTCTGCCGTTCAGCGGCGGGGCGCAAGCCCCGTCCGCTGCAACGGCTTGTTGGACAGCCTACCTGCCCGCCACAATCGCATTCCAGAGCCGCGCGCGTCGAAGTGAACCCACGGTTCGATAGGAAGGCCCGCCAGGTGACGCCACTCCCCCGGTCGTCGGGTCAACGACGATCCAAGTTCCAGTGGGCTCGCCACCGAAGCCAAAGAGAATTTCTGACCTCCACGCTCCGTCGACGAAAGTCGGCGCGGTCGTTCCGCTACACAGATCCGCGGGATACAGCAAGAGGTGTGAGTACACGGCCGCTATCACCGCCGCCTCGGATCCCTGGATTCCGTCGGTGGCGTCTACCTCGCCAAGGCTTGTGCGTACCTCTTGAAATGAGAGGAATCGATCGGACACTTCGCGAGCGTGATACCCGACAAAGAGCAGCACCGCGGCGATCACGCACGCGGCAAGCCGAAACCTGAACGCCATCGCCACGACCCTCTGCAACGGTTACGCCATCCACCGAGAGTGGCAGCGGCACCGAGAGCCGGCGCCTTACAGCTGCACACTCTGTCAATTTGTCGCGAGCCCGAAGATTCGTCGCCAAGGCGGCGACTTGGTCTGTCCAACGATCTGGCGTTCAGCGGCGAACGGCCGCCCGAGCGAAGCGAGGAAGGACGGTCGTCCGTCTGCAACGCCATGTTGGACAGCTCGCGACTAGGATTTGAGGATGCGTCACCGCTCAGACGATTCCGGCTGGGGCGCGTAGGCGCGCAGCCCCGCGCTTGTCGGCCAACCGTACAGCTTCACATGGTGGACGACGCGCACTGTCTTGTCGGTGCCCTGTCGCTCCGACGAAAGGTCACCACCACCCCAGTCCTCAGTCATGAGGTGGTCGTGCTCTGGGTTGCCCCGTTCAGCGTGATCGAGAAGACGCTGGAACGCTTTCACCACGGTCCGAAGGCCCTCGGCGTCAGCGTGAACCGTGAGGCTATCTCCGTCCTGGCTAGTCTCAAACACGAGTAGATGGTTCATCCGAGTGTCCTTCGGCTCCTGTCTGTCCAACTAGCATTCTCCTCCGAAAAATAAGTTCCTTCCAGACGCATGTTCGACCGCTGCCGACGAGCGCGAGCACGAGATTCCGAGGACTTGCGCCAGAACCCTTGCTGGATAATGCGATAAGAGCCGCGGGATAAGACAGCAAGCGAGGGCGACGGGGCTCACGGTGACGCTCAACGATCGAGGGGGCTGCGAACACCGCCGGCGCCCCGGTTGAGGACGTGGGTGTAGATCATCGTCGTGCTGACGTCCTTGTGACCAAGGAGCTCTTGGATGGTTCGGATGTCGTAGCCGTCCTCGAGGAGGTGGGTCGCGAACGAGTGGCGGAGGGTGTGCGGCGTCGCGGGTTTGGTGAGGCCGGCGGCGACGGCGGCGCGGCGGACTTCGCGTTGAATGACGCTCTCGTGGAGGTGGTGGCGGCGGGTCTCGCCGGTCGCGCGATCGACGTAGGTTCGCGTTGCGGGGAAGATCCATTGCCAGACCCACTCGCGCGGCGCCGCCGGATACTTTCGTCGCAGGGCCTCGGGGAGCTCGACGGCGCCCGCGCCCAACCGAAGGTCGCCCTCGTGTTGCGCGCGCGCGACCTCCACGTGCCGGCGTAGTGACTCGGCCAGCGACGCGGGCAGCACCGTGTGCCGGTCCTTCTGCCCTTTGCCTCGGCGCACGATGATCTCGTGGCGGTCGAAGTCGATGTCCTTCACGCGCAGGCGAAGCGCCTCGAGCAGTCGCAAGCCTCCGCCATAAAGCAGGCTCGCAACGATCTTCACGGCGCCGTCCAATCCCGCCAACAACGAGCGCACCTCGTCTCGATTGAGGACGATGGGCAGGTGGGTTGGGCGCTTGGCGTGCACCATCCCTCCCATCCACGCGAGCTCGCGGCTGAGCACCCTCTGGTACAGAAACAACAGCGCCGCGAGGGCCTGGTTCTGGGTCGACGAGCTGACCTTCGCCTCTGTTTCGGCCGAATCGTCGCGGCCCGGCCGCGCCTCGAAGCCTCTCTGGGGATTCGGTGCAAATGACTCCCCTCCATTGCGCGCGGCCCCCCGAGGCGCGGCGTAGCGTGCCGTCATGACGAAGCGACCATTCCCCCTCCTCAACGTCTTCTTTCGTACGGGCGGCGCGGCGTTGTTCGTCATCGCGGGCTGCGCGGCCGAGCCGACGACCCCCGCGATGAACGGCGGCGCCGGCAACGGCGCGGCGGGCACGACGGCCGCCGCGGGGAGCACGGGCAGCGCCGGCAACGCGGGCGTCGCCGGCAACACGGGCGTCGCCGGAAGCACGGGCAGCGCCGGGACCACGGGCAGCGCCGGCGTCACGGGCGGCGGCGGCACGAGCGCGGCGGGCAGCATCGGCAGCGCGGGCTCAACCGGTGCCGCGGGCCAAGTCGGGGCCGGCGGCACGACCGGCGCCGCGGGCACCGGCGCCGCGGGCACGGGTGCGGCCGGCGCCGCGGGCGCGGGCGTGGGCGGCCCCGTCGAGGGCCCCGATCCCGCGCCGCCCCACCCGCTCAACGTCACCGTGTCGGCCAACTGCTGTAGCCACGGCAACCTGTCGATCAAGTCGACCGCGAAGCACCTGCAAGGAAAGCTCGTCCTCGTGCTCGGCGGCATCTGCGGGGGGCCGGGCGGCGGCGGCATCGAGTCCTACGCCGCGGGCGCCGGATTCCACATCTGGAAGCCCGCGACGCAGACGTGCGTCAACGGCGGCGACAACAATCATCAGAAGTATAAAGACATGCTCGCGGACAAGGATCCGTCGAACGACGCCGAAGCCAACCGCATCATCGGCGACGCGCGCATGGAGCTGTGGGACGGCGTCGATCGCGTCCCTTTCGTCACCGTCGCCAAGGGGCAAAGCATCGTTGAAGAGACGCAAGCCGCGCTCAAGGACGGCGCCGCCAACGATCAGGGCGGCGACTGGGGTTACTTCCTCAACGCCGACGGCACCGTGCGCTGGACCGACGTCTACGTCGTCGGCTACTCCTGGGGCTCGCAGACGCTCGCCATGATCTCGAGCTACGTGCGCTTCGGCCGCGTCTTCACGACGTCGGGCCCGCAGGCCGAAGGCTTCCCCAACGCCGACTGGATCCTGCACCCCGCCGCGACGGGGACGCCCAACGATCGAAAGTACATGGCAGTTGGCTTCATCGAGGCCTACCCGTCGATGAACAAGAACGACACGGCGCCCAACACCGTGACGAGCATGATCGAGACGACGCAGAAGGCCGGCTGGGGCGACGGCGCGCCCGTCATGAACGTCAAGCCGGGCGACCTGGGTCCGTTCACGGGCGGGCACCTGTTCGCGATGGTGGGCGGCACAGGGGTCACGCCGGGCGGTCACACGGTGTTCTGCACGGACAACATGTCGAACGGGTGGCTCCCGTTTTGCGCGTACGCGTTCGGCACCAAGTAGACGTCGCCGCGCGATGTGGTAAGGGGCTGGGGCTTGGCGCCCAACGCTGATTCAGATTCTGACCAACGCGCGCTCGAGGCGGCGCTGCTGCGCGAGCTCGCATCGACGTGGACCGAGCTCGCGCACAACCATTTCCGCGGCGAGCTTCGGCCGCCCGCGCTCGCGCTGTCGGACACGGCGCGCCGGGTGGGCGCGTGGGAGCGCGCGACGCGCACGATCTCCGTGTCGCGCGCGCTCGTTTTCCAGCAGCCGTGGGGCGTCGTGCGGGAGGTGCTCAAGCACGAGCTCGCGCACCAGTACGTCGACGAGGTCCTGGGCATTTGTGACGAGACGGCGCACGGCCCCGCGTTCGCCGCCGTGTGCCTCGCGCGCGGCATCGACGCCACCGCCGCCGGCTTGCCAAACCCCGGAGACGCGACGACGCCGGGACCCAACCCGATCGTCCGCCGCATCATGCGCCTCCTCGCCCTGGCCGGGAGCGCCAACGTCCACGAGGCCGAGGCCGCGACGAACGAGGCGCGGCGGCTCATGTTGCTGCACAACATCGACGCGGCCGTTTCGATCGCGACCGACGGGTACGCCTTCCGCCACGTCGGCCCGGTAAAGGCCCGCTCCGACGCGAGCGCGCGCATCCTCGCCGGCATCCTGGGTCAGCACTTCTTCGTGAGCGTCATCTGGGTGCCGTCGTACCGCGCGGCCACGGCGCGAAAAGGTCACGTGCTCGAGCTGTGCGGGACCGCGGCGAACCTCGAGGTCGCGACCTTCGTGCACGGCTTCCTCTCAGACACGGCCGAGCGGCTGTGGCGCGATCACAAGGCCGCGCTCGGGATCACCTCGGACCACGAGCGGCGGCGGTTCCTCGCGGGCGTCATGACGGGCGTCGGCGAAAAGCTCGCCGTCGGCGAGCGCCAGAGCCGCAAGGAAGGCCTCGTCGTCCACGCCGACGCCGCGCGCGAAGACTATCTGCGCCAGCGCTATCCGCGCCGCTCCACGCGCAGCGCCGGCTCGTTCCTCGTCACGCCCGCCTACGAACAAGGCCGCGCCGCCGGGCGGCGCATCGAGCTTGCACGCCCCGTCGGCGCGACGACCCACGCGCCGAAGCTGTTGCCGCCGCGCCGTTAGGGCGTGACGCACCGGCGTCGGCGAGCGCGGCGCCGCCGCGATCGTCGCGGATGACGAAGGTCCGGCGTGCTACGCCGGACGCGGCCACGGGATCCGCGGCGACGCGGGCAACGCACGACCGGCGGCCGCAAGTTGGCCACGGCAGCGCGCGCAGAAGTCGTACTCGCGATCGCAGGTCGCGACGTGGCCCTCGGCGTCCTCCATGAGGCAGCCGCGCGTCGGGCAATGCGGAAGGCCGAGGGTGTGGCCGGCCTCGTGCACGGCGACCTTGGCGAGCCGCTCGCGCGCGTGCGCGGCCCCGCGCGACTTCATCCGACAGCGAAACTCCGAGATGACGCTCGCGGCGCCGTCGATGCGGCCGAGGCCGAGCACGCCCCAGTCGGCGACGTCGCCCTTCGTCGTGTCTGTCTTCGTCGTCGAGATGTCGACGCCCGTGAGGCCCAGGATGCGCGCGCCGTCGGAGGGCAGGCGCGTGTCGAGGAAGTCGAGGAGCTTCTCGGCGCGGTAGCGCGCCCGCGGGCGCGTGTACGCCGCGGCCGGCAGCGCGACGCTCGGCAGCGCGCGCACCTCGCTGCCGAGGAACGTCGCGAGCGCGGTCTTGACGAGGGCGACGTCGGCGGCGGCGAGCGCGTCACCGAGCGGTTGGATGTAAAGGACGGTGCGCGTCGCCGCGCGCAGCGGCCGCGCGCGCGCCACGAGGCCCGCGGCCCCGGCGAAGACCGCGCCGACGAACGCCCGCCGTCTCACCCTGCCCCTTGTGAACGCACGCTCCTCTACAGAGTGCGCCCGAACGCGAAAGTTCCCGCGATCATCGGGGACCGGCGACGACGGCGAGCATCGCCTCGAGGTCCTTGCGCGCGTCGGGCAGCAGAGCGAAGGAGTCCAGTTCCCGGTGACACCCGTCGCAAGTGAACTTTCGCCCGCGCACCGTCGCCTCCTTCACGAGCTTCTTCATGACCTTCTTGGCTTCGGACACGCCTCCTTCCGCACAGGCCTTGGCCACCGGACCGGCGACGCCCTTCGTGATCGTGCAGCCTCCCGAAACGCCGGCGACGATCGAGACCTCGGCGCCGTAGGAGAAGCGCAGAATTCTTTCCTGCGTGGGCACGACGACCTCGACGGTCCGCGTTCCCAGCTCCGCGTCCCACGCCTCCAACGTGTAACGCCCGGGCGGCACGCCGCGCAGCTCGAAGGTCCCCTTCGCGTTGGTGACGTCGTGGAAGTCGTTGTCGGTCGGCACGACGAAGGCCGTGGGGCGGGCGCGCGCGCCCGAATCGATCTCGATGACGTCGCGGCCATTCGGGATCTCGACGGCTGACGATTGCTCACGTCCCGGGATCGTGCGGTCGAAAAGCACGGCCCCGCCGAGCCGCATCCCGACGGTGCGGGGCACCTCGTCCCCGTTCAGGACGGCGAGCGGCTGCCCCACCCGGGCGACCTGGATCCGCGGAAGGAGCCCGCCCGCGTCGAAGGTCAACAAGGTCGTCTCGCGCGGAGGCGCGGGCTGCGCCGCGAGCCCCCCGACGATCCGGATGGCCGCGCCCGAGAGGCGGCCTCCCGCGGAGACGCGCGGGGCCGCCCGCGACGCCTCGGGACCACCGACGGTCACGATGCCGAACACCGCGGCCTCGAGACCCTTCACGGGCGCCGCGCCCCCGCTCGGATCGCTCGGGACCGGATCGCCGAAGATCGCCGATGGCGCCCGACGAACGTCGTTCGTAGCGCCGCCGCCGAACGGTGCGCGTGGGGAGGTCGCTCGGGGAGCGCTTTTGGTCGGCGACCCGCGCCGCGACGCGAGCTCCACCGCGCGCCGCGAGCGCTCGTGCACGCCCCACCCGATCGTCGCGATGACGGCGACGGCGATGACGACGGCCGTCATCGGCAACGCGCTCGCGCCGCCCACGGCCGCAGGAGCACCGGGCGCCCGCACGTGGCTCCCGCCGCCCGCGGGGCCCGCGCCCGGCGCGCGCGTCGACGGGAACGCGAGCTCCGTGAGGGGAAACAGCCACGCCTCGCGCGACGCGAATCGCCTGTCGAGCGCCTCGCGCAACAGCTCGACGGCCGTCTTGAGGCGGCCGCGGACCGTCCCAGCGGGGAGGCTCTCGCGCGCGCCAATCTCCGCCGACGTGAGACCGTCGAAGTACGCGAGCAAGATCATCCGGCGATACGGCTCGGCCAGCTGGCCCACGACCTCGACGAGGGCCTTGTGGAGCTCGAGCCGGCCCAGCTGCGCTTCGGCGGACTCGGGCGCGGCCACGACATCGACATGCGCCTCGCGGGTTTCGCGCCGCTGCCTTTCGCGCGCGCGGTTGAAGACGTTCCGGCGCACGACGGTCCCCAGCCACGGCCGTAGTGGCCGCGACGTGTCAGGCGGCTGCCGCATCGCCGCGATCCAGGTGTCCTGAACCACGTCGTCCGCCGCGGCGTCGCCGACCAGACTGCGCGCGAGCTGTCGCGTCCACGCGGCGTGCGCGAGCAACTCGCTGAGCGAAGGCGCCATCCGCTTGCCGTTGGGAATCATGCCCCAGACACACCGCGGACGGTGCGGGTGTTCGATGGCTCAAGGGATTTTCAGACGCGCCGTAGAGATTCCGTGACCACGTTCGGCCTCGCTCTGGCCACTGAAGGAGCACCCATGTCTTCACGTCAGGCAATCTCCGGTCTCACGCTGTGCTTCGTCATCCTCTCCGCCGGATGCGGCGGGTCGGGAACGAGCGGTCCAAGCTCGACCGGAAATGCCGGCTCGATCGGGGCCGCGGGCGCGACAGGCGCCGCGGGAACGACCGGCGCCGCGGGCGCGATAGGCGCCGCAGGCGCGACGGGCGCCGCGGGAACAACCGGCGCTGCGGGAGCAATCGGAGCGGCCGGCGCAACAGGCGCCGCCGGATATACGGGCGCCGCGGGCAATACAGGCGCCGCGGGCAATACAGGCGCCGCGGGCAATACGGGCGCCGCCGGAAAAACAGGCGCCGCGGGCAAAACGGGCGCGGCCGGCAAGACGGGCGCCGCGGGCGCGACAGGCGCCGCAGGCGCCGCAGGCGCGACGGGCGCCGCGGGCGCGACCGGGGCAGGCGGCACGACGGCGACGTCGGTCTGGATGCCGAAGCCGGGCGTCACCTGGCAGTGGCAGCTCACGGGCACCATTGACACGAGCGTCGACGCCCAGATGTTCGACATCGATCTGTTCGAGAGCGCACCGGCGACGATCGCGGCGCTGCACCAAGCCGGTCGCAAGGTCGTTTGTTACTTCTCGGCCGGCTCTTACGAGCCCGGCCGCCCCGACTCCGCGCCGCTGAAACAGACGGGCCTCGGCAAGGCGCTCGACGGTTGGCCTGACGAGAACTGGCTCGACATCCGCGTCGCGTCCGTTCGCGACCTCATGAAGGCCCGCCTCGCCCTGGCACAATCGAAGGGCTGCGACGGCGTCGAGCCCGACAACGTCGACGGCTACGACAACGACAATGGCCTCGGGCTCACGAAGCAAGACCAGGTCAGCTACAACACGTTCCTCGCCACCGAGGGCCACGCGCACAACCTGTCGGTCGGCCTCAAGAACAGCCTCGGCATCGTTCCGCAGCTGGTCGCCGCTTTCGATTGGGCGCTCAACGAAGAGTGCTTGAAGTACAACGAGTGCTCGAGCCTCGCGCCGTTCATCAGCGCCGGAAAGGCCGTGTTCCATTGCGAATACGCGTCGAGCACGGCCGGCATCTGCGGCAAGGCGCCCGTGGGTTTCTCGACAATCGTCAAGCACCTGAGCCTCGACGCGTGGCGCCTGACCTGTCCCTGACGCCCGCTGGGCGCTCGCAGGTGTTTACGCGGCCCATGTTTCCCTAAAGCCTCACGGAGGCCCGTCGATGGGCCGGTATGGGGGTAGGGATGCGGCAACCGGCGACGAGCGACAAGTGGTCGACCTACTACCGGGCGGGCGCCGCGTATCGGAAGCGGCAAGGTGGCGACGCCATCAGGCGCTACCAGGAGCGAGCGCTCGCGAAAGACAGGCTTGCGATGCTGACAGCGAGCGGCGGTCTCGCCGTGCTGCTCGTGCTGGCGTACTTCGTCTTGTCCGCGCGTTGAACGTTCCCGTCCTGACCACGCGCTGAGACATCCTGCCCGTCATTCGTGCGTGCGCTCGTTTGAGCTCGGCGTGCTCGCCGCGGCGCCGCTGACCACGCGCGCCGCGACGCCGCGAGGTTTCGCTTGTCGGCGCGGGGGCCTTGAGGCACCATTCCAAAAAATGAATCGTCGTTCACTTCATGAAGCGCCCCCGCGCCCGCTGCGCGAGCGCATCCGAGAGACGACGACGAACGCGATCCTCGCCGCGGCCGAGGACGTCTTCGCCGACGCCGGCGTGCACGCGGCCCGCATGGACGCCATCGCCGCCCGCGCCGGCGTGTCCGTGGGGACGCTCTACAACCACTTCGAGGATCGCGAGGCGCTGCTCGTCGGGTTGCTCGCGGCGCGCCGGGGCGAGCTGCTCGCCAAAATAGACGGCGCGCTTCGCGAGGCAGCCAAGCGTCCGCTGCGCGAGCGCCTGCGGGGCATCCTCGGCGCGTTCCTCTCGCACTGTGAGGCGCACCGAAAGTTCATCCGCATCGTTTTGCAACACGAGGTCGGGCTCCATCGGCAGGCCGCGGCCAAGAAGCTCGACACGATGAGGGAGATCCACGAGCGCATCGCCGGCGAGATGAAGCGCGGCGTGAAGGAATTGGCGCTGCGGCCCGAGCTCGGCGACCTCGGCGCGACGTTCCTGCTCGGCATGTTGCGCGCCCTCATGGTGCGCGACCTCGTGCTCGACGCGGGCGACATGGGCGCGGATCTCGATCGCCTCCTCGACGCCTTCTTCGGGGGCCTCGGCGCCCACAAGGCGAGGGCCTCGGCATGACGGCCATCGCCCTGCCCGCGCCGCTCGTGCGCGCGCCCGTCAACAAGTGGCTCGTCACGCTGTCGGTGACGTTCGGGACGCTCATGGGCGCGATCGACACGTCGATCGTCGCCGTCGCGACGCCACACCTCACGGGAACGCTCGGCGCGACCGTCGAGGAGATGACCTGGGTGACGACGGGCTTCGTCATCGCGACGGTCGTCGTCATGCCACTCACGGCGTTCCTCGGCCGCTTCTTCGGGCAGAAGCGCGTGTATCTGTTCTGCCTCGGTCTTTTCGTGCTGGGCTCGGCGCTGTGCGGCCTGGCGCGTTCGCTGCCCATGATGGTCGCGTGCCGCGCGCTCCAGGGCCTGGGCGCCGGCGCGCTGCAGCCGACCGAGCAGGCGATCCTGCGCCAGACGTTCCCGCCCGAAGAGCAAGGCATGGCCATGGCGCTCTTCGGCCTCGCCGTCGTGGTCGGTCCGGCCGCGGGGCCCGCGCTCGGCGGCTACATCCTCGACAACTTTGCGTGGCCGTGGATTTTTTACATCAACCTGCCGGTCGGCTTGCTCGGCATCTTCATGGTGACGCGCTTCGTGCACGAGCCCGAGGACATCCGCCGCGAGAACCACGCGCGCGCCGACGCCCAGCGCAAAAACCTCGACTGGCAGGGCATCTCGCTCATGACGGTCGGCCTCGCGTCGCTGCAGTACGTGCTCGAAGAGGGCAGCCGCGCCGACTGGTTCGACTCGCGCCTCATCACGGTCCTCTCGTTCGTCGCCGTGTTCGCGCTCGCCGCCTTCGTCATCCGCGAGCTCACGGCGCCCGCCCCCGCCGTCGACCTGACCCTGTTCAAGGACCGCGTTTTCCTTTC
>JBBQJG010000182.1:0-12092 GCA_038325725.1 Polyangia bacterium | reverse complement strand
GACGTCACGGCGGCGGCCTACGGCGACGCGCACCTCGAGCTGGGCGAGGCCTTTCACCCGCTCGTGCGCGAATCGGGCGGCGTTCCCACCGTCACGCTCGCGGCGAGCGCGCACGTCCTCACGGACCTGCACGCGTTTCGCGTCGGGCCACAGGTCACGGCGCTCGCGGCGTGGCGCGTGGGCGCGAGCCACCGCCATCTTCTCTACGTCGGCGCCGACGCGGGCACGCTCTTGCCCGGGCGCATGCGCGTCCTCGCGGGACCGCTCGCGGGGGGCGAGCTGCGCGTCGGAGACAGCGTCGGGCTCGTCGCCGAGGGCAAGTGGCTGTCGCCCTGGTACGACGTCCAGCCGCTCGCGCCGACGTGGATCTCGCCCGGCGATCGCGGCTATCTCGCCGTCTTGATCGGGTGCAACGTCTATTGGGGGGACGTGAGATGAAACTCTTCGGTGCTTGCCTGCTCGGCGCGCTCACGCTCGCGTGCTCGCCGCAGCGCCTCGATTCGTTTCTCTACGATCCATTGACGTCGACGACGGGGTGCGCAGGCCTCTCGGCCCCGACGTGCGAGGACGTCTTCGTCGATTCGACGGGCGGAGCGCGCGTGCACGTCGCGCTCGCCAAGGCGTCGGGTATGCACGCCGACGTCACGATGTTGTACTTCCACGGCCAGAGCAACGACGTCACGTCGAGTTGGCCGCGCGTCGCGCTGCTCGCTCCGCTGGGCGTGAACATCGCCGCCGTCGATCCGCGCGGTTACGGCCTGTCGACGGGCACGCCGTCCGAGCCCGGCATCCACGATGATTTGATGGCGGTGTGGGACGCGCTCGGCAAGCGGCCCGACCTCGACGTCACGAAGTTCGTCATCTATGGCCGCTCACTCGGCGCGGCGTTCGCGACGGATCTCGCGGCCGTGCGCCCGCCCGCGGCGCTCGTCACCGAATCGGCCTTCGCGTCGATCGCGGACATGGTCAGGGACGGCGCCTACGTCGACCTGCCGCCGGGCTTCGTCGCCGACAGCCGTTGGGACAACCTCGCGAAGATCGCGCACGTGCCGGCGCCGTACCTCGCGTTCCACGGCCTGGCCGACGACTACGTTCGCTATCAGGACTCGCAGGGACTCACGGCCGCGCACGCGGCGGCCTTCCCCGCCGTCACGACGACGCTCGTGCTCGTCCCCGGCGCGAACCACGGCGACGCGCACGGCCCGCCGGTGACGCTGGGACCGGACGCGTACCTGGGCGACCTGCGCACGTTTTTCGGTCCGGCCTTGGGTTTTTAGATGACGGAAAAGGCAACCCCCGCACGTCCCCGCAACGACGCCGTCGATCTGCTGCGCGGTCTCGTCATGGTGGTCATGGCGCTCGATCACGTGCGCGACTTCTTCACGGATCACCCCGGCGATCCTTCGGCGCAGCTCGCGACGACGACGGCCGGTCTCTTCCTCACACGCTGGGTGACGCACTTCTGCGCACCCGTCTTCGTCTTCCTCGCGGGCGCGGGCATCTTCCTCGCGGGCGCGCGCGGCAAGCCGCGGCCCCAGCTCGCGCGCTTCCTCGTGTCGCGGGGCCTGTGGCTGATCCTCGTCGAGGTGACGCTCGTGCGTTGGGGGTGGTTCTTCGACGTCTCGTACGGGTTCAGCGTCCTCCAGGTGATCTGGGTGCTGGGCGTGTCGATGATCTGCCTCGCGGGGTTGATCTTCCTGCCTCTGCGCGCCGTCGGCGCCTTCGGGCTCGTGGTCATCGTCGGTCACAACCTCCTCGACGGCATCCACGCCTCCGCGCTGGGCCGCTGGAGCTGGCTGTGGACGCTGTTGCACGAGCGCGGGTTCCTGCGGCCGTTCGGCCTCGCGCTGCTCGTGATCTATCCGCTCGTCCCGTGGGTCGGCGTCATGGCCGCCGGCTACGCGTTCGGCGCGATCCTCGTGCGCCCGCCCGAAGAGCGGCGACGCGTGCTCGTGCGCCTGGGCGGCGCGCTCACGCTCGCCTTCGTCGTGATTCGCGCCGTGAACCACTACGGCGATCCGCTGCCGTGGACCGCGCAGCGCTCGCCTCTTTTTACGGTGTTCTCGTTCCTCGCGTGCACGAAGTACCCCCCGTCGCTCGACTATCTCCTCATGACGCTCGGCCCCGCGATCGCGTTCCTCGGTTGGATCGACGGACGTCTCGCGGGGGCCGCGACGCCGGCTTGGGGAGGCCCTCTCGTGACCTTCGGCCGCGTGCCGTTCTTCTATTACGTGCTGCACGTTCCGCTGCTCCACGGCCTCGCTGTTCTCCTAGGCGTCGCCGCCAGGGGGACGGGCGCCGCGGGCGTCATCGCTCACAGGATCATGCTGCCCGACGCCGAGGCCGCGCGCTTCGGCTTTCCGCTCCCCGTCGTCTACGCGGCGTGGGCCGTCGTCGTGCTCCTGCTGTATCCCGCGTGCCGCTGGTTCGCGGGCGTCAAGGCGCGCCACCGCTCGGCCTGGCTGAGCTACCTCTGATCGCCGCCGAGCGAATCACGCCCCTTCGAGCGCGAAGGGTTCAATCGCCTGGATGGCCTGGAAGTCGGCAAGGTTTGCCGTGAGCACGGTGGCTCCAATGGCTTGGGCCGTGAGCGCGATGAGGACGTCGTTGAGGAACGACGCGGAGCGAACGTCACGCCCCGCGAGACGAAGCCTACGGAGAGCCGACCCTGCTGTTTCGAAGACATGCGAGCTCGGGGCCACCAGACGGCCCGCAGCGGAATACGAACGCGTCAGCCGATCGATCGCGCTGCGACCCGCGCGCGTAGGTGCGCCTACGCGCAACTCCATGAGCACGACGGCGCTCATGTATCGCACCAATCCTGAACCGAGCATGACCTCTGCGCGGAGGCCGCGATTGATCCAGTCGATGTGCAGGTTGGTATCGAGGACGACCTTCTTCACGGACGACCGTAGATGTCCACGATGCCGCCAGCGCCGCGCACGGAGCGGTGGACCTTCAAAAGAGGTTCCTCGGAGAGCGCGAGATCTAGGGCCAGCTCGATGGTCTCCTGCTCCGTCTTCACGCCGAACAGACGCTTGGCGCGGTCGATCTTTCCCTGGTCGAGCTTGAGGTGTTTGTGCCGAATCGCCATGTTCACAAAAGTGTATGTTGTGAACATGGGCTCATCAAGGGAGTTCACCCCATCGTCGCGAGGATCTCGGCCGTGACCTGGTACCGCAGCGGTTGGCCGGCCTGCCACGCCTCGAACTCGGCAATCACGCAGTCGGCGAGGCGGCCGACCTCGTCGCCGATCGTGCCGCCGAGGTGGGGGCTCATGACGACGTTGGGCAGCGTCCACAGCGGCGAATCGGCGGCGGGCGGCTCGGGATCGGTGACGTCGAGCAGCGCCGTCAGGTCGGGGCGCGCGCGCATCACTTCGACGAGCTCGTCCTCGATGACCTGCGCGCCGCGGCCGCTGTTGAGGAACGTCGCGCCGTCGCGCATGCGCGCGAACAGCGCGCCGCCGAGCAGCCGCTTCGTCGTCGGCAGATCGGGGACGTGGTTGCTCACGACGTAGGCGCGCGCGAACAGATCCTCGAGCGCGACCTTCTCGACGCCGAGAGCGCGCGCGCGTGCGTCCGACAGATAGGGATCGCTCGCGATGACGCGCAGGCCGACGCCGTGCAGGTGCTCGGTGAGGTGGCGCGCGATCCAGCCCATGCCGATCAAGCCGATTGTTTCGCCGGCGACGCCGACGCGCGCGAAGCTCTTTGCGAGAGCGAGATCCTTCGTCGTCGCGTACTGGCGCGCGCCGCGAAAATAGCCGCGGCACGTGAGCAGGATCTGCGCGAAGCACAGCTGCGCCGTCGCGATCGCGTTCACGCCCCACGCCGACACGAGCACGACGTCGCGCGCGACGAGCGGCGCCGCGAAGGCCTTGACGTTGCCCGCAGCGTAAAAGACGGCGCGCAGCTTTGGCATCGCCGCGAAGTGCGCGTCGGTGAACGCCGGCAACCCCCACGTCGCGAAGATGACCTCGACCTCCGCGAGCGCCGCCGCATGCTCGGCGAAGGTCCGCCCGTCAACGACGTGCGGATACAGCTCCGTCAGCGCCGCGATCTTCTCGCGCCTTCCGGCGCCGAAGACGTCGCCGTCGGTCGCGGGGTAGTCGTGGAAGAAGGCAGCGCGGGGCTTGGTTGGCACGGACCCCTCTCCCTAACCCTCTCCCCGCTTCGCGGGGCGAGGGGATCGGAGCAGAGAGCTAGCTGTTGCCCTTCGGCTCTTCGTCGTCGGACAGATAGGCGAAGGTGCGGACCAAGTTCACGATCTGCTCGCGCTGTTGCGCCGTCAGGTCGACGAACTGCACGCCCATGCCGGGGTTGATGTTGTCGTAGCTGCCGGCGCGGTACGGGTTGACCCACATGACGCGGCCCTCGAGGTTCAGCTCGGGGCCGCCGGGCGGCGTGAAGCGCATGTTGATGCGCGTGCCGGGAGGCTCGGGCGCGTTCGTGCGAACGAAGATGCCCATCGCGCTGATGTCGGTGATGTACGCGAAGAGGAAGTTGTCGGCGCTCTTGTAGTCGACCTCGAGGTCGACCATGACGCGCGTGTGGATGCGGCGATCGGCCCCCGTGCGGCGCCTATCGACGCCGGGCAAGGTCACCTCGCGGCGCCTACGATCTTTTCCTCGCCTCGTCATCGCCTCACCAACCGGTGTCCGGTCTTAGCCCATCCCCGTCGGCCCCTCAAGCGTCGCATGCGGCTACTTGATCTCGAGGGTGCCGAGGCGGACGCGATCCGCGCCGTCGTTCGGGCCTTGCGTGATCTTGATGCGGCGTCCCTCTCCGCCCGGCCAAAAGCCAAACAGCACCGTGTACGTCCCCGCCGGCGTCGTCATGAGCGGCACGTCAGTCTCGTAGTGGTCGCGGATGTACTCGCCGGGTAGCCAGTAGGCCGTCGGGAAGGCCTTGCCTACGGGATCGTGGTCGCCGAGCACGCGCGGCGCCGCGGGGCCGTCGAAGTGGACGAAGATCTTGTAGCCCGAGGGCGGCGCCTTCTTGACCCGGAAGGTGAGGTCGAGCGGGATCTTGCCGGGGCGCCGCACCGTCTCGGGGAAGCTCGCGCCCACGAGCTCGATCGAATCGCCGAACGTCGCCGAGATCGGGATGCGCCACGACCACGGCGGCTTCTCGGACTCGTTCCACCCCGTCGTCGCCGTCGGCACCGTGGGCGCCATCCAGACATCTTTCTTGAGCGGGTTGACGTCGCTCTCGCCCGTGGCGAGCTGGTTCGACAGCAACAAGAAGCGCGACGACGACGCGTCGAGAACGTAGTAGGACGCGCCTTCGCGCTTGAAGCCGGCGTCGAGCGCCGCGAGGTCGTCCGCCGACACGAGGGCGAACACGCGGCCTGTGCCGTGCAGCGTCTCGATGAGCTTCTCCTGCGACGGCACGTCGACGATGTTGTCGCTGCCGTAGAAGCCCTGGCCGTGGCCCTCGACGTGATAGCGCGCGATCTTGTCGCCGGGCTTGGCGTACTTCGCGTATGACTCGAGCTCGTGCTTGAACGAGAAGTGCCGCGACAGCGTCGGCACGAGGCTCTGCGCGACGTACAGCGCGAAGAGCACGGCGATGGCGACGGAGCCCTGCAGGCCCCAGCGTCCCAGCGCGACGAACCCGCGCTCGAGCGCGCGCCGCCGCCCGCTCGCCGCCGACAGATCGGCGCCCGCGACGCGGCCGAGAGCGCGCCCGCGCGCCGCGAGGCCCACGTACACGCCCAGCGCCGCGAGGAACCCGACGCCGAGGATGAGGTGCTCGATCGACACGACCGCCGGCCACTTGACCTTCTCGAACAGGTGGACCGACGCGAGCTCCTCGGGGGCGAGGAAGAAGTCGCGCGCGACGACCATCGTGCCGGTCGCCATGAGCAGGCCCCCGACGGGCTCGGAGCGCCGGCCCTCGAGCGCCTCGTCGAGGAAGACGCCGATCGCGAGCGCGATCGCGGGCAAGCAGATCGAGCGCGCCTCGCCAAAGATCACGAGGCGGTAGCTCGCCATCGCGAAGCCGAGGCCCGCGACCAGGAACAAGAAAAGCTGCCCGAAGGCGAGCCGCGCGTTGGTGGGCGCGCCGTCGTCGTCGAGGCGGACGAGCGGACGCGCGAGCGCGAACACGGCGACGGCGCTCCACGGGAACATGCCGAAGCCGAGCTCGCGGATGAGCGCCTCGAAGGTGTGCGCGGGCGCGCCGCTCCGCGGGATGCCGCCCAGCAGCGCCGAATAGTGGCCCGCGACGATGCCCGTCATCGACAGCGCGAGAAGCACGACGCCGCCGAGCGCGAGCACGACGAGCGCGGCGAGCGCGCGCGGCGCTCGCAGGCTCGCGCCGAACGCGCGCCCCGCCGGGATGTCTTCGCCAATGCCCGCGGGCGCGAGGTCGGCCGTGCCGTCCTCGACCCCTTCGACCTGCGGCGTGAGGCCGCGCGCGACGAGAATCGTTGCGACGAGCGCCAGCACCGGCAGCACGACGCCGACGAGCGCGCCACCCGCGAGCGAGCCGATGACGAGCCCGAGCAAGCCGGCGCCCAGATCGCCCAGGCGCCTTCGGCCCGAGGCCGGCCAGGCCCATCGCCCGAGGCCGCCCATCGACAGCGCGAGACCCGCCATGACCGGCACGTCCGACGTGAGCTGACGCGCCTCGAGCACGAACATCGTCATCGTGCCGAGCGCGAGCGTGCCGAGCAGCGCGGCGCGCCTGCGGAAGAGGCCGGCGCCCGCCCAGTAGACGCCCATGAGCGCGCCCATCGCCGCGAGGGCGATGAAGAAGCGCGCCGAGAATTCACTCGGGCCGAACAGCTTGATGCCGAGCGCCGAGAGGCAGAGGCCGAGTGGCGCCGACTGCGGATACTTGCCGCCCACGGTCGTGTCGAACAGCGCGCCCGAGCGCGCCATGTCGCGCGCCTGATCGGCGAGCTTCAGCTCCGAGGGATCCCAGAAGCCGAAGCCGCCGAGGCGCGGAAGACACAACACGATCGCGAACAACAACGCCCACGCCCACGGTGGGACAGCGCGCAGCCGCTCGAGCCCGAAGGCCGGGCTCTTTTCCGAAGATGTGGGCTCTTCCACGGGCTAGTCGGTCGCCCCGAGGTCCGCGCCTGTCGCGTCGAGCAGAGCAGCGGCGTCGCCGACCGCGCCGTCCGTACCCGCCGCACCGTCCGCACCCGCGGCGCCGGTCGCGCCGGCCGCCCCGTAGGCCCCCGCCGCGCCGGTCGTGCCGGCCGCGCCGGTCGAGCCAGCCGTCCCCGTCGAGCCGCCAGCACCCTGAGCCTGCGTGTCACCGAAGGCCGCGCAGGAGGGCGAGTGCGTCGCGAACCTGAGCCCCGTCGTGCACTCGGGCTGGGCGCCCGCCGACGGATCGCAATACGGCGACGTCGTGGGACAGTCGCTGTCGGTCGTGCACACGTCGCCGGCCGTCAGCAGCGCCGCGCACATGCCGCCCGAGCAACGAAGCGTCTCGAGACAAGGCGCCGTCGCACACGAGTTACCGGAGCCGACCTTGTCGGTGCACTTGAAGGTAGCGCCGGACGTCGCGCAATACTGGCCCGTGCCGCAGACGGCGCCGAGGTTGGCGCACTGCGCGTCCTTGCCGACGCTCATCTTCGGGGCGCAGTTGCCCTTGTCGCAGATGTTGTTCTTGTCGGCGCAGTCGTACTTCGTCATGCACTCGCTCAACGCCTTGACCGCCCCCTGAAAGACGTACTCGCAGGTGTCGTCCAGGGCGGCGAGATCCGAAGGCTTTATCGTCGGCAAGGCATAGACGCTGCTGGCCTTGTTGACGCACGTTGAGATGTTCGCCGCGACGAAAACGCGCTGCGCGTCGGCGGTCTGGACCGCGCTCGCCCATTCCTTGCAAATCTTTTTGCGCGCGACCTTGCAGGCGTCCACATCCGCCGTGCACGAGGCGACGGGGACGACGCACTCCTTCTCGGCCTTCTGACCGCAGAAGTCGTCGACGGTCAGGGCCTTGCCGCCTCCCCCGCCGCAACCGGCCACAAGCGCGAACAGCGTCGCCACGATCCCCGTCGAAAAAAGCTCTTTACGTGAGTTCATGTCAGTCCTCATCAAAGTGGTTTAGAGCGCGCAGTTTGGCCCCGCCCTCCGGGGCAGGTCAAGGACGGCCTGCCGCGGTGGGTTGATGCCTTGTCCCCGCCTACCCTAAGCATCGTTCAGCGTTCGCACATTGAGAATTCGGAAGGGTTGAGCCGAATCCCCCGGGGGCGCAATCTTGTTTTCTGAAGTCCATGAACCGTCCAGCGCAGAAGGCCCATCTGAGGCTCGTGACCCCCGGGGAACCGGCGGGCACCGACCGCCCCGAGGATCTGCCGCCCCCCGACCCCAAGGCCGCCGTCGAGGACGCGTTTCGTCGCTATGCGCCGCTCGTCGCGTCGCTGGGCCTGCGCATCACGTCGCTGCGCGACGAGATCGACGACTTCGTGCAGGAGGTCTTCCTGCGCGCCACGCGGGGCATCGGGGCCCTTCGGCACCAGGGCGCGACCAAGGCGTGGCTCGTCTCGATCACGATCAACGTCGCGCGCCAGCGGCTGCGGGTTCGCAAGCTTCGCAAGATGGTCGGCCTCGGCACGACCGACAACGAGCACGAGGAGCTCGTCGACCCGGCGCTGTCGCCCGAGGACCGGCTGCTGCTGACGCGCATGTACGAGGCGCTCGACAAGCTGCCCGTCAACCAGCGGCTCGCCTGGTCGCTGCGCCACATCGAGGGCGAGCGGCTCGAGACGGTGGCGTTGCTGTGTGGCTGCTCGCTGGCGACCGCGAAGCGACGCATCGTCGCCGCGCAGAAATTCATTACGGAGGCCGTGGCCTGAGATGAACGATTTAGACGAGGAGGACCAGTTGACCGGCAATGTGTTGAGGGGGGCGGAGCTGCTGCGCGGCCTGGGGGAAGCCGGCGTTCGGTGGCCGGCGGACCACGTCGAGCTCGCGCTCGTGCGCATGCAGCGCACGCGTGATCGGCGGCGCGCGGTGGCGCGCACGGTCCAGGTGGGCGCGCTGGGCGCGCTCGGGCTGGGGGCGTTGCTCGTGTTCAATTCTTCTTCGTCGCCCGTGCAGCGCTGGGAGCTCAAGCTCGTGACGGCGCACGCCCAGACGACGCCGGCCGCGGCTCATGTCGGCGCGGCGCCCGCTGCGATTGAAGCGCCCGCGACGGTCGCGTCCGTGGCTCCGACCGCCGTCGCCGGCGCTTCAGCGACGACGCCCGTCGCAACCGGGCCGGCGCGGCCGGGTCACTTGCTCCAGCAGCGCGTCGTCCCGCGGCGCCAGGTCGCGGCCGCGCGCTGGGTCGCGCTCGCGGGCGAGAAGCGCTTCGACGAGGCGTACGGGCTGCTCCAGAAGGTCCCCATGCGCGAGCTCGATGATCCTGATGATCTCATGCTCGCCGCCGACGTCGTCCGCCAGGCGGGGCGGCCTGAGCAGGCCGTGCCGTTCCTCGAGCGCGTCGTCAAGGATCACCCGCGCGAGCTGTGCGCGCAGCTCGCGGGCTTCTCGCTCGGCAAGGTCTACCTCGACAGCTTGAACGAGCCGGCGCTCGCCGCCCAGAGCTTCGCCCGCGTACGCATCGCGGCGCCGACGGGCGGCCTGGCGCAGGACGCGCTCGCGCGCGAGGTCGAGGCGTGGTCGCGCGCCGGCGAGGCGGCGCGCGCGCACGCGAGCGCCGTCGAATACGTCCGGTTGTATCCCCAGGGTCGTCGGCTGGCGGCCGTGCGGGATCTCGGCGGGATTTGACGCGGGCGCCGTGGTCTAATCGCGAAGCGCTGCGCGAAAAGGGCGGGCGCTTCGTTCCATGTCGCGCCAGATCAGCATCGGCGTAGCGGTGGTCGCGTGTGCGGCCGCGAGCGTGCTCGCGCGCGAGGCGCGCGCGCAGGAGGCGCACGCGCCCGTCGCGCTCGACGTCGAGGCGTGCGCCGATGTCGACACGCCGGAGGTGCGGCGCCTCGTGCCCATTGAGCTGGGTGCGCCGCTCGTCGACGGCGGCGTCGCCGACGCGCGCGAGACGACGCGCGCGACGGTGACCTGCGTCCCGAACGAGCCGCTGCAAGTCAGGCTCGAGGTGCGCGACCCAACAACAGGGAAGCTCCTCGATCGCGCGATCACCCTCGAGGGCGTGCCCAAGGCGGATCAGGCGCGCCTCGTCTCGATCGCCGTCGTCGAGCTCGTCGCCGCGAGCTGGGGCGAGCTGCGGCACGACTCGGCGAGCGTGCCGCGCGCCGTGGGCGCGACCGCTTCGCCGTCGACGCGCGAGCTGGCGCTCACGTCCGCGCAGAGCCGCGAGCCCGCGCCCGCGCAGCCGCGGTGGCGCGTGTTCGTCGTCGGCTCGGCGCGCCACTTCGCGGGGCTGCCGCGCCTCGTCCCGGGCGGCGGCATCTCGGCGCAACGCACGACGCGCTGGGGCCTGGCCCTCGGCGCCGATCTGCTCGCCGAGGGCGGCGTGCAGCCGACGGCGCTCGGCGAGGTCGACAGCACGCTCGTGTCGCTCGGCCTGCTCGCGCTCGTGCGCGCGGGCCTCGGGCCCGTGACCTTCGAGTCGGGAGCGGGCGCGCGCTTCGGCTACGCGCAGCTCGTGGGACGCAACGGCGCCGTGCCGTCGATGCCGGTGCGCACGGGCTCTGTCTCGGGGCCGTGGTGGGGACCGACGGCGGTGGCGCGCGGCCTCCTGACGTTGACGAAGCGGTTCGTGGTCGTCGTCGGTGGCGAGCTCGGGTACGCGACGGCGGGCGCGCTCGGCCGCGTCGAGGGCGCGCCCGACATCGGCGTGCGCGGCGTGTGGTGGAGCGCGACGGCGGGAGCGGGCTTTGCGTTCTGAGCGCGCCGCGCGCGCGATCGTCTTCGCGGCCTTATGGTCGGCGTTCGTCGCGTGCGCGCCCACGCGCGGCGACCTGCTCGCGGCCGGACCGCCGAACTATTTCCTCGCGCCCGACGGCGACGACGCGAATCCCGGCACGCAGGTCGCGCCCTGGAAGACGTTCGCGCACGCGCTCCCGATGTTGCGGCCCGGCCTGTCGCTCGTGCTGCTCGACGGCGTCTACACGAGCGCGACGTCGGGCATGCTGCAGGTCTTCTGCGGCACGAACGCCATGAACGGCACGCCCGAACGCCCCATCGCCGTGCGCGCGCAGAACGAGCGCCGCGCCTTCATCCAAGGCGACGGCGGCGGCGCGCCCATCGAGCTGTCGGCGTGCTCGAACTGGGTCGTCGAGGGGCTGCACGCCGAGGGCGCCGACCTCGCCTCCGAGATGGGCGACGAGCCCGGGTCGGTGGTCGTGCTCACGCACGGCTGCAACAACGTCGTCGTGCGGCGGCTCGTCGCGGCGCATCCGAATCGCTATCTCCAGGCGTCGGCCTACGTCGTCGCGCACGCCGCCGAGAACGTCGTCATCGAAGAGTCCGAGGCGCTCGAGTTTCACTACTACGGTTTTCACGCCTACGACTCGATGCACCCGGTCTTCCGCCGCGACTACGCGCACTCGCGTGACGTCGCCGATCTACCGGGCGGCATGGCGACGGTCGATCCGCTGCGCGGCGACGGCGGGTTCCTGCTCACGAAGTCGACGAACGCCCTCATCGAGAACTGCATCGCCGAGCACGTCGCCGACGGCTTCACGATCGTCGGCAGCCACGTCGTCGTCGGCGGGCGCGTGCAGCCGCAGCACGACCAGATCCTCGGCTCCATCGCCAACGACACGACGAACGCGGGCTTCCACCTCGAGAGCCGCTGCGCCTCGACCAAGCCCTGCGATCAGGGCGACCACATCGTGAGCGATCCGCTGCTCTCGAACGACGTCGCGCGCGGCGGCGCCGTGGGCTTCCTGGGCGGCGGCGGCGTGCGCCTCCAGATCGAGAACGGCTCGGTGTTCGACGTCACCGACGTGGGCGTCTCGTTCGGCATCGTCGTCGAGAACATGGGCCTCACGTCGAGCGCCTTTGCGCGCCAGACGCTCGTGTCGGCGGCGGGCGTGGCCGTCGGCTTCCGCGCGACGGGGCAATCCGATTGGCGCTTCCAGCACTGCAACGCCTTCGGCGCGACGACGCCGTATGCGCCCCGCGACGGCCACGTCGATCTCGCGGGCCTGGCCGATCCGAT
>JBBQJG010000181.1:0-12098 GCA_038325725.1 Polyangia bacterium | reverse complement strand
TCGCCCAGTGGGTGGTTGAACGCGCGCACGGTCGTATCGGGCGGCACGGGAGAATCAGCGATCACGATATCGATGGTGTGCGCGCCGAGGGCCGACAGCAGACGATCGAACCGATCCTCCATGCAGACGAGCGTCAGCCGCTGCTCCTGCTTGAACGCCGGCGCGAGCAGCCGGCGGACGAGCATCTTCGGGATGACGTCTGCGATGCCGACCACGAGCCGTGCGGTCCGCCCCGTCGGCCGCCCCCGCACCGCCTCCATCAGCTCGCGGCCGACGCCGAAGATCTCCTCGGCATACTTGAAGACCAGCTGACCGGTCTCGGTCAGCTCGAGCTTGCGACCGCGTCGCTCGAACAGCGGATGGCCCAGCGCCTGCTGCAGGCTGTTGATCTGTCCGCTGAGCGCGGACTGCGAGAGCCGGAGCACCTTGCCCGCGGGGGCGAGTCCGCCTTCCTTGGCGACCATCCAGAAGTACAGCAGGTGATGATAGTTGAGCCACTCCAAGCGACCTAACATGCGTCGTAATTACCGACATCGATCATTAATTCGTCTGAAATGACGAAGAAATGACCGTTGCCCACAACGGTCGCATTGCGAATACGTCGGTTCTTTCGAGCTTGAATGACGGCATTTCCGACGCGAGCGCGGCGCCACGGCCCCAAGGTCGCGGAAGCGCTCGAAATGACCTCTGGGCAGCATTCCGCCCTTTCGCACCCCTCGGCCTTTGCGATGCGCAAGGACGAGATTTCCTGGTCCCGGCGCGGCCGAGTCGCTCCCACACTCCTGAGATGGCATTGCGAGAGAAGACCGTGGCCAACCCTCGTGGCCCGAGCACAACGCCGAACGATGACCTCGCGCCGCGAAAGGCTTCCCACCCGGAGATTCGGCCGACGCCGCCTCGCGGGTCGGAGGGCGCAAGCGGCCATGTCGGACCCATTGGCCTGACGGCGGCCGAGACGGTCGAGCTGCAGAGGGCGGGCGGCGTTCGCCGCGATCCGTCGACCAACCATTGAGGTCGCCGGTCGACGGCGCGGCGCTGACGTCGTTCAAAGAGGCAGGCGAATGTCGAACGTCAAGCCCACGCCGGGACGATTGAGGGTCGCCAGCTCGCCGCCGAGCTTGATGGCGATTCTATGAACGATCCAAAGGCCGAGCCCATGTCCACCCCGATGTCCGGCCGTGCGCCGCAACCCGGTGTCGACGTCCCCGTGTCCATCGGGGAGCCCTGGTCCCTCGTCGCTGAACAGAACGCGGGCCCACCGGTCCTGCGGCGTGAGCGTGATCGTGACCGGAGCTCCCGGGGCGTGTCGGCTCACGTTGTCCAAGAGATTCAAAAACAAGCGCAACAACAGACCGCGATGCCACGCACCGGAAATTCGGGCGCCGCCGACGTCGAGGGCGACGCGCACCGTGCACCGCGCGCGCTCCAACAACTCCTTCTGCATGAGGACGGCTTCGTGGATCGTGTCCTCGAGATCCACGGGCTCGACCGCGGACCCGGGTGCTTTGGGCTCCGTATTGACGACGATGACGTCGTCGATCATCGCGAGCGCCCGGTCCGTGAGCCAGGCGAGCCGATCCAGCCCTTCTTCTACCGCTCGTGGCGTCGGCGCCTCGCGGGTCCAGCGTCTCTTGAACAGCTGAACGTTCATCCGAATCGCCGCAAGAGGGTTCCGGAGGTCGTGGCTCACCATGGAGAGCAGCTCGCTCGACCTGCTGGAGACGTCCGTCGCCTCGCCGAGGGTCGAAGCCTCGGACTTCGAATTAAGGGTCGCCGCTCGGTGCTCGTGCATCGTCATGGTGTTTGCCGGGCGAACATGTCTCCGTTTCGTCGCTCGGGTCGTGAGACCCAGGATGAGCAAATTGAACGAACGCACGGCCGCAGACAATGCGATTTTGTCGCGGCACGACGTCGGCAATCTCGACAGATGACCGGATGGCGAGCGCCATGCATCACTGGATGATTCTGATGACCCCGTGCACCCATCAATGACCGACCCGTCCAGACCAGCCGATGACTCGAGCGTACCCGCGGTCCCGTCCGCGGCATTCGCGTACGGCACCTCCGATCCCATTGCAGTGATTCGCGATACCGCCCAATCACTGCTGCGAGGGCCGCCGCACAATCTCACCGACCAGCAACGTCGTTCGTTAGCGACGATCATCGAGCAGGTCCAGTGGCTGCGTCACCCGGTGGGAACCCAGGGCACCAGGGGACCACGCGCGAGCGCTTCCGTCGCTCTTGTCTATGGGCGTCAACCTTTGCCCTCGATTCTCCTCGCCGAGGACGACGAAGACGTCGCGGCGGCCCTGCTCGAGCTCTTGTCGTCCCACTATCAGGTGACGCTCGCGCGCGACGGCGCGGAGGCGATCGCGGCCCTCCGGCTGCAAGCCTTCGACCTCGCGATCCTCGATGTGGGCCTGCCGATCCTCGACGGCTTCCACTTGGTCAGGGCCCTCAAGTCCGAGAAACGTCAGCTCCCGACCTTCATGTTCCTTTCGGGCCGCTCGGACCCGCGCACGAAGATCGCGGCCTTGGCGCTCGGGGCGGTGGACTACGTCACGAAACCCTTCGAGCCCGGCGAGCTGCTGGCGCGCATCGCGGGCATCCTGGCCACGGGGACGCGCGAGGCCGGCTTGCGTGCGGATGCCAGGACCGACGCGCTCACGGGGCTCGGGAACTACAAGGGCTTCGCCGAAAGCCTCGACCGCGAGCTCGAGCGCTCGCGGCGATACGGCTTGCCGATCTCGCTCCTGACGATCGACGTCGACAACCTCAAGGCCATCAACGACGAACATGGTCACGAAGCGGGAGACGAGGCCATCCGCGTCGTCGCGAGCGTGCTGGCCAGCGGGGTCCGTCGCTTCGAGACCGTCGTTCGTCAGGGCGGCGACGAGTTCGCCATCATCCTGCCGAACACGGCGTGCGCCGACGCGAAACGCCTCGCCGAGAGGCTGCGCGGCGCGATCGGGCTCGAGCTCGTGCGCGGCGCGCCGCTGTCGGTCAGCATCGGGGGCGCGGCCTGGGAGCACAAAGCTCCCATCGCGGCGGTCGCGCTCATCAAGGCCAGCGATGAAGCGCTTTATCGGGCGAAGCGCTCAGGACGCGACCGGGTCGACGTCGCCGACATGGCGGCGGCCGATCAGGAGTGAGCTGCGGGGCAGACCCCTGCCGGCGCCTCGAGCGGCAGCTCCACCGAAAAGACACAGCCCTTCCCCGGTAGATTCTGCGCCTTGAGGTCGCCGCCCGCGGCGCGAACGCCGTCGCGGCTGATCGCGAGGCCGAGACCCAACCCGGAGCGATCGGTGCCTTGCTGCCGAAAGAGCTCGAAGAGCCGACCCTCCGACCCCTCCGGCAGTCCCCCGCATTCGTCCTCGACCTCGATCCGAAGCTTGTTGGTCGTGGTCCGCAGAGCCCGGAGCGAGATCGTCCCGCCTTCCCGAGAGAACTTGAACGCGTTGCGGATGAGGTTCGTGACGGCCGCTTCGACCATGAGCCGATCCGTCGTCACGACCAGCTCCGGCCCCACCGACGTGACCTCCAGTTGGCGGCCGCAATTCGAGGCCTCGATCGTCGCCACGACCTGCAGCTGCTCCATGAGCTCCGCGACCTGCACCTCTTCCCGCGGGATCATTCCGGATGCCGCTCGGACACCAGCGACGGAACGGTCGATCATGTCGCCGAGCGCGTTCAGGCTGCGCTCCAGGACAGCGCCGGTGCTTCCGGCGATCCCCACCTTCCCCTGCTTCAAGACGTGGAAGCTCAGCTTCGCCGTCGCCAGGTGGTTGCGGAGCTCGTGCGCCAAGAAACCGGTCCGCTCGTTTTGGCGCTCGAGGAGGCGGCGCTCACGCTGGTCCTGGAACTCTGTGACCGCCCGCGCGATGGCGAAATCGAGGCATTTGTTCAGCCTGCGAAAGTCTTCGGCGGCGATCCCGCGGTCCAGGTCGACGGCCAGCTCGGAGACCGCCTGACAGACGTCGCCGTAGTCGTGGACCAGCTGATCCACCGTGAAGCCCGATCTCAGCCGGTCGGCGCCGTGGTCGGCCGCCGACTGGCCCAGCACCGGATCCGAGGCGGTCTCGCGCCCCTCGTGGGCCTTTAGAGTCTCGATCAGCTGGTCGACGAACAGCGGGACGCCGTGCTCGAGCTCGGTCTCGGTCGGCCGCGGTGCCATCCGGATCGCGACCTTGGAGCGCGTGCGACGCAAGATCTCTTCGCGATGCCGTGAGACGAACTCCGTCAACATTCTACGAAGGTAAGCACCGTTTTCGTGGGACGCGAGACACAAAAAGCGGTCCCGATGTGTCGCCTTTTACGAAGCGTCCAAACGGTCTTCATGGGCCCGGGCGCGGGGGTCCACCCAGGACCAGGTCTTTGTCGCTGCTGGACCCGGTCGGTGACGTTCCCGGCGCGCCGAAGGCTTCACGCTCATGGATGAGGACCACCGCCGCTCTCCGGCTTCGAGGCGCCTGCCGGCGCCCAATAGGCGCTGCGCTGGTAGTGCTCGTGGAGTTGGGTTTCGTATTCGCGATTGATCGCCTCCACGCCGTTCCAGGCGGGGCTGCCCTTGATCGTCTCGCGGTCGAGATCCACGTAGACCTTCCCCTCCAACCAGCTGACCCGGCGCGCCCAGTGGGGCGCGAGCAGCACCTTCTTTCCGATCCACCAGTTGCTCGTGTCGATGACCAGGTAGCGGACCTCCCACGTCTCGTCGTCGACGATGAACTCGTTGACGTGGCCGATGGCGTCGTCCGTCCCTTGGATGTGGTAGCCGCGAAGCTCCTTGGCGCTTCGCAGATGGACATCGCCGGTGCGCTCGACTGCGGGAGGCGTCGGCAGCGGGGGCGGTGCCAGCCCTGACTTCAGGCCCATTCCCGTGGCTGCCCAATAGTAGGGATAGCCGTAGTGGTCGTGATAGTCGCGCTCGCGCTGACGAGAGACGGGCAGGTCGACCTCGACGTTGGGCGCACTTTGGACCTGGGCGCGCGACAGCGCGACGTGAAAATGACGATCCGACCACGCGGCCTCGCGAAACGAGACGGGCGAGATGAGCACCTGGCGCCCACCGAGCCAATTCCCCGCGTCGACCACCAGATAACGAATCGTCCAATTTTCGTCGTCCAGCAGAAAGTCCACGACGCTTCCGACGTTGCCGTCCGTGGCGCTGACGATGTATCGCTCGAGGTCCTTGAGGCTTCGCAACATGACGGCTCCTTCGTTTCGAAACTCTATGACCTCTACTTGGGGCCGCTTGGGGCGATCCACAATGAGGTGGCCACGGAAACACACGCCCAGGCAGACGCAGGCGGGTTACGCCTCGTCGTACGCGACGGCGATGATCTCGAGCGGCTCGTCGCCGCCGGGTCTCCGCAACGTCACGGTGTCGGAGACGTTCTGCCCGAGGAGGACGCGCGCGAGTGGCGATCTGAACGAGATGCGTCCGTGACCGTCGGCTTCGTCGACGCCCACGAGCTGCACGTCACGGAAGCGCCCCTCGGCGCTCCGCACGCGAACCGTGGCGCCGAAGCGAACCTCCTTCCTGTCTCCGGTGGCCACGACCACGATCGCCGTCGCAATCCGGCGTTCGAGCTCTTCGCGCCACGCTGCGCGCCCCTGCGCCTCTTGGACACTGGGGGCGGCGGTCGCCGTCGCATCGAAGTGCGCGAGCTCCTCGCGGAGCGCCTGGAGCCCGCGGGGCGTCACGTAGTTCGGAGTGCCCTCGGGAAGAGGGGCGCGGCGTCTCGGGATCGGCGCCTCTTCGGCGCCGTCGTCTTTGGTGAAGGCCTTGCTCACGCGACCGGATGCTACCGGCGCCACCCGCCACGGCGCCACTCGTAGTGACGTCGATGCCACGCATGGTGACCGCCGACCCAGACATAGTGAGGCCGCACGACCACGACCTCTTCCCGCGGCGGCGGCGGCGGCGGCTCGCCGGGCCAGTCGCGGTGACCGTGCGCGAAGGCTGTCACCGGTGCCAGCGTCAGAAACACCCCAAGCAACATCGTTGATGCGCGCATGGAGGCAACCTGCGCACGAACGCGTCCGTTGCAAAGGCCCCTGTTGGCTCAGGGGCGTTGGGCCTCGGCGAAGACCTCATCGAGCGTGAAGATGCGCGTCCCCGGCTGTGGGTCGAGGGCGGCGTTGAGCATCGCCTTGGCGACGACGTCGCCGCCGATCTCGCGATATTTGCGCGCGACGCCCAGCGCATTCAACACGCCGAGGACGACGCTGCCGATCTTCTCACCGGCGCGCTTCGACTCGCGCTCGCCGCCGAGCAGACTGGGTCGCAGGATCCGCAAGCTCGCGAAGCCGAGGGACTGCACGTCTCGATCGAGCTCGCCCTTGAGGCGCGAATAGAACACGCGCGACGCCGGATCCGCCGAGGACGCCGACACGAGCACGAACGATGGGACACCGTTTGCCGCCGCCGCGCGCGCGAAGGCGAGCTGGTAGTCGTAGTCGACCTTCCGCTGCGCGGCCTGGCTGCCCGCCTGCTTCACCGTCGTCCCGAGCGACGAGAACGCGACGTCCCCCTTCACGAGAGAGGACCACGCCTCGGGGGTCTCGAAATCGACGAGGTGCTCCACGAGCTTCGGGTGAACCCTGCCCGAGGGGCGACGCCCGAACGCGATCACCTTGCCGAATCGCTCGTCGGCGAGCAGCTGAAGCGAGAGCTGCGACCCGACGAGCCCCGTGGCGCCGATCATGAGCGCGGTCTTCACCGCGCCACCCTATCAGCGACGGCCGGACGACGCGCTTACTTGTCCAGCTTCTTGGCGATGCCGTGCTTGACGTCCCCGACAGCCTTCTTCGCGGCGCCGCCGAGGCGCTCCGCCGCGCCGTCCGATTCCTTCTTCTTGTCACCCTCGAGAACGCCGAGGGCCTCTTTGACGCGACCCTTGAGGTTTTGGGCGAGGCCCTCTTTCTGATCTTTGTTCATGTCGACAACCTGGTCATCGACGGCACCGTGTCAAGGCCATCAGGCGCCGGCGCCGTACAGCCCGCGGCGCAGGTTGCAACGGATCGTGAACGCCTCGCGGATGACCTTCCCCATGTCGACGAGCGGGTTGACGCGCGAGCGGCCGTCGTCCTTCCATTCGACGCCGACCTCTTCGATCGCGAAGCCGCGGCGCCGCGCGACCGCGAGGATCTCGAGATCGAACGCCCACCCGTCGATCGTCGCGCTGCCGAACAGGTTCTCCGCCGCCTCGGCCGTGAACGCCTTGAACCCGCACTGCGTGTCGAGCACGCGCGGCACGAGCCAGCGTCGAATCACCTTGTTGCACAGGCGGCTCCACAAGACGCGGTACAGCGGCTGTTTGACGCCCGCCTTCGCGCCCGGGGCGTAGCGCGAGCCGATCGAGATCTGCGCGGCGTCGCGGACGATGGGCGCGAGCAGGCGCGGGAGCTGTTCGGGCGGCATCGAGCCGTCGGCGTCGCACATGACGCGGACGCGGCCGCGCGCCGCCAGCATGCCGCGCCTCACGGCGGCGCCCTTGCCGCGGTTGGGCGACTGGCGCACGAGGACCAGGGGGGGGATCCTCGTCCGCGCCGCCTCGACGACCGCGCACGTGCCGTCGGTCGAGCCGTCGTCGACGACGAGGATCTCGTACGACGCCGGCTGCGCCGAGAGGTGCGCGTGGAGCCGCTCGAGCGTCGGGAGGAGCCGGAGCTCCTCGTTGAACGCGGGGACGACCAGGCTCAGCTCCACGGATGCGACGAGATCGGACATGTGAGGCTCCTTCGACAAAGTGAGAGTTCGACTGACTAGGCGGCCACGCTCGGACGCGCGAATACCAACCGGCGCTGGGCCGGGTAGGACCACGTCGCGAACAGGATCGCGGCGCAGCCGAGCTTGGCGATGATGAGGGGGACGCCGAGCTCCACGGCGACCAGCTTCATGGCGGCGGCCATCAGCAGCGCCGTCACGACGGCGACGAAGTAAAAGCGCGCGATCTGACCGAGGTTGATCGGCGAGCGATCGCGGAACGCGACGTACTTGTTGACGACGAAGTTCGTCCCCGCGCCCGACAGCGCGGCGAGGAACGTCGCCATCGGCACCGAGACGTGGAACCCCACGAGCACGAGGAGCACCGCGACGTCGATGACCGTCGCGACAATGCCGCTCATTCCGGCCGCCAGGAGCTCGCGTAAGTTCTTCACGAGCTCTCACATGAGCAGCTCGCGTGCCAGCACGACAAACAGCGGGCGCGCGAGGTTTTCGCGCACCCGCTGGTGAAGACCTGACGGAACGCCGTCAGCTTGTTCTCGAGCCGTTACGCGTCGGTCGCGACGGCGTCGGTCGCGGCGGCCTCGTCGGCCGCGTCGGTCGCGGCGGCGTCAGTCGCGGCGGTCTCGTCGGCCGCGTCAGTCGCGGCGGCCGCGTCGGCCGCGTCGGACGGCGCCCCGCCCGCCCCCGCAGCACCCGCGTCGGACGCAGCGCCGCCCGCGCCCGCAGCGGAGCCGGTCGACCCTCCGTTGTTCGTCGCGTCGGCGATCGGAACGCAGACGCCATTTTTCTGTTCGAGGCCGGGATTGCAGACCTCGTCATCGTGACAGGCCGACAAACCGACGGCCGACAAACACAGGGCAAGCAGTACAAAGGAACGCATGGTCGATCTCCTTGTCGAGAGCACGTCAGTGGGCCTGCGCCAGCAGGTACCCGGGATCCAGGTAGGTCTTGCCGTCGATCGCGACCGGCTTGAGCGCGGGCGTCAGGCTGGCCACGGGCACGTAGCCCATGGCGCCCGGAAAATTGGCCACGACCTTCGCGACGATCTCGGGCGACGGCGCCGACTTCGGCGGGTTGCCCTGACCGCGGATGCGCCGGTCGATCCAGAACTTGTTGACCTCCTCGGGCCCCATCCCGAGCACGACGAGGTCGAACGCCTGCCGCTCGGATGAGCTGGGCGTCAGCGCGAACGGCACGACCGACTGTCCTTCGATCTTGATTGGATCGGCGGAGAACAACCGGTTGAGCTCCGCCCGGCTGACGTTGCCGATGGGGCTGCCCTTGCCGACGACGAGCACCAGGCCGTTGCTCGCCGCGCTGACCATCGAGAGGCTCGGCGGAGCGACGACGCCTCCGCCCGCCACAAGAGCCAACAGCAGAAGCCGTGACCGTTTGCAGAACGTCATGACTAAAACACCCAGCTAACTTGCGTCTCGAAAGACTGCAGGGGTGTGTCGCTGATGAACTTGTACGGGCTGTTGGGCAGCTCGGCGTACGTGTACTCGAGCTTGAGGATCACGCTCGGGTGCAGGCGATAGTTGATGCCGGCCTGATAGGCGATGACCGAGTCGATGATGTCGTTGCCCGGCTCCTGCGGAAACTTGTAGTACTCCGCCAGAATGAAGGGGAGCACGCCCTTGGGCAGCCGATACCCCAAGAGGCCGTAGTAGCCCCATCGCCGGTTGTCGGGCGTGAAGGTCGGTCCGCCGCCACGGAAGTTGTCGTTGTAACGGTGGTCCGAGGCGATGGCCTCGCCGCGGAAGACGAGACCGCCGGCGTCGAGGCTCAGGTCGGCCGCGAGCGCCTGCTCGTCGTAACGCTCGAGGATCGTCGAGGTCGACTTGCCCAGCGTCGGATCGAAGGAGTCCGGCGTGCGATTCGTATACGTGCCCCGGAAGAAGCTGAAGCCGACCTTGAGGTCGAACTCGCGCTTCCACTCGAGGATGACGCGCGCACCGATCGCCTTGTTCGTGTCGAGGTCGCGCGTTTCTGCGATAGGACCGCGCCCGTTGGAAAGCGTAAGGTGATACTCGATGCCGAACTCGGAGAAGTACTTCCGCCCGATGAGCTCGAGGCCCACCTGGTGCTCCGGGAAGATGCCCTCGCCGATGATGTACGGTCGACGGATGCCGATGAGCGTCGGTGAGCCGTGGTCGACGTTCCAGATTCCGTAAGGCGTCAGGAACTCGCCCGCGCGCAGCGTGAGCTCGGGGAGGATGTCGTACTCGACGTGCAGGCGCTCGATCGAGATCCCCGACCACTTCACGGGACGGTAGATGTCGCTCGGGTCGTCGACCTGCGTCGACTGATAGCGGCCGCCCGAGGGCTGGCCGTTCGGCAAGTAGAGGAAGCGCACCTCGCCGAGGGCCCGGATGCGGTCCGAGATCTGCTTGGCCATGTAGAGGTTGAAGTGGCCCATGACGAACTGCTGGTTGTCCGGCACCGCCGACGCGAGGAACGAATCGCGCGGGAAGAACGGCAGGAAGTAGGTCATGTCCGCGAAGCCGTAGAGCTGCAGCGGGCGCTCGTTGGTGCCCGAAGCTTGGCTCTCGTCCTGGACGCCGAGGGCGCTCAGATCGACGGCCTGGCCCGCGGCTGGCGTCGCCTGGGCCCACGCGGGCACCGCGGCCAGCGTGCCGACGACGCCGAGTGCGCACGCGAATTGATTCCGGAAGGTCATGTCTCGGTTTTTCCGTTTCGGTTTCATTGGTCAGTTGCTCCTAGTGGGCGGGGCATTGGCCGGGGGGCAAACACAACGTCAGGGGGATCCCCAGCGAATGGAGATCGCAGCAGCCCTGGCCGCCCGTGCAGCTGTCGGGCGTCGTCTGGCAGTTCGCGACGACGCAGACGTTGGCCTGCAGCGTCTCGCAGTGGCTCGCTTCATGGCCGGCACAGTCGGCGTCGCTCGCGCACGTCACGCCGAAGCCTTCGGGGCCCGTCTGGCACGCCGCGCGCGTGTCATTGGCCTCGCAAGGAACGCAACCCGAGCCGAGCGGCGGCGCCGACGCCGGGCACACGCACGACTCCGACTTGTCGTCGTAGACCTGGTTTTTGCTGCACCGATCGCCGGCGTCGTACAGGCAGCCCGCCATCAGGCCGAGCCACGCGATTGTTGCGAGCCCACGCAGAGGCCCATTCCGTTTGTTCATTGCTTGATCGCTCCCGGGGTTGAGTTGCCATTGACGACACGGAGGGCCGGCCGCTCATTGCGAACGCCGTCCGGGTTCTGAAAAGCGTCTTGTCCTGGAAACCGAAACTCGAACGTCGTGCCGACGTTCTTTTCGGAGTGGATGGCGATGGCGCCGCCCATCTTCGTGACGGCCTCTTTGACGGCCGACATTCCGACGCCGCGCCCCGACACGAGCGTGACGGCGTCGCGGGTCGAGACGCCGTCGGCGAACAGCGCCGCCTCGAGCGCGGCGCGCGTATCGCAGGGCAGGCCCTTCGCCTTCGCCTTCGTGGCGAGCTTCTCCCAGTCGATGCCGCGGCCGTCGTCGCGCAGCCGCACGACGACCTGTCCTTCTTCGAGATCCGCGCTGAGCCACAGCGCGCCGACCGGGACCTTGCCCAGCCTCTGGCGCTCCGAGGGGTCCTCGAGGCCGTGGTCGACGGCGTTGCGAACGACGTGCACGAACGCCGCCCAGAAGCCGCCCCAGCGCGCGGCGTCCAGACGGATGCTCCCCGCGTCGATGCGGACCTCGGGCGCCGGCTTGCCGAGGCGGCTCGACAGCTGCCGCACCTGCTGCGCCAGGCGTTCGAAGCGGACCCACACGGGCTCGAGCTGCCACGATTGAATGACCCGCTCGAGCACCGTGTTGGTGGCGCCGCGGCGCACGAGCGACAGCAACCCCGAGAAGTCCGACTCGTCGATGACGAGGCTCGCGACGCGATCGCCCATGAGGTCGCCCACGGCCGTCTGCACCCGAGCCCAGTTCGCGAGGATCGCGGCCCGCTCGAGGTCGGTGACGCCCGTGGCCTCGTCGACCATGCGGCTCTCGACCTCGTGGCAGATCTGCACGAGCGAATCGAGCTGGTAGAGGCCCGCGTTGCCCTTGAGCGTGTGAACGAGGCGCTTTTCGATCTCGAAGTCGATGCCGGTCGCCGGCCGCAGCGCCTCGACGAGCTTGTTCGCCTCGTCCATGAAGCTGACGAGCCCCGCCCGATCGGTCGACAGCGCCTGGAACAGCGCGAGCATCTCGCGCTGCTGCCGCTCCATGCGCTCGCGTTGCAGCTCGATCGAGATGTCGGTCATGACGACGAGCAGGCGCTCGACGCGGGCGTTCTTCGTGATGGCGGTGTAGTCGAGCTTGAGCGTCCGCTCGCCGATGCGCGTCCGCTTCGGCAGCTGATCGATGAGCACGTCGAT
>JBBQJG010000180.1:0-12105 GCA_038325725.1 Polyangia bacterium | reverse complement strand
GAGGCGAACCCCGGGAACGCGCGCGCGCTCGTGCAGCGCCACGGCGATCGCGACGTGTGGCTCAACCCGCCGCCGCTGCCGCTCGCGACCGAGGAGATGGATCGCCTCTACGAGTTTCCGTACACGCGCAGGCCACACCCGCGCTACGGCGAGGCGCGCATCCCCGCGTACGAGATGATTCGTTACTCGATCACGATCATGCGCGGCTGCTTCGGCGGTTGCACCTTCTGCTCGATCACCGAGCACGAGGGACGCGTCATCCAAAGCCGGTCCGAGACGTCCGTGCTGCGCGAGATCGAGCGCGTGCGCGACGACGTGCCCGGCTTTTCGGGCGTCATTTCGGATCTAGGCGGGCCGACGGCGAACATGTACCGGCTCGCCTGCAAGAGCCCCGAGATCGAGTCGGCGTGTCGACTGCCGTCGTGCGTACACCCCGAGGTGTGTCCCAACCTGGGCACGGATCACACGCCGCTCATCGCCCTGTACCGCAAGGCGCGCGCGCTGCCGGGCATCAAGAAGATCCTCGTCGCGTCGGGGCTGCGCTACGACCTGGCCGTCAAGTCGCCCGAGTACATCCGCGAGCTCGCGACGCATCACGTGGGCGGTTATTTGAAGATCGCGCCCGAGCACACCGAGGACGGGCCGCTGTCCAAGATGCTCAAGCCGGGCATCGGGACCTACGAGACATTCAAGCGCCTGTTCGATGACGCGTCGGCCAAGGCCGGCAAGAAGCAGTACCTCATCCCGTACTTCATCGCGTCCCACCCGGGGACGACCGACCGCGACATGCTCGCGCTCGCCCTGTGGCTCAAGAAGAACGGCTTTAAGGCTGATCAGGTCCAGACGTTCTTGCCGTCCCCCATGGCGACGGCGACGGCGATGTACCACTCGGGCAAGAACCCGTTGCGCAAGGTGCGGCGAAACAGCGAGGACGTGTTCGTCCCGAAGGGCCTCAAGGTGAGGCGCCTGCACAAGGCCTTCCTGCGCTACCACGATCCGGCGAACGGGCCCGTGTTGCGAGAGGCGCTGCGGCGCCTCGGCCGCGAGGACCTCATCGGCAACGGGCCGCACCAGTTGGTGCCGCTGCACGACCGCGCCGTCGCCACGGGGCTCGACGAAGCTGGTGGCGAAGCCGCGGCGCCGCGCGCCACGACGTTCCGGACGCAGCACGCCCGAAAGCCCGTAAAACGAGCGTCGCCGCGCAAAAAACGCTAAGTTCCCCGGCTCCCATGCTCCACGCCACCGACGACCTTCGCATCGAACGCATCCGTCCGCTGGTTCCCCCGGCGATCCTCATGGAGAGCCTGCCGCTGTCCGAGAACGCGTCGACGACCGTCGCCGAGGCGCGCGCCGCCATCACGCGTACGCTGCGCGGGCAGGACGATCGACTCGTCGTCGTCGTGGGCCCGTGCTCGATCCACGACGTCGCCGCCGCGCGCGAGTACGCCAAGGGCCTGCTCGCGCTGCGCGCCGAGCTCGACGACGCGCTCGTCGTCGTCATGCGCGTCTACTTCGAGAAGCCGCGCACGACCGTCGGGTGGAAGGGCCTCATCAACGACCCGCACCTCGACGGCACGTTCAAGGTCAACGAGGGCCTCGAGCTCGCGCGCAGCCTCCTGCTCGATCTCGCCGAGCAGGGCCTCCCCGCGGGGTGCGAGTTCCTCGACACGATCACGCCGCAGTACATCGCCGACCTCGTGAGCTGGGGCGCCATCGGCGCGCGCACGACCGAGAGCCAGGTCCACCGCGAGCTCGCCTCGGGGCTGTCGGCGCCCATCGGCTTCAAGAACGGCACCGATGGCAACATCCAGATCGCGATTGATGCGATCTCGGCCGCGGGGCACCCGCACCAGTTCCTGTCGGTGACGAAGCAGGGGCTGTCGGCGATCGTCGCGACGCGTGGCAACCCGGACTGTCACGTCATCCTGCGCGGCTCGAACGCGGGGCCGAACTTCGGCGCCGCCGACGTCGCCAAGGCCGTCGCGAGCCTCGCAAAGGCCAAGCTCCCGCCGCGCCTCATGGTCGACGCGAGCCACGGCAACAGCCGCAAGGACCCGACGCGCCAGCCGGCCGTCGCGCACGACATCGCCGAACAGTTGCTCGCGGCGGCGCGCGCGGGTCAGCCGGCGCCCTCCGGTCCCATTTTCGGCATCATGATCGAGAGCCACCTCGTGGGCGGGCGCCAGGACTGCGTGCCCGGCAAGCCGCTCGTGCACGGCCAAAGCATCACAGACGCTTGTCTCGCCTGGAACGAGACGGTGCCCGTGCTGCGCGCGCTCGCCGACGCCGTGCGCGCGCGACGTCAGATCCGGTGAACGGCGTTCGGCGTATAGTCGCGCCGCTTCACCACCACCTCTGAGGAGACGCACACAGATGAAGAGCACGCGCTATCGGAACGCCCGCAACGCCATCGTGCTGGGCCTCGCCGCGACGTTCGTCACGACCGCCACCGGTTGCTTCGGCACGGGGCGCTTCCGCGCCGTCAACGCGGTCTACGATTTCAACAAGGGCGTGTCGGACAACGGTGTCGTCCGGTCGCTCGTCATGGTCGGGCTGCTCATCATCCCCGTCTACGAGCTCTTTGGACTCGCCGACATCCTCGTGCTCAACACGATGGATTTCTTCAACGGCGGGGGCGGCAAGATGGCCTCGACGCAGACCCTGCCCGACGGGACGAAGCTCATGATGGCGAAGCTCGACGCCGACACGGTGCGCGTGCGGCACGTCGATCTACAGGGCAAGGAGACGTCGTTCGACGTCGTGCGCGTCGGCGACCACGCCGGCTACGTGCGCGCCGCCGACGGCCGCATCCTCGGCAACGTCGAGAAGCTGTCCGACGGCCGGCTCATCCAGGCCGCGCCCTAGTTGTGAAGAGCTCAGGTTCATGACGAACGCCGCCCCCGCGTCGCCCGGCCAAGCTCGGGCGACGCTCCTCGTGAGCTGCCGCGATCGGACCGGCCTGGTCGCGGCGCTCTCGCGCTTCGTGTTCGAGAACGGCGGCAACATCATCGACGCCGACCAGCACGCGGATCTCGAGACGGGGCTGTTCTTCATGCGCCTCGTGTGGAGCCTCGAGACGTTCAAGCTGGGCCGCGCCGACATGGAAACGGCGCTCGCGACCCTGGGCGCGAAGTTCGATCTCGCTTGGGAGCTGACGTACTCGGACGTGCGCCGGCGCGTCGCCGTGCTCGCGAGCAAGACGCCGCACTGCCTGTACGACCTCCTGCTGTCGCACCAGTTGGGCGAGCTCGGCGGCGACCTGTGCGCCGTCGTCTCGAACCACGAGACTCTGCGCTCGGTCGCTGGGCACTTCGGCGTGCGCTTCGAGCACGTGCCCGTCGCCGCCGCGAACCGCGCCGCGGCGGAAGAGACTCTCCAGAAGCTTCTCGACGAGCTCGCGATCGATCTCGTGGTCCTCGCGCGCTACATGCAGATCCTGTCGCCCGCGTTCGTTGCGCGGTGGCCGGGGCGCATCATCAACATTCATCACTCGTTCTTGCCCGCCTTCGTGGGCGCCAAGCCGTACCACCAGGCGCAGGCCCGCGGCGTGAAGGTCATCGGCGCGACGGCGCACTACGTGACGGCCGACCTCGACCAGGGTCCCATCATCGAGCAGGACGTCTGCCGCGTGAGCCACCGCGACGACGTCGAGGCGTTGGTACAAAAGGGCCGCGAGCTCGAGCGCCAGGTGCTCACGCGCGCTGTGCGCGCGCACCTGCAGCGCCGCGTGCTCGTCACGAGCGGCAAGACGATCGTCTTCGGCTAAAAGGGCAGCCACCGCATCGAGCCGAAGCCCGAGATGAGGCGCGCCTCTTCGACGGCGAGCTGCCACAGCGCGAAGTCGCGCAGCGCAAAATAGGCCTCGGCGCGTGGATGGCGCGCGACGTAGCGCGCGCGGGCGTCGGCTTCGTCGTCGGCGCCGACGCGAACGGCGCGGCCGAGGAGAGAGACGCGCGCGCCCGCGAGGGGATCGTCGGAGGCGGAGCGATCGCCGACGTAAAGGCTCGCGCGTGGGTCGGTCAGCAGGTTTTTCGTATGCGCCGCGAGCGCCGAGAGCAATAACAGCGGCGTGCCTTGCGCCGAGACCGCGTACGGCGTCAGCGAGCCGTAGGGGAAGCCGGCGCGGTGCACGGAGATCGTCGACAGCAATCCCACGGACTCCGCCGCGAGCAGTGCGAGGACTTGGGGCAGACCGGCTTGCTCGACGGGCGCGTCGCTCATGGGTGATACATTACCGCGTCGTCTTGGAAGCCGTCACCGACGCCATTTCCTGTCGCGGGCTGCGAAAGGTCTATCCCGGGCCGCGTGGCCTCGGTGCGGGGCCGCGCCAGGACGTCGTCGCCGTCGACGGCATCGACCTGCACATCGCGCGCGGCGAGTGCTTCGGCCTGCTCGGGCCCAACGGCGCGGGCAAGACGACGACCTGCGAGATCCTCGAGGGCGTTCTGGCGCCGACGTCGGGCGACGTCGAGCTGTTCGGCCTCACGTGGAAGAAGAACGGGCCGGCGCTGCGCGAGCGCGTCGGCGTCGCGCTTCAGGAGACGCGCCTCACCGACAAGCAGTCGGTCGAAGAGACGCTGCTGCTCTTTCGCAGCTTTTATCGCAAGCCGCGGCCCCTCGAGACGCTCATCGAAGAAGTGCAGCTGGGCGAAAAGCGCCACGCGTGGGTCGGCAAGCTGTCGGGCGGGCAGCGGCAGCGGCTCGCGCTCGCGTGCGCGCTCGTCGGAGATCCGGAGATCTTGTTTCTCGATGAGCCGACGACGGGCCTCGATCCGCAGTCGCGTCGGCAAGTGTGGGAGCTCGTCGCCGCGTACAAGGCGCGCGGCGGCACGGTCTTGTTGACGACCCACTACATGGAAGAGGCGGAGCGCCTGTGCGATCGCGTCGCCATCGTCGACCACGGCCGCATCATTCAAGAGGGCACGCCGCGCCGCCTCATCGAGGCGCACGTCGGCACGGCCGAGGGCACGCTCGAGGACGTGTTCGTCGCGCTCACGGGGAGAAAGTTGCGCGATGGCTGAGCGGAGCGCCCTTTACTACCTGACGCTCGCGCGCATCCGCGAATCCGTCCGCGAGCCCGGCGTGCTGTTCTGGGTGTTCGGCTTCCCGATCTTGTTGTCGGTGGGGCTGGGCCTCGCGTTTCGCGGCCGCGGGCCCGAGCCCGTCACGGTCGGCATCATCGAGGGGGCGGGCGCCGCGGAGGTGGAACGCGCGCTCGTCGCGGCGAGCATCCATGTCGAGCGCCTCGACGAGAAGTCGGCGCGCCTGCGCCTGCGCGCCGGGAAGGTCTCGCTCGTCGTCATTCCGGGCGCGACGCCCGGCGCGCCGCTGACCTATCGCTACGATCCCACGCCCGCCGAGGCGCGCCTCGCGCGCGTCGCCGTCGACGCGGCCGTGCAGCGCGCCGCCGGGCGGCAGGATCCGCGCGCCGTGATCGACGCTCCCGTCACCGAGCCGGGCTCGCGCTACATCGATTTCCTCATCCCCGGCCTCATCGGAATGAACCTGATGTCCGGCTCGATGTGGGGCATCGGGTGGGTCATCGTCGACATGCGCGTGCGCAAGCTCCTCAAGCGCCTGCTCGCGACGCCCGTTCGTCGGCGGGATCTGCTGCTCGCGCAGGCGATCGCGCGCACCTCGTCGCTGCCCCTCGAGGTCGGCAGCATCGTCGTGTTCGCGCGCCTCGCCTTCGACGTTCAGGTCACGGGGAGCTGGATCGCCCTCGGCCTCGTGTCTGTCGTCGGAGCGCTCGCCTTCGCGGGCCTCGCGATCCTCGTCGCCTCCCGCGCGCAGAACACGCAGACGGTGAGCGGCCTCATGAACGTCGTCATGATGCCCATGTTCGTGCTGTCGGGCGTCTTCTTCGCGTCGACGCACTTCCCCGACGCGCTCCAGCCCGCGCTGTCGCTCTTGCCGCTCACGGCGCTGAACGACGGACTGCGCGCCGTCATGATCGACGGCGCGTCGGTGTCAGGCGTCGCGCGTCCGCTCGCGATCCTGGGCGCCTGGGGCGTCGGCAGCTTCGTGGCCGGCGTCCGCATCTTTCGCTGGGGCTGAGCCGTCGGCTGAGCTGGCGGCTGAAGTTGAGTCGAAGCCGCGGAGCTTGGCGAGCAGAGTCCCCAGCTCGAAGGGCTTCTGCAGAAAACCGATCGCGCCGTCGTCGAGCAGCGCCTGCGCCTCGCCGTCGAGGCTGTATCCCGACGCCACGAGGACCTTCACGCCGGGGTCGAGGCGTCGCAGCGCCGCGAAGACGTCGCGCCCGCTCATGCGCGGCATCATGAGGTCGAGGATGACGACGTCGATGTCGCGCCCCTCGCGCGCGAAGAGAGCCAGCGCCTCGGCGCCGTCCTGAGAAGTCCGCACCTGGCAGCCGGCGCGCGCCAGCATCTGCCGGAGGAGCTCGCGCACGTCCGGCTCGTCGTCGACGACGAGCACGCGGAGGCGAGCGAGATCGGCGAGCGCCCGCGGCTCGTTGCGCGGCTCGTCGACGGCCGTCTGGGCGAGCGGCAGATCGATCTCGAACGTCGTGCCGCGACCGAGTTGGCTGTCGACGGCGATCGTTCCCTTGTGGATCTGCACGGCGCCGTAGACCGACGCGAGCCCCATGCCCGTGCCCTTACCCGGCGCCTTCGTCGTGAAGAAGGGCTCGAACAACCGCTTGAGCGTCGCCTCGCTCATGCCGGTGCCCGTGTCCGTCACGGAGATCCGAAGATGCGGTCCGGGGGCGGGTGGGGTGCTCTTGCGCGCGCGCCCGTCGGGCTCGAGCGCCCGCGTCGAGATCGTGAGCGTACCGCCCTCGGGCATCGCGTCGCGCGCGTTGATGGCGAGGTTGAGCAGCGCTGCCTCGAGCTGCGCCGGATCTCCCAGGACGACGGCCTCGCCGTCCTTGAACTCCGTTCGAATCGTGATGCGCTTGTCGATGCTGCGCTCGAGCAAAGCGATGACCTCGATGACGAGGGCGTGGACGTCCACGGGCACGACCTGATAGTGGCCCTTGCGCGCGAAGGTCAGCAGCTGCCGCGTCAGATCGGCCGACCGCCGCGACGCGCGCACGATGTGCTCGGCGAACGACGCCGACTCGGCATCTTTAGCCGCGAGGCGCAGTAGCTCGCCGTAGCCGAGGATCGCCGTGAGCTGGTTGTTGAAGTCGTGCGCGACGCCGCCGGCGAGCTGGCCGATGGCGTCCATCTTCTCGGACTGCCGCAGGCGGGTCTCGAGCGACGCGCGCTGTTGCTGCTCGGCCTTGCGCCGCTCGATGTCGCGCACCGTGACGAGCAGACGTTCTTCGTCGTCGAGCGTGGCGAGGCACATGCTGACCTCGACCCAGAACACACGGCCGTCCTTGGCGCGCGCCTGCCACTCGAACGTCGGCGTCCGCCCCGAGAGGGCGAGGGCCCGCCAGCCTTCGGCCTCGCCCTGCGTGTACGGCGGGACGTTCGAGCTGAGCTCGGCGATGCTCAGGCGCCGGACCTCGTCGACCGTGTAGCCATACAGCTCGCTCATCTTCCGATTGACGTCGACGATCGCGCCCGTCTCGGCCTCCTGGATGAAGACGGCCTCGTTGATCGAATCGAAGATCGTACGAAAGCGGACGCCGGCGCGTTGCAACCCCTCGACGCCGGCGCGGCTCTCTCGCGCCTTCTCCTCGGCGGCGACGATCGCGTCCAGGTAGATCGCCGAGGCCCCGCGCGACATGAAGCCGATCGCGGTGATCAAGAAATAGGTGCTCACGAGCCACGAGACGTCGAGCGCGTCCGTGCCGCCCGGGACGTCGACGAACCGCCACGCGAAGAAGACGCCGAGCAACGCGAGGCTGAACGCCGTCGCCCACACGGGCGGCTGGCGCCCGGCGCCGACGAGGAACGCGTAGACGATGGCAGGCGCGAGCAGCAACGCGAGCTTCGTGAAGGAAAACAGCGGGCCGCCGACAGTCGCCTCGAACCCGAGGGCGCCGAGGCTCACGAGGGTGACGGCGATCGTGAGGTTGCTCGCCGCCGCGTACCGGCCTCGGCGCAAGAACGCGAAGGCGGTTGCGATCACGGCGATCCAACCCGACTCGACGGCCGCCGCGAGAGGATCGTGCGTGAGGATGAGCTCGACGACGACGACGTTGATCGCGAGCATTGCTGCGATCACGAGGTTCACGTTCACGAAGACGGCCGCCTTCGCGCGGATCGCGGGCGGGGCGTCGCCGAGCCGCGCGAGGAGGTGGCTCCGCAATCTTTGAAAGGGGGGCGCCACGGGCGAATCGCATGATAGGCAACAACGGCCTGCCGACGGAGCCTCTTTTCAGGCAAGGTGGGCCCGTGTTGCCCTGGAAAACGCTGGATCGCGCGAAGACAGCCGACGGCCGCGAGCTGACGTTGGCGCTGCGCGGCAACCACTACGCCATCCGCATCGGCGGCCAGAACCTCATGAGCAGCGAAAGCCATGACTCCGAGGAGCAGCTCGCCGTCCACGGCTGCGAGGGCTTGGCGGGGAGACCGCGCGCCCGCGTGCTCGTCGGGGGACTCGGCATGGGCTTCACGGTGCGCGCCGCGCTCGACGCCGTCGCAGCCGACGCCGAGGTCGAGGTCGTCGAGCTCGTCTCCGCGGTCGTGCGCTGGAACCGCGACGCGCTCTCGGCCCTCGCGGGCGCGCCGCTCTCCGATCGGCGGGTGCGCGTCATCGAAGGCGACGTCGGCAAGACCATCGAGAAATCCGAAGCGCGTTACGACGCGATCCTTCTCGACGTCGACAACGGACCCGAGGCGTTCACGTCTCACGAGAACCGACGCTTGTACACGGCCTACGGCCTTGGCCTGTCCCGCCGCGCGCTGCGGCCCAACGGCACCTTCGCGGTGTGGTCGGCGTTCGAGGACGCGGACTTCGCCGAGCGCCTGCGCATCGCCGGCTTCCAAGTCCAGACCCGCCGCGTGCGCGCCCAGCGCGGCGCCGGCGGCCGCCACGTCTTGTGGCTCGCCCGCGCCGGGCACATCGTCCCGGCGTAGGTCCCTTTCCGCGCCGCGGCCGCGCGCGGTAAAAGAGGGCATGGAGGTCGTGATTCTGCCCACGCCAGAGGCCGTCGCCGCGGCCGGCGCCGAGGTCGTCGCGCGGCTCGTGCGCGCGCGGCCGGCCGCCGTGCTCGGGCTGCCGACAGGCGCGACGGCGCGGCCTGTCTACGCCGAGCTCGTGCGACGTCACCGCGACGAAGGCCTCTCGTTCGCCCGCGCGACGACCTTCAACCTCGACGAGTACGTCGGCGTCGCGCCCGATCACCCGGGCTCGTTTCGCCGGTACATGGAAGATGCGTTCTTCTCCAAGGTCGATCTTCCGCCCGAGCGCGCCCACGTCCCCGACGGCTTCGCGCAAGACGTGCCCGCGGCGTGCGACGCCTACGAGGCCGCGATGGCGGCGGCGGGCGGCCTCGATCTCGTGCTGCTCGGCCTCGGCGAGGACGGCCACATCGCCTTCAACGAGCCGACGTCGTCCTTCGCGTCGCGCACGCGCATCAAGACCCTGTCGGCGGCGTCACGCGCCGCCAACCAAGCGGCCTTCGGCGGGGAGCCCATTCCCGCGCACGTCATCACGATGGGCCTCGCAACGATCTTGGATGCCCGTCGCTGCGTCCTGCTCGCCACCGGGGCGCGAAAGGCCGCCTCGTTCGCCGCCATGGTCGAGGGCCCCCTGACCGCGATGCTGCCCGCGTCGGCGCTTCAGCTGCATGGTCACGCGCTCGTCATCGCCGATGAGGCCGCCGCCGCCCGTCTCGTCTACGCCGACTACTACCGCGAGGTCCAGGCAGCGAAGCCCGCCTGGCAGCGTTAGCCGGCTAGTTCAGGACCTCGAACCAGTCGAGGTCGGGGGCCAGGTGAGCGCCGTCGTTCACGCTGCGCATGTCGACGGTGTTGTTGCTGCCCGCCTTGAAACCGCTGAGGGTCATCGTGATGCTGGCAACCGTGTCCCAGTTCGAGCCCGTCGCCGGGAAGCTGCGGACCTGCCTGGCGCCGCCATTGACGGAGACCGCGAGCTGCCGATCGGCGGAGCCCGTGAGGTCACCGTTCGTGAAGTACACGACGATGTTGTTCGTGCCCGCTGCGGCGACGTTCACGCCCGAGAGCGTGATGCCGTCCACGCCGGCGCGGATCCATGACACGCGCTTGCCGCCGCCGCAGTTCGAGGCCGGCGTGCAGATGTTCGTGCCCGCTGAGCCGAACTTCTGAGCGTCCTCGGCTTGGAAGGTCTGGCCGCGCCACACGGTGACGGGCGAAGGCCAGATCCGGCCGTTGAGCGTGCACGACGTGACGCCGTCGCCGTTTGCCTGCATGGTGCAGGAGCCCGTGGGGTGGGCGGTCTCGCACCGGCCGTCCATGCCGGCGGTCGTCGGGAAGGCGTTGGCGTATGGCGTCGCGCCCTGGCTCGATCCGATGCGGCCGGGAACGGTATTCGCCCCGATGTTGGGACCGTTGCAGAAGTAAGCGTCCAGAGTGTTCCTGTCGTTGGTCACCATGAGCTCACCGAAGAAGGTGCCCTCGCGCGTCGGGTACGACGGCGACTGGCCCCAGCCTATCGACATCATCGGGGCCGTCATCCACAGCGGGATGTGGACGCCCGTCGTGTTGATGTGCGCCATGAGGCAGGCGGAGAGCGCCTCGGCGCAAGCCTGATTGCAGCCGGCCGTCTTGTACTGAGGCGCGAGGCCCAGCGAGCCGGGGAAGGTATAGTTCACGCCGTTCTGGTCCTGCTTGACGAGGACGTCGCCCGCCGAAAGCGCGCACTTGACGAGGTAGGAGATGGTCTTGCGTCCATCGTCCGTCGTCATGAAGCCCGCGGCCGAGCCGAGGCCGTTCAGGGAGCTCAAGCCGTTGGCGAGGTTGAGGCCATTGATCGACCCGAGGCCGTTGCTGCCATTGAAGCCGTTGCTGCCGTTGAAGCCGTTGCTGCCGTTGAGGCCGTTGATGGAGCCGAGGCCGTTGCTACCGTTGAGGCCGTTGCTGCCGTTGAGGCCGTTGCTGCCATTGAGGCCGTTGCTGCCATTGAGGCCATTGCTGCCATTGAGGCCGTTCGTCGAAACGAGAGCTCCAGTTTTCAGCTGGATCTCTCCGCCCGAGGTCCGCTCCTCGCAGCCGAGGCCCGTCGCAGCCAGCAACCCTGTCAACCCTAGAATCCCCACGCGCTTGTCCATTCCTCATATGTTTGCAGTATTGATGCCTACTAAAATATTATCAAGATATAATAATATTAGGCACTTGGCGTTATGAGCGGTCTCGGTGCGTTGTCCAGGATGCAACAGTCACGCGGTCGCCGACAACACGCCGCTTCTCGGCTCACCTTCTGCGCCTCCCATGCCGATTCTCCACGGGATCTATGGCGAGTGCGGAGGCGGCGACGACGGAGGTGATACCGAAGGGCGCCCTCATCGGGCGCTACATCGTCATTGGCCTCATCGGCCGCGGCGGCATGGGCGAGGTCTACGCCGCGTTCGATCCCGAGTTGGACCGCAAAGTCGCCGTGAAGTTGTTGCGCGGTCGCGCCGCTCGTGGCGGCGACGAAGAGGGACGCGTGCGGCTCCTCCGAGAGGCGCAGGCGATCGCGAAGCTCTCCCATCCCAACGTCATCGTCGTTCACGACGTGGGCACGTTCGGCGAGAGCGTGTTCATCACGATGGAGTTCATCGAGGGGAGCACCGTCGGCTATTGGACGGAGGCGCAACCGCGGACCTGGCGAGAGGTCCTCAAGGTCTTCATTGCCGCAGGCCGCGGCCTCGTCGCGGCGCACGGCGCTGGCATCGTCCACCGCGACTTCAAGCCCGACAACGTCATGCTCACGAAGGACGGTCAAGTCCGGGTCATGGACTTCGGCCTGGCGCGCCAAGTGGGCGAGCCCGTTCCAGAAGTTCCTCGGGAGATCTCGGGCTCCTTCAGAAGCGAACGGCTGCAAGAGCTCATGGACTTCGATCGCGCGCCCCCCGAAGCAGACCTCGACGCGACGGCGCGACTCGGCCCGGCGCAGGATGGGGCGCCCTCGAGTACGCCCTCGAGCTCGACGTCGGGGAGTTACCTGCGGCAGAAGCTCACGCAGACGGGCGCGCTCGTGGGAACGCCCGCCTACATGGCCCCCGAGCAG
>JBBQJG010000179.1:0-12120 GCA_038325725.1 Polyangia bacterium | reverse complement strand
ACAACCCCATCGAGAAGGCGTGGGCCAAACTCAAGGACATCCTTCGACGCCTGCCCACGCTCTCAAGAGACGCCTTCGACGACGCCGTCGCCTTCGCGATGACCCTCATCTCCACCGACGACGTCAGAGCGTGGGCGGCCTTTTCGGGCTACTCCCTCGGATCAACGTGAAAGCGCGCTAGTTGGGAACCCTGAGAGGGTTCCCAAACCCTCCTGTGCTCGCTCGGTCGGGCGAAGCCCGACCTCCCTCGGGCCCCCTCGGGCTACTGGTTCTCGCCTCCGGCGGTCGCTCGGTCGGGGGAAGCCCGACCTCCCGGGCTACTGGTTCTCGGACAGGTCGAGGGCGAGGCGCACGAGGTCGCCGTCCACCGACATGTTGCCGCCGAGCTGTCCCAGCTGACTCGCGGCGAGGCGCACGGCGGCGCGCGTGGCCTGATCAGATTCCTCGGCCCACGTGTCGAGCAGGCGCGCGAGGTTGAGGTGGAGGTAGCCGATGTTCGATTGCGGCCCGAACTTCGCGGGCCGCCGCGCGAGGCGGTAGTACCACCCGAGCCCCGTCGCCTGCGGCGTCAGCGCGAGCGCGAGACGGCTGCCCGCGATGTGCTCGAGCCCCGCCTCCGAGAAGCCCGTGCCCGCCGACAGATCGAAGAACGTCGGGAGGCGACCCCCGAAGGCCTGCGGCTCGGGCTTGCCGCTCGTCTGGCCCGCGAGCGCCTCGGTCACCGCGGCCTCCGCCGTCGGCGGCAGCGAGCCGAGGAGCACGGTGCCGTTCTCCCAGGTCTCTTTCGCGTCCGGTAGGTGCCGCAAGACGGCCGCGACGTTGCGGAGGCTCGGCAAGATCGCGGTGCTGGGCGCGCCCTGCGCGCTCGCGCTCGTCAGCGAGGCTGTGAGCCGCTCGAATTGAAGCGCCGCGAGCTGCGGCCAGAACCGCGCGCCCACCGTGAGCCAGGAGATTGGCCCGCAGGCCTCGAGCGAAGCGGCGGCTTGCTCGGCCTTGCCCGCGAGCACGGCCGGGCGTGGCGCCGTGCGGATCGCGTCGAAGCTATCGACCATGAGCCCGCCCGCCGCGATCCCTTCGCTCGTCGCCGCGCGCGGATCGACGAGCCCGTCGTCGTTCGCGACGCCGCCGAGCCGCGCCTTCCCCAGCGCCGTGAGCCCCCACGCGATCTCGAGCCGCCACTGGAACGGATGCAGGCGCAGCAGCACGGCGGCGTCGTCGAAGAGCGCGCTCTCGGGCGCCATCCAATCCTTGCGGCACGACGAACGCGGCAGCAACGCCCCGAGCGCCGACGGCTCGACGACGAGCGCGATCGACACGTCCTCGGTCGCCAGCAACCGCCGGGTGCCCTTCGCGAGCGCCGTCGCGAGCGTCTCCTTGGGCGTCGCGACCATCTTCGCGAGCGTGCCCGCGACCTCGCCCTTGGTCTCGGCGGCGACGCCCGCCCACGGGTCGGCGTAGTCGACGATCGCGAGCTCGCCGACGCGCCTCATCGAGATGAGCGCGCCGTCGCGCGCGCGTCCGAGCACGAGGATGCCGTGCTTCTTCGCGAGCGCCTTGACGTCCGCCGCGGCGGCCCAGTCGGGGATGCTGGGCTCGCCACGCACGCGCGCGAAATTCGCGACGCTGATGTTGCTGCCCGCGAGGATCGCGACGGCCGCCCGCACGAGCCGGTCACCGTCGAGCGTCTTGATGACGAAGCGGTGGCGCACGAAGACGGGACGCGCGCTCGGCTTCTTCTTGTCGTCCTTACTGCTTTGCTTGTCTTGCTTGCGCGCGGACCCGTCGGCCTCATCGGCGACGCCCCACGACGCGACGACGATGGCGTCGGGATCGACGCCGCTCTCAGAGAACTCGCCGGCGCTGAACGAATAGAGGCCCAGGCCGTCGCGCACGCGGTTGAGCGTTCGCATCGTCTCGGGAAAGATCCCGCCCAACAGATCCATGAGCGCGAAGCCGTCGCCGAGATCCGTCGGATGAATCGCCGCGAAGACCGGGGCGCGGGCGTCCAGCCAGACCGTGCCTTCGAGGCCCGCGGGCGGAGGCGGCGCGGCGGGCGCGCTCGGGGCGGCCGCCGCGCGCGACGAGACGACGAGCATCAACAAGAAAGGAAGCGCGCTCGCGGGCGCGCGCCTGATTTTCTTTGGTGTGCTCAAGTCCTACTCGCCCGCACAAAAGCGCAGGTTGGACCATGGTGTCGGACGAGCCGATAATTATCAATTCGAAAGTGTATGCCGGCATGCTGTCCCGAGCGCAGTGCGGCAGCTGACGAACACAAACCTAATCATCACAGATTCTTATGAACATCGCCCGGGCGCAGTTTCCAGGGCCTGCGCCGAGATAACGCACGAGGACCGGCGCCGCGCGAGCCGCGCTGCGTTCAGCTCGTGGGGTCGTTGGCGCCGCGTCGGGCGTCGAGCACGGCGAGCTGATCCTCGAGCGTTTGGACCGTCGAGCGGAGGGTCGACACTTCCTCCTGCGTCGCGAAGCCGAGCACGCCCGCGGCGAAGCGGCTCGCGCGATCGAGCTCGGAGCGTACGTTGCCACCGACGCTGACGGCCTTCATCGCGACGTTCATGAGGCGCGGATCGCCCATGACGCGAGACACGCGCGGGTCGCTCATGAGGCGCATCGCGCGCCCAATCACCAGGTCCTTCATCGCGCCCATCATCGACATCGGTTTTGTTTGTGCCACGCGGCCCGGCTTGCGTCAACGCGGGCCGCACGCCATGCTCGCGGCGCGGAAGACGCGATGTCCGTCGAGGAACACAAGGCCTACGCGCCGTCTGCCGCCGCCCTTCGCGTCGCGCTCCTCACGGCCTCCGATAGCCGGCGGGCGGGGGCGGCCGGCGAGCCTCACGACGACGCCGGCGGTCGGCTCTTGCGCGAGCTCGCCATCGAAGCGGGCTTCGTCGTCGCCGACGAGGCGCTCCTGCGCGAGGAGCCCGAGGCGTTGCGCGCGCACGTCGCGGCGCTCGCGGCCTCGGGCCGCGTAGACGCCGTGCTCGTCACGGGCGGCACGGGCCTCGCGCCACGCGATCGCACGCCCGAAGCCTTGGGCCCGCTGTTCGAGCGGCGCCTCGACGGCTTCGGCGAGCTGTTCCGCGCGTTGTCGTTCCAGGAGATCGGCGCGGCCGCGATGCTGTCGCGCGCCGACGCGGGCGTCGTCGGCGGCGTGCTCGTGTTCCTCATGCCGGGCTCGCCCGCGGCCGTGCGGCTCGCCATGCGAAAGCTCATCGCGCCCGAGCTCGCCCACGCCGTCGGGCAACTGCGTCGCGGCCACGCCGCGCCTCACAGCGAGGGGGCGCCCCATGGCCATCGCTCACGCCCCTGAAGCGCCGGCGCGGCCGCTCGCCGACCGGCAGGGGCGCGCGCTCGAGTACCTCCGCATCTCCGTGACCGATCGCTGCAACTACCGTTGCACGTACTGCATCCCCGACGACGAGGCCGCCGTCGCGCACGCGCCGCGCGGCGACGTGCTCTCGTTCGAGGAGATCGTCGCGCTCGCGCGCGTGTTCGTCTCGCTCGGCGTGCGGCGGCTGCGCCTCACGGGTGGCGAGCCGACGGTGCGCCGCGAGCTGCCGACGCTCGCGCGGAAGCTGCGCGCGTTGCCGGGCGTCGAGGAGCTGTCGCTGTCGACGAACGGCCACCTGCTCGAAGAGCTCGCGGGGCCGCTGCGCGCCGCGGGCGTCGATCGTCTCAACGTCAGCCTCGATTCTCTCGACGCAGAGAAGTTTCGCCGCATCACGGGCCGCGGCGACCTGCTTCGTGTGCTCGCGGGCCTCGACGCCGCGCGCGCCGCGGGCTTCGCGATCAAGCTCAACACGGTTGCCGTCAAAGGCTTCAACGACGGCGAGCTGGCCGCGATCTGCGCCTACGCCTGGCAGCGCGGCTTCATCCCGCGCTTCATCGAGCTCATGCCCATGGCCGCTGGGCAGACTTGGGTCCCGGGCGAGCTGCTCGCGGCTGCCGAGATCCGCGCGGTGATTGCCGCTCAGCTCGGCGCGCGCGTCGTCGCTGACGTCGCCGGCGCAGTCCCGGGCGGAGGTCCGGCGCGCCCCTATCGGCTCGAGGGAGACGAAGCGCGTCGCTTCGGGATCATCGCGCCCATGACCGAGCACTTTTGCGACACGTGCAACCGCGTGCGCCTCTCGGCGACGGGCGCGCTGCACGCCTGCCTCGCCCACGACGACGCCATCGACCTGCGCGGCCCCCTGCGCGCGGGCGGCGCCGACGCCGTCGTGGACGCCGTCAGGCGCGCGCTCGCGACGAAGCGCGACGGCCACGAATTCCAACTCGTCGGCCTCGGCGGGCCGCGCAAGGCCATGGTTCAGATCGGCGGTTGAGCGCGCCGGGCCGGCGGCGATCGCTGCGGCCGCGCGGCGGCGGTGGTACAAATCGCGGCATGCTCGACACGACCCAACTGCGCCAGAAGATCGCCGGGCTGCGCGGCGAGTTCGAGACCAAGCTCGCCGCGCTCGTCGAGACGCCCACGGTGAGCATGGATCCGGCGCGCCGTCCCGAGATGGACGCGTGCGCGGCGCTGGCCGCCGGCTTGTTGCGCGACGTGGGCGCGGAGGTCGACATCATCGAGACCGGCGGTTTTCCTCTCGTCGTGGGTCGCATCGTGCGCGACCCGTCGTTCCCCACCGTCACGGTCTACAACCACCTCGACGTGCAGCCCGCCGACGGGCCCGAGTGGAAGACGCCGCCCTTCACGTTCTCGCGCGTGCAAGAGAAGAACAACGTCCGGTGGTTCGGGCGCGGCACGACGGACGACAAGGGCCCGGCGCTCACGGCGCTGTACGGCGCGCGCCTCGCGCTCGAGGAGGACGCGCCCGTCAACATCCAGTTCCTGTGGGAGCTCGAGGAAGAAATAGGCAGCCCGAACTTCGAGCGCGGTCTCGCCGCCGCGATCGCCGGCGACGCAAAAGCGGGCCGCGCGCCTTTCCACACCGGCTCGGTGGTCGTCTCCGACACGATCTGGATCGCCGCGGGTCGTCCCGCGATCGCCTACGGCCTGCGTGGCCTCATGGGCTTCACCGTCTCGCTGCAGACGGGCGCCAAGGACGTCCACTCGGGCACGACGGGCGGCGCCGCGCGCAACCCGATCACCGAGCTCGCCGGGCTCGTCGCCGCGTGCGTCGATGCGCGCACGGGCCGCGTGAAGATCCCCGGCTTCTATGACGACGTCGGCCGCCTCACGGCCATCGAGAAGAAGGCCTTCGCGCGCGCCGGCTTCTCGAGCAAGACCTTCAAGGCCGCGCACGAGCTGCGCAGCCTGCGCCCGCACAAGACCGATCTGGCCGTCATGGAATCGATCATGGCGCTGCCGACGTTCGAGGTGCACGGCCTCGTGGGCGGTTACAGCGGGCCGGGCATCAAGACGATCGTGCCGCACAAGGCCGAGCTCAAGCTTTCGACGCGCCTCGTGCCCCATCAGAAGCCGGCCAAGGTCTTCCAGCTCATCAAGCGCTTCGTCAAAAAGCAGCTCCCTGACGCCGTCGTGACGCACGAGGCGTCGCTCGAGCCCTACCTGGCGCCGCTGGGCGGACCACACAACGCCGCCGCCGCCGAGGCGATGAAGGAGACCTTCGGCCGCGAGCCCGGCTTCACGCGCGAGGGCGGCTCGATCGGCGCGGTGCTCACGATGCGGCGCCTCTTGAAGGGCCCGGTGACGTTCATGGGCCTGTCGTTGCCCGAGCACGGCTACCACGCCGTCAACGAGAACTACGATTGGGGGCAGGCGTCAGGCGGAATGGAGATGTTTCGCCGCTACTTCCACAAGGTCGCAGCGATGCCGCGCAAGGCCCGGGATTGAATCGAAGCCGAACCCGGTTAGGATCACCGCCATGAGCGACGCCCCCCGCCCTGAAGCTGCATCGTCGGCCCCCGTGAGCCGCGGGGCCGCGTGGAAGGTCATCGCGTCCGTCGTCGTCATCACGGGCGCCGTCGCGTTCATGCTGCGCGCGTCCGTCAAGGAAGGCGGCGAGTACTACAAGCACGTCGACGAGGTCATGGCGAACACGGCGCCGTGGCAGGGCAAGAAGCTCCAGGTGCATGGCAACGTCGTCCCCGGGTCGATCGAGCAGGCGCGCGGCACGCTCATGTATCGCTTCAAGATCGAGACGGGCTCGATGAGCCGCCCCGAGCCGCGTCCGCCCGCGATCATCAGCGCCACTTATACGGGCCTCGTGCCCGACACGTTCAAGGACGGGGCCGAGGTCGTCGCCAAGGGTACGCTCGCGGCCGACTCGCACCTCGACGTCGTTCCCGACGGCATCATGGCGAAGTGCCCGTCGAAGTACGAAGCGAAGGCCAGCGCCAAGCCCGGCGCCGAAGCCGCCGACATCGCCCGCAAGCTCTAGTTGTATCTGAGACCGTCGACGGCGCGCAGGCGGCTGGCGCGCATCGCGGGGTAGAGCGTCGCGAGGAAGCAGATCGCGAGCGTCGCGGCGGCGACGGCGGCGATCTCGCCGGGCGCGATCTCCACGGGCAGCTGTCCGATGAGATAGACCTTCGGATCCAGCGGGTAGCCGTACAGCCGCGCGAGGAAGCAGATGAGCACGCCGTAGACGATGCCGAGGCTCGTGCCGATCGCGCCGACCGTCGTGCCCGCGACGAGGAAGATGCGCGCCACGGTGAGGGAGCGCGCGCCCATGGCCTGCAGGATCGCGATCTCGCGGACCTTCGACAGCACGATCATCGTCAACGACGCGACGATGTTGAACGCGGCGACGACGATGATGAGGACGAGCAGCAACGAGATCATGAGCTTCTGCATCGTGAGCGCCATGAACAGGTTGTGATTGAGCTCCTTCCAGTCGATCACGCGGTAAGGCGCGTCTAGGCGCCGCTTCACCTCGTCGGTCATGTGCAACGCCGTCATGGGATCGGCGAAGCGCAGCTCGACGCCGAACACGGAGCCGCGCGCGTTCGCGACCTTGCGCGCGTCGGCGAGGCTCACGTAGGCGAGGCGCGTGTCGTATTCGTTGAAGCCCATGCGGAACAGACCCACGACCTTGAACAAGAAGGCCGGCGGCGCGTCGGTCCCCGTCGAGAACGGCACCATGATCGAGACGCAGCTGCCGACGTCGAGGTGCAGCTTGTGCGCGAGCTCGGCGCCGAGGGCTATGCGTCCGACGTCGGTGGTTTCTTTCGCGGCGGCGCCCGCCGGCAGCGGGCAGCTCGCGGGCGCCGCGAGATCCTCGACGCGGCCCGCGACGAGCGCATGGCGCAGATCGTCGGCGCCGTTCTTCAAGTCCACGCCTTTGAGGTTGGCGCCGATGCGGCCCACCATGACCTCGCCCGCCGAAAACAGGAACTTCGACATGCTCACGACGCCGGGCATGCCGCGCAGCTTGTCTTGGATGCGGTCGGCCTCGGGCGAATCAATGTCGACGTCGCCGTAGGGGATGACGATGAGGTGGGCGTTGAGCGCGAGGACCTTTTCCTGGAACTCGTGCTCGAACCCGCTCGTCACGGCGAGCACGACGACGAGCGACGCGACGCCGAGGACGACGCCCATCGTCGACACGGCCGTGAAGACCGAGAACGCTCGCAGCAGCACGGCCCACGCGACTCCCAGCGCCGCGAGCAGCACGGTGACGACGCCGAACGTCTCGCCCGCGCGCAACCGCCCGCGCGAGGCGAAGAACACCGCGAAGCCGAGCGCCGCGAGGCCGAGCGACAGGCCGAGCGCGACGCGCGTGCCTCGCGGCGGCCGCGCCCGGTGGAGATACCGCACCCCGACGAACCGTTCGAACGCAAGGACGGGGGGCATCGAACGCGGGAGGCTAGCATGCCTCCGGATCGGCGATAGAGCGGCGCGCAAGAGAACGTCGAAGGCCGAAGCGCGACCGACAGGATGGCCCGCGTGGGACACCGCCTGACCGAGGATGTGGCGCGGCGAAGTCTCCCCGTTCTTGACACTGTTCGACGGGGGACCGTACCGTACCTGCCGATGGCCTTCTTTCGGACGCGGCCGGCAGCACCCCGCCGCCTCCTCGTGGTCGCGCTCGCCACGGGCGCCGTCATCGCGGCGGGCGGTGTCGCGCGCGCCGGAAGGAACGACCTTCAGCTGCTGAACTTGTGCGCCCCGCATTCGGTCCCGGGCCTCGGCGTGCCCGACGTGAACGGCAACCCGACGTCCTCTTCCGAGTGCTCTTGGGTCCAGCGCAGTACGGCGGCGAACGGCCTCGGTGTCACCGGCATCAAGTTCGATCCCGAGGCGCAGACGCGCTTCCGGAGCCTCATGTCCGAGCTCGGCGTCGTCGTCGCGCCGCGCCTGCAGACGCCGGCCGACACGCTCGGCTACGCGGGCTTTCAGTTCTCGGCCGAGCTCGGCGTCACGAAGATCAACTCGGGACGAGACTACTGGAACGGCGTCGCGGGCGTCGATCCGGCGAACACGGCGGCCGCCCGTCCCAGCTCGTACCTCATGACCGTCGGTGGTTTCGTGCGCAAGGGCCTGTGGTTGCCGCTGCCGGCGTTCGAGTTCGGCGCGGGGGCCCTCAACATCGTGGGCTCGCGAATGTACGTCGTGCAGGGCTACGCGAAGATCGCGCTCCAAGAAGGCTTTCACGGCTGGGTGCTGCCGTCGCTCGCCGTGCGCGGCTCGGTATCGCAGCTCCTGGGGACCGATCAGGTCGACCTCAACGTCTACGGCGTCGACGTGCTGCTCTCGAAGGCGTTCGGCATCGCGGGCACGGCGAGGCTCGAACCGTTCGTGGGCTGGAACCTGCTTTTCATCGACGCGCAGAGCGGCGTCATCGACGCGACGCCGAAGTGCGACGCCATCGATCGCGCCAGCAACCCCACGATGGCCACGACGGGTTGCCCGGCCGTGCCGACGGGCGCGAACCGGTTCAATGACCTCGAGGCGAACTTCACGTTCCCCCAGCAGAGCGTCATCACCCGCCAGCGGTGGTCGGTCGGCTTCAAGCTGAAGATGTCGGTGCTGTTTCTCGTAGGAGAGCTCGACATCTCCCCCGCTGGTCATTCGAATGACCAGAACCAGCCCGAGGCCGCCCGCGACACGAGCGGCACCCAGCAGAGCTTCGCCTTATCGGCGGGCTTCGATTTCTAGCCGAAGCTGCCGCTAAGCGGCGGCGCCGCCGGCGCCACCCGAGCCGACCATACCGGGGGGCGGGGGCGCGCCACCGGCGGCGGGGACGGCCGGCGCGGCGGGCATGCCGCCCTGGATGATCTTGCGGAGGCCTGCGACAGAAAGCCGCGGGGTCTTCTTTTCCTCCTCGAAGATGATCTGGGCGAGCGTTGCCGTCGTGAGATCGGCTCTCGTCGTGTTGTCGACGACGCGAACGTCATCTCCCGCGCGCACCATCGCCGCAATGTGATCCAGCGTCACGTAGCGGCTGTCGCGCGTGTCGTAGAGCTTCCGGTTCGCGTACCTCTTGATCGTGCGAGCTGTCGTCATTGTCTTAGGGTGTCATAGTCAATTAGCATCGTCAATCGTGTAATCTAACAAACTATTCTAGTTCGACAGACGAGGGAATTTCACCAATGAAGGTAAATACTTGCGCTTCGTGCCCTCGGGCGCGGCTCCGCCGATGGGCCGTTGCGCCAACGCAGGGCGCGGGCATCTGCGCGTCACGCGACGACGCACACGCGGGATTTCACGCGAGCGCGAAGAGTGTCGACACGCACGAACGGAAACGATCGCTCCGAAGCGGCGCGATCACGACGAGCCGGTCGCGACTACTTCGCGGACTTGCCAGCGTCGGCGGTGTCGTCGCTCGCGGCTTTGTCCTTCGCCGCGGGAGACACGTCGATCTCGTTCTGCGAGTTCACGGCTCGTTTGAAATTCTTGATCGCCTTGCCAAGCCCGTCACCGAGCTGAGGCAGCTTCGTCGATCCGAAGACGACGACAACGATCAGAAGAATGAGGACGAGCTCGCCGAAGCCCATACCGAACGGCATGTGTGTCTCCTTACCTGGCCCTTCTATAGCACTCCAGGCCGAACAAGCAAACGCGCACTGGGTTTTTTGGCGACCGGCCGTCTATCCGATACGATCCGCGCTTGTCGTCGAGGTTCATGAGCCGGCCCGCGCGCGCCCCAAGCGGGAGGTCCATCGCCGTCCTGCTCGTGCTCGTCGGGCTCGGCGGGCGCGCGAGCGGCGCGACGCCCGTGTCTTCGGCGCCGCGTCGCGCGCCTCCCGCGGCCAAGGGGCCCGTGGGCCCCGTAGAGGAGAGTCTGTCCGAGCGGCGCGCTGTACGAGGCTCGCCCGTCGACGATCCCGGCACGGCGCCGGAAAGCCCGGAGTTGCGTGAAGTTCGTCGTTTCGAGGAGCAGGCCTTCCCGCGCGCGCGCCCCATCGCGCCCGCGAACGTCGACAGCGGCGACGGCGCTGACGTGGCTTTGCCGGGGAAATGGGGCGGAAGCGGCGACGTGCCCGCCGAGCTGCGGACACCCGCGATGCCAGCGCGGCCCAATGGATCCGATGCGGCGGCGGCGCCGGACACCGAGTGGCTGCGAACGCTCAAGCTGCCCGAGCTGCCCGTGCGCTGGGATCCGCTCTTGCTGCGCTACCTCGACTACTTCAAGAACGATCCGAAGGGCCGCGCCGTCATGGCGAGCTGGCTGCGTCGCGCAGGGCGCTTCCGCGCGATCTTCGAAAAGACGCTCGAGCGTCACGGGCTACCGAAGGATCTCGTCTACGTCGCGATGATCGAGAGCGGCTTCGACACGGGGGCGCGCTCGCGCGTCGGCGCGGGCGGCGTGTGGCAGTTCATGCCGGGCGCGGCGCGCGCGTACGGGCTCGAGGTCAGCTACTGGCTCGACGCGCGCTGCGATCCCGAGCGCGCCGCCGACGCGGCCGCGCGCTACTTGAAAGACCTCTACGTGCGCTTTGGCTCGTGGCCGCTCGTGTTCGCCGCGTACAACGCCGGCTACGGCGCCGTGCTCAAGTCGATCACGGCCTACAACACGAACGACTTCTGGGAGCTCGTGCGCCACGAGGCCGGTCTGCCGTGGGAGTCGAGCATCTACGTGCCGAAGATCCTCGCGGCGGCGATCGTGGGCACGAACGCGGCGGCCTTCGGGTTCGGCGACATCGTCACGGACGCGGCCTATTCGTATGAAGAGGTCGAGGCGCCGCCGGGAACGCCGCTCACGACGATCGCGCGAGCGGCCGGCGTGCGCGTCGAAACGCTCGAGGCGCTCAATCCGCAGCTGATCCGCGATCGCACGCCGCCGGACCGCGGGCCTTCGCGCGTGCGTTTGCCGCCGGGCGCGGGCAAGGCATTCGCCGAGAGCTTCGAGGCCACGCACGCGGCGAGCGACCGCATGGAGACGATCGTGCTCCGGTTCGGCGAGACGCTCGACGACGTCGCGCGCGCGCGCGGCGTGACGACGCGAGAGCTGCGCAAGTGGAACGGCGTCAAGGACTCGGCTGAGCTGCGCGCGGGCGTCAGCATCGTCGTTCCGCGCCGGGGGGTGACGGCGGCGAAAGCCGCGAAGCCACCCAAGGACAAGGGGCACGACGACACGGCCGACGAGGGCGTCGACGCGGAGCCGGTCGACGATCTCGTGATCGTCGCGGTTCCGGATCGGTCGTTCGCGTACGACGGGCGCGAGCGCGTTTTCTATCGGACGCGCGACGGCGACGGGCTCGAGGAGATCGCCGCGACGTTCGGCGTGCGCCCGGACGAGCTCACCGAGTGGAACAACCTCGACGCGACGGCCAAGTTGCACCCGCGCATGGTGCTGCAAGTCTACGTGCGCAGGGACTTCGATCCCGTGGGCGTGCTGTTGCTCGACCCGGGCAAGGTTCGCGTCGTGACGCTCGGCTCGGAGGAATTCCTCGAGCTCGAGACGGCGCGCAAGGGTCGCAAGCGGCTCACGATCACGGCGAAGGCGGGCGACACGCTCATCAAGGTGGGACGCCGCTACGGTCTCACTCCGGGGGATCTCGCGCGCATCAATCGGTTCTCGTACAACACCGAGCTGCACGACGGGCAGCGCATCGTCGTGTATTCGCCCACGGGGGACGCGCCGCGCGAGGTGACGATGGGCCTGACGCCGCCGGAGCCACGGCGGGCCAAGGGCACGTCGCCGCTCGTCGCGGCGCCCGCCGGCAAGGGCGGCGCCGTGAAGGGTAAGG
>JBBQJG010000178.1:0-12188 GCA_038325725.1 Polyangia bacterium | reverse complement strand
GGTCAAAGCCAGCGAATCCTGTTGCACCTACCGTCGCGAGGAAGTAAGAACGACCGTCACGTTGGGGTGGTAGTTAAGTTGGTTATAACGCCGGCCTGTCACGCCGGAGGCCGCGGGTTCAAGTCCCGTCCACCCCGCAAGAAGTACCTTCCGAGAAGTCGCGGAAAATTCGACGTGCCCCACCCCGCCCGGCGGTGGTGTTGGCGGTCCTTGCAGCCGGCGGCGGCGAGCCGCTGGACAGAGCCTCGGCGGGTGCGGCGCCGAAGGAGAGGCTCCGAATGGCTCCTTCCCTCGAAGTCTTCGTTCCCGATGCGCTGTGGCTGCGGCAGTACTTCGTGCGACTGGGCGGCGCTCGGTTCAACGCGCGCATGACGGTGATCAAGCTCCGGAGCGGCGAGATTCTCGTCCACTCCCCGTGCGCCTTTGATGATTCGCTCACCGCGGAGGTCGCCGCGCTGGGTCGGGTTGCGGCGATCATCGCCCCGGGCAACCTCCACTGGCTGCACGTTCGCTCATGCCAGCAAGCGTTCCCCGACGCGGTCACCTACATTTGCCCCGGGGTCGAGAAGCGAGCCAAGGGCCTCACCTTCGATTTCGTTCTCGGCGATGAGGCCCCGCCGCTGTGGGCCGACGAGCTGGCGCAGGTCGCGCTGAAGGGGACGCGCCTCATGCGCGAGGTCGCCTTCTTTCACCGCGCCAGCCGCACCCTCATCCTCACCGACCTCGTCGAGAACTTCACGCCGGCCACGCCCGGCACCAGCTGGTTCCTCCGGATCGCTTTTCGCGCGCTTGGCATGTGGAACCGACCCAGCCCGGCACCCGAGTACCGGTTCGCCTGGGGCGACAAGGCGCGCGTGCGCGAGAGCATGGAGCGCATCCTTGAATGGGACTTCGAGCGTGTGATCCTCTCGCATGGCGACATCATCGCGCGCGACGCGAGGCAAGTCGTCGCGCAGGCCTGGCGGATGATCCTCCCCTGAGGCACGCGTCAGGACGTGCGAACGCGCGCCAGCAATTGTTCAAAGGCTGCACGAGAGCTTGGGAGAGGTGCGACGTCACAGGGGCGCCGGCAACGAACGCGTTAGGGTGCCTTCTCTCTTTCGATCGTGACGAAGCCGGCGACGTCTTTCCATAGGAACAACAGGTCACCGTAGAACCACGCCGTAGACGCGCGCACGCTCGGCGTCAATGACCAGCGCGCCCATGGGCGGAACCGCCAGCCCACCTCGCCGGCGATCGAGGCCCCAAAGGTGGTCCGCGAGATCTCGTCTTCGATCGCGATCCTTCGAACGATGGGCCCTGCCTCGAGCGCGGTCACGAGGTGCTGTCGCCACGTGAACGCGGCCCCGAGATTCGTACGCAGGAGGGTGACCGAGGCGCCGGGCGCGACGTCGAGCGCGGGCTGCACGTCGAGCGAGGCGCGCCAGCGCAACCGCGCACCGGGTCGCCCCACGGCGACGCCGACGCCCACGTCGGGCGCCGCGGTGTAAAGCTCGCGCGCGTCGCCGAGGAGCAGCGCGCCGCCGACGAAGGCCCGCGGCTCGAGGACCCAACGGGGCGGGGGCGCAGGCTGCGACACAGCGAGCTCGTCGGCGCGCGCCCGCGCCGCGCCGAGCGACGGAAAACACGCGAGCGCCGCGAAGGCGAAAGAGGCACCTCTCATGGCGCGGGCCGCACGCGAACGCCAACGCTGTGGGCGACCTGGCGATCCGTAGACTGGCCACCCGTAGAGGTGCCGATCCCGATCAGCAGGGGCCCGCTCGCCGGGGGCGACACCGCAATCCCCTCATCGCCGGCGACGAGATCCCCGCAGGAGCGGCCTATGGGCGAGCCGAAAGCGTTGCATGACCTGTTGCAGATGACGAACGTGTCGGGAGCGAATGTGCTGACGATGCTGGGACCGGGGAGATCGAGCGCGAACCACGTCAGGTCCGAAAGGGCCGCCGGCACCTTGGCTCGATCCGCGGCGACCCACAGAACGACCTCTTTCGAACCGACGTGGATGGGCGCCGCGACCGCCGCCTCGCAGGTCCAGTCGACTTGAGGCGTTTGAACCTGTCGCACCGTCGCCGTCCCGGTCTCGAGCTCCGGTGTCGTCACGAGGTAGCGACCCGCGCTCATCCGCGCGACGGTCAACGTCGGTCCTGTCGGCGCTGGGGGAGCGCCAAAACCGTAGCCGCCGGAGCTCGCGCAGGACGCGGGGAAGACCTGCTGCGCGCCGTCGTTCGTGAGCTCGACGCGGCTGTCTTGGACGACGTCGAGCGTTCGATACTCCTCGCCCGCGGCGAACGAGGCCGGCGTGCCATCGGCGGGAATCGCCGGGGCGGTACACGCACAGAACGAGCCGGCGTATCGATCGACCTCGATCTCCGCGGCGACGTCGCTCAGGCGGCGCCCCCACGCCCGCTCGAACTGCACATCGAACAGCGCTGGATCGGACGTGAAGATGCCCTGGCGATAGAAATCGGCGAAGCGCGCCGGCGGGCCCTGCGCGCGCATCCACGCCACGAGGCGCTGGCCGAAGTCGTAGAGCGAGCCCTTCGAGCTGTTCGTTGCGTAGTCGAAGCCACCCACCGACACGGCCGCCGCCCACGCCGTCGGGTCCAAAGGGTCTGCGAGGTTCGGCTGAATGCACGCCGCGTGCTGCGCGATGCCCTCCTGCAGTACGAGCGCCGGTCGACCGACGTCGGCCATGAGCGCGTGAACGAGCTCGTGCTCGTGCAGAGGAACAAACGCGCTCACGGACCTTCCGTTTGTACAGGGGACCGGGCATCCCGAGTTTGCGACGACGTCGGCGAAGTCACTGAAGCGGTAGTAGTCGACGATCCCGCTCTGCACGCCGTAGGTCGCGTCGAACTCGGTTCGGTACGCCTCGAGGCGATCCATGATCGTCGGGTCGAGCACCGTGTCGGCGCGCGAATGGTAACGAAAGTGCGCCGAAGTCAGGAGCTGATCGTTCGGGAGATCCTCGGGCCCCCTGCACGCGCCCGCGAGCGTGACGACGGCGAGCGCGAGGAGGCGAATCTGCAAAGAGCTCCTCATGCGTCCGCTCGCACTATTGCATCGGAGCCGCGGCCGTCGTCCAGCTCCGTCGGGCCCGAACCGTTTACAACGTGATCTCGAGCGTCAGCTCGTCGGAACGGGTCGAGTCGTGCGTCGAGCTCGGAGGGGACGGGCGTCTTTCAAGGCGGCCGCGACGGCGATGCGGGGCTGGCCCGTGAGCTCGCGCGAAGCGGGGGCCACCGTCGCACGGCGGGGCACGTTGACCATGACGAGGGGGAAGTCGGGATCGGCGCCTTCGATGATGGCGCGCGTGTCGCTGTCGCCCGTCAATCCTTCGAGCCGGGAATAAGACTCGCAGGGAAAGAGGGCGGGAAATCCGACGACGCCGTCGTACTCCGCGCCGACGAGCTGTTGCCCTCCTTGCGAAGCCAGGAGGAGGGCGTCGAGAAGCGATGTCGACAGCGACGGCTCGTCAATGCGGACAAGCAGCAGCCCGTCGTAGTGACGGCCGCGCGCCCAGCCGACGGCGCTGCGCACCGCCGCGGCCAATCCGGCCGGCCAAACCGGATTCGAGATGATGTCGACCGGAAGATTCGACACCGCGGCGGCGACCTCGTCGGCGCGAGAGCGAACGATGACGGCCGTGCGCGTGACGCGGGAGCGACACGCCGCCAGCGTCACGCGCTCGGCGAGCGATTGGCCGTTGACGGAGAGCAGCTGTCTGTCACGGTCCGCTCCGACGGCGGTCTCGGCGGCGAGGATGGCGCAACCGATGCGTGGCGCCAACGTCACCATGGGCTCACGGCTTGAGGCATGAAATGAACCTAAGAACCCGAGATGCCTCCGGGAAGGGGCGCCGGGTTTTTTTTCGCGCCCGCGCGGCCGCCGGCCTGTGCGGGCGCGGTGTTTACGTCGCGAGGCGGGCGGGCAGGTTTTCCTATCAAGCCCTCGGGCATGCCCCTAAGGTAGTCGCTCCGATGGCGGAGCCCGTGGACTACCGGCGTGTGTTCGAGGGCTCGCCCGAGCCGCAGCTGTTGCTGGGCGAGGACGACCGCGTCGTCGGCGTCACCGACGGCTACCTCCGCATGGTGGGGCGCGATCGCGGGGAGGTCGCCGGGCGCGCGCTCCACGAGCTGCCGCCCTACGCCGGCCAGGACGAGGCGGCGACGAGCCGCCTGCGCGACGAGCTGCGGACCGTGTGGCGCTCGGGCCTGCAGTTTCCTCACGCGTTCCAGAGCGGCTTCGTCTCGTCGGCGCTCAGCGTGGCGATCCTCGACGCGGGCGGCGTCGTCCGACAGATCGTTCACACGTTGGGGCAAGCGGCGCGGAGCTCGGAGCCCTTCGAGTCGGACAGCGAGCGCCGCCTCCGCAAGATCGTCGAGCACTCGTACGACGGCATCGTGCTCCTCGATCAGAGCGGCAAGCCCTTCTACGCGAGCCCGTCGATCGAGCGCGTCCGCGGCTATCCGCCCGCCGAGCTCTTGAGCGCGAGCCTGCTCGATCTCGTGCACCCCGAGGACCTCCCGCGCTTCGGGCAAGAGGTGAAGAAGCTCTTGGCCGTTCCCGGGGGCGTCATGTTGATCCAGTACCGCGCGCGTCACCGCGACGGCCACTGGCAGACCCTCGAGACCGCCGCCGTGAACTACCTGCACGATCCCGACATCCTCGCGATCGTGGTGACCTCGCGAGACGTCTCCGAGCTGGTCGCGCTGCAAGAGACGCTGCGGCGGCGCAGCGAGGAGCTCCAGATTGCGCTCGCCGCCGCGCACGCGATCAGCTGGGACAGGGACCTGGAAGGACGGCGCCCGATCCGCTACTCGAGCGACCCCGTCGCGTTTTTCGAGCAACCGGTCGGGAGCGACGAGGTGTTCGGCGTCGCGCACGTCGTGCACCCGGATGATCAGGCCTCTGTCGAGCGGGAGTCCCAGCGCGCGATGGAGACGGGCGACGACCTCATCATCGAGTTTCGCGGCCGCCCGACGACGAAGACGCCTCGACGCTACGCCTCGCACGGACGCGTGTTCCGGGACGAGACCAGCCGCCCCGTGCGCATGGTCGGCGTCACCTGGGACATCACCGAGCGCCACCGCGCTCGCGATGAGCGCGAGCAGCTCCGACACCGCATGCAGGAGGGGCAGAAGCTCGAGAGCCTCGGCATCCTCGCGGGCGGCATCGCGCACGACTTCAACAATATCCTCACGACGATCCTGGGCAACGCCAGCCTCACGCGGCTCGCGTTGTCCGAGACGTCGCCCGCGATGGAGCACCTCGAGCAGATCGAGGAGGCCTCGCGGCGCGCGACCGATCTGTGCCGCCAGATGCTCGCGTACGCCGGCAAAGGCAGGTTCATCCTGCAGCGGACGAACCTGAACCAGCTCATCGAGGACACGACGCACCTCCTGCAGGTGTCGATCAGCAAGAAGGCCGTGCTGCGCTTTCACCTGGATCGCGGCCTGCCGGCCATCGTCGCGGACAACACGCAGATCCGCCAGGTGCTCATGAACCTGGTCATCAACGCGTCCGACGCCATCGGCGAGCGGAGCGGCGTCATCTCGATCAGCACGGGCGTCGTGCGCGCCGATCGGACGTACCTCGACAAGACGTTTCAGGCGCCCGACATCCCCACGGGCGACTACGTCTTCATGGAGGTGAGCGACACGGGCGGCGGCATGAGCCCCGAGGTCCAGGCGCGCATCTTCGAGCCGTTCTTCACGTCGAAGTTCACGGGCCGTGGCCTGGGCTTGGCCGCCGTGTCGGGGATCGTCCAGGGGCACAAGGGCGCCCTCAAGGTCTACAGCGAGCCCGGCAAGGGCTCGAGCTTCAAGTTCCTGCTGCCCGTCGCGAGTGGCGAGGCCGACGGGGTCGCCGCGCCGCGCGGCGCCCGCGACGCGCCCCTCGTCGCGCGCGGGACGATCCTCGTCGTCGACGACGAAGAGACGGTGCAGGCGGTCGCGAGCCGGATGCTCGAGTCGCTCGGCTTCAGCGTCATCGTCGCGTCAAACGGCCGAGAGGCGCTCGAGGTCTACGGGCAGCGCAGGAGCGAAATCACTGGCGTGCTCATGGACCTCACGATGCCGCACCTCGATGGCGAGGAGACCTTCCGCGAGCTGCGGCGTCTCGAGCCAAACATCCGCGTCCTGCTCATGAGCGGCTACAACGAGCAGGACGCGATCGCCCGCTTCGTCGGCAAGGGCCTCGCCGGCTTCATTCAGAAGCCCTTCAACGTCGACGACCTGAAGAACAGCCTGCGCGCGCTGCTGACCTAACCCGGATCTAATCGGCGAGCGCGCCGCGTTTGCCCTGTCGCCAGAGCGCTGGGGCGACGCCGACGAGGCGCTTGAACGCGCGGCTCAGCGCCGCCTCGGAGCCGTAGCCGACGCGTTCGGCGACCTCGGCGAGGCCCATCGCCGTGCTCGACAGGTACGACGCCGCGAGCTGCATGCGCCAGTGGATCAAGTACGCCATCGGCGGTACGCCCACGAAGTGCGCGAAGCGCTCGGCGAGTCCCGAGCGCGACATGCCGGCCTCGCGCGCGAGCGCCTCGAGCGTCCACGGGTGCGCGGGGCGGTCGTGGAGCCTCTCGAGGGCGCGGCCGACCTGTTCGTCGCGCAGACCCGCGAGCCAGCCTCGATGCTCGGGCGGCAGCGTCGCGAGGTGGCGCCGCACGACCTCGACGAACAGCAGCTCGCTCAAGCGCGCGAGCACGCACTCGCCGCCCGCGCGTCGCGTGGTCGACTCCGAGAGCGCGAGCTTGACGAACTGGGCGATGACGCCGTCGTCGGCCGCGGGCACGTGGATCGTGCGGGGCAACGTCGCGAGCAGGGGGTTGAAGGGGCGCGCGTCGCACCCGAGGAACCCGCAGATGAGCTGCGCGTGCCCGCTGCCGCCGCCGTCGCGGCTGATCGCGATGGGGAGCTGCGCCTCGGGGCGGGTATACGTCGCGAGGCTCGCGACTCCGCGCATGCCCGGCGCGCTCGACATGACGTGCGAGTCGCCCTGCGGGAAGACGATGACGTCTCCCGCCTCGAGCCGCACGGGCGGCTCGCCCACGATGCCGCCCCAGCACGAGCCCGACGCCACGATGTGATAGTCGATGACGTGCTCCGCGCCGGGGATGACGCGCGCGGCGATCTCGCTGCCCGCTGGCGTCTCGGTGACCCACTGGCCTTTGCCGTCGACGGTGAAGAACACCGCGCCCGTGAGGCGCACGGCCCGCAGGACGTCGGAGAGCGTGTCGCTCATCGCGTCCCGTCGGCGACGTCAGCCCCGCCGGGACGCGCGGTCATGCCAAACGGACGGCCAGACATTCCGGGCATCGTTCGCATTTCTTACAACAACGGGGTCGGCGCCGCACTCACGCGACCGCCGCAAACAGGAGAACCCCATGAACCGAACCCAGCCCGTTAACATGAAGAAGCATCTCGGGACCGCGGTCGCCGCGGCCCTGCTCGCGATCGGAGCGGCCAGAAGCGTTGCGGCCGAAGCGCGTAAGACCGGTGGGACGAAGGTGTCCGGAAACAAGCTGTTCTTGGATGTCCACGAGCTCGGGAAGGGCAAAGTCACGGCGCACGACGTGGCCGCCGCCCACGCGCGCGATCTCGCGACCCAGGGCAAGTACGGCGTCGACTACAAGGCGTACTGGGTCGACGAGAAGGAGGGGCGCATCTATTGCCTCGCCGAAGCGCCGTCCGCCGAGGCGGCGAGCTCCGTGCACAAGGAGGCGCACGGCCTCGTCGCGAGCCACATCATGGAGGTCACGTCGGACAACATGAGCTGGGCGCCGACGCCGGGGATGAAGCTCTACCTCGACGTCCATCACCTGGGCGCGGGCAAGGTGACGGCCAAGGACGTCGCTGGCGCCCACCAGAAGGATCTGGCCGTCGGCCCCAAGCACAACGTCAAGTACCTGAACTACTGGCTCGACGCCGCCTCGGGGACGGTCGTGTGTTTGTCCGAGGCGCCGAGCGCCGAGGCCGCCGTCGCCGTGCACCGCGAGGCGCACGGGCTCATCCCCGAGTCGATCGAAGAGGTCCAAGAAGGGCGCTAGGGGGAACGGCGTTCGGGCGGTCGGGGTTGCCCATGAAATATTTTCGTATATTTTATGGGCATGCCGAAGAAGCCCGCCAAGGCAATCGCGGAAGGCGCTCTTTACGTCCGGCTCCCGGCGGCGGCGGTCGACAAGCTCGATCGCGCCGCCGAGGCGCTGGGGATGCGCAAGAAGGACCTCGTCGCCGGCCTCGTCACGAAGTACGTCGATCCCGACAGCCGGCGCGGGCTCACGGCCCTGGGCGCGCTGTCGACCCGCAAGGTGACCATTGATCTCTCTGGCCGGGCAGCGACCGTCGGCTCGTACTCATTCCAGTCCCATGAGCCAGCAGAGCCCCGCGAGGTCATGAACGCCGAGCAGGCTGGGCAGTTTCTCCAGATCGACGAAGCAGAGGTGGTCGAGCTGGCCGAGGCTGGTAAGCTGCCGGGTCGAAGGTTGGGCACGGCGTGGCGGTTCTCACGCGCGGCGCTCGTGACATGGCTCGCGATCCCGGAGAAGCGACGATGAAATATCCCGAAAATATCTACGCCAACATGGTGCCGACCGTCGTCGAGCAGACCCACAAGGGCGAGCGCGGCTGGGACATCTTTTCGCGCCTGCTCAAGGACCGCATCGTGTTCCTCGGCACCGAGATCGACGATGACCTCGCCAACGTCATCGTCGCGCAGTTGCTGTTCCTCGAGTCGGAGGATCCCGACAAGGACATCATGATGTACATCAACTCGCCGGGCGGCGACGTCTCGGCGGGGCTGGCGATCTACGACACGATGCATGCGCTGCGCTGCCCGGTCGCGACCCTTTGCATGGGCCAAGCGGCGTCGATGGCGAGCCTGCTGCTCGCGAGCGGCGCGAAGGGCAAGCGCGCCGCGTTGCCGAACGCGCGCATCATGATCCACCAACCGCTCGCGGGCTATCGCGGTCAGGCCAGCGACATCGCGATCCACGCCATCGAGATCCTGAAAGCGCGCGACACCCTCAACGGCATCTACGCGAAGCACACGGGACACCCAGCCGACAAGATCAAGCACGACACGGAGCGCGACAACTTCATGACGTCTGCCGAGGCGAAGGCCTACGGCCTCATCGACGAGATCCTCGCCAACGCCAAAAAAGCGTGACGCAGAGGTGACCTGCTAGGGGTCGGTCCGGTGGACGGGCCCGGACGCCAGCAGGGGCGCTGAGCTCGGCACGGCGGCGGCCTCGTGCGCGCGGCGGCGCGCGAGCGCGCGGCGGAGGTCCGGGATCGCCAGGGCGAGCACGAGCGCGACGACGCCGCCGACCGCGACCGGCAGGGCGGCGTTGCTGACGCCGAGCAGCTTGAGCGCCGACGACGAGAGCGCGATGACGAGCACGGGGCGCAGGATGCCGTCGGGCGCGCGCGACGACAGCCGCGCGCCGAGGTAGACGCCCGGCACGGCGCCGACGAGGATCGAGCTCGTGAGCGCGAGCTTGAAGTCGCCGAGCAGCAAGTGCCCCAGTGCCGCCGAGCAAACGAGCGGAATCGCCTGCACGAGGTCCGTGCCCACGAGGTCCGAGAGGCGGAACTGCGGGTAGAGCAGCAGCAGCAGCACGATCATCAGCGACCCCGAACCGACGGACGTCATGCCCACGATGAGGCCGCCGAGGGCGCCGATGAGGATCGTCGGCAGGATCTTCACGACGAGCTTTCCGTCGGCCGCGGGCGCGACGTCGCGGTGACGCTTGGCGAGGAGCGGCCGCACGATGATCCCCGCGGACGCGAGCAGCAGAGCGATGCCGAGGCCCAGCTTGATGTGTGCCTGCAGCGCCTCGCCGCCGCCGGCGCGCTTGAGGAGGAGCACCCCGAGGAACGCGCACGGCAGCGAGCCCACCATGAGCCACTTCACGAGGCCCAGCTTCACGGTGCCGCGACGCAGGTGCACGCCGCCGCCGATCGGCTTCATGATGACGGCGGCGACCAGGTCGCTCGAGACCGCGGCCAGCGGCGGGACCCCGAAGATGAGGACCAGCATGGGGGTCATGAGCGCGCCGCCGCCGACGCCCGTCATGCCGACGATGAAGCCGACGATGAGGCCCCCGAGCGCGATCGGCAGATCGATCACGACGCCCGCCCCGTCGACTTGGTGTCCGTGTTCACTAAATAAGACATATGTCTTTCGGGGCCCGGCGGCAAGCGGTTTTTGCGCCGACACGGGGCGCGCCGCACCGCCTATGTGGGCGGCCGGCGGCGCTTGTACTCGTTGATGAGCCCGCGCGTCGAGGCGTCGTGCGTTGCGACGTCGCCGGGGGGCCCCAGCTCGGGGACGATCGCGCCCGCGAGCTTCTTGCCGAGCTCGACGCCACACTGGTCGAACGAGTTCACGTTCCAGATGACGCCCTGGACGAAGATCTTGTGCTCGTACATCGCGATGAGCCGGCCGAGCGTGCGGGGGTCGAGCTTTTGATAGAGGAGCGAGTTCGTCGGCCGGTTGCCTGGGAACACCTTGTGCGGCAGCAGCGCCTCGAGCTTCGCGGCGTCGAGGCCCTGCGCCGTGAGCTCCTTGCGCGCTTCGCCCTCGTCGAGCCCGCGCATGAGCGCCTCGGTCTGCGCGAAGAAGTTCGCGAGCAGCAGCTCGTGGTGATTGCCGAGCGGGTTGTGCGTCTCGACGGCGGCGAGGAAGTCGCACGGGATCAGCTTCGTGCCCTGGTGAATCAGTTGATAAAAGGCGTGCTGCCCGTTCGTGCCGGGCTCGCCCCAGATCACGGGGCCCGTCTGATAGTCGACGCGCTTGCCGTCGCGCGTGACGCTCTTGCCGTTCGATTCCATGTCGCCCTGCTGGAAGTAGGCGGGGAACCGGCTCAGGTACTGGTCATACGGCAGGATCGCCTGCGTCGCGGCGCCGAAGAAGTTGTTGTACCAGACGCCCAGCAACGCGAGCGTCACGGGTAGGTTCTGCTCGAGCGGCGCCGTGCGGAAGTGCTCGTCCATCTCGAACGCGCCCTGCAGCAGCGCCTCGAAGTGCTCGTAGCCAACCGCGAGCGCGATCGACAGGCCGATCGACGACCACAGCGAGTAACGGCCGCCGACCCAGTCCCAGAAGACGAACATGTTGGCAGGATCGATCCCGAAGGCGGACACGGCCTTCGTGTTCGTCGAGAGCGCCGCGAAGTGCTTGGCGACGTGCTTTTCGTCCTTGGCGTGTTGGAGGAACCAGGTTCGCGCCGTGTGCGCGTTCGTCATGGTCTCTTGCGTCGTGAACGTCTTCGACGCGACGAGGAAGAGCGTCGTCTCGGGGTCGACGCGCTTGAGCGCCTCTGCGATGTGCGAGCCGTCGACGTTCGAGACAAAATGCATCTCGAGATCGGGGCGGCCGTAGGGCCGCAGCGCCTCGGTCACCATGACGGGACCTAGGTCCGAGCCGCCGATGCCGATGTTGACGATCGACTTGATGGCCTTGCCCGTGTAGCCCGTCCACGCGCCCGAGCGGACGGCGTCGCTGAACGACTTGCAGTGGGCGAGGGCGGCGTCGACGTCGGGCATGACGTCTTTCTTGTCGACGAGGATGGGGCGCTTGCTCCGGTTGCGCAGCGCCACGTGCAGCACGGCGCGCCCCTCGGTGAGGTTGATGGGCTCGCCCGCGAACATACGGTCGCGCATCGCCTCGACGCCCGCCTCGCGCGCGAGCGCCCGCAGCAATGTCATCGTCTCGTCGGTGACACGGTTCTTCGAGTAGTCGAGCAGCAGGTCGCCCAGGCGCAGCGAGAAGCGCGCGAAGCGGGCGTCGTCGTTGGCGAAGAGATCGCGCATGAGGAGCGGCGCCACCGTCTGGTGGTGGGCCTCGAGCTTCTTCCAGCTGGCGGATGCGGTGATGCTCACGGCGAGGTCTCCTTCGAACGGTTCGGGTTGTGGGTCCGCAGGATACCTCTTCGTTTTGGCTAAACGAAAAGGGACGTTCGGTCCCACTGCCCTGGGATGAGACTCATCCGCTCTGGTGGACCGGCCCTCGCCCTCGCGCTGGTCATCAATCTCACCGCGTGCTCCGGCGGCACCCCTTCGGGGATCCAAGGCGGCGCGGGCTCCGGCGCTGGCGCCGGTCACACGGGTGGTGGGCAAGCCGGCACGGCGCCCGCCGGTGGTTCGATCGGCGCGGCCGGCGCGGACCCCGTGGGGACGGCCGGT
>JBBQJG010000177.1:0-12195 GCA_038325725.1 Polyangia bacterium | reverse complement strand
GGCGGCGTCTTCGTCATGGAAGTGGTGAGCGATATCATCCAGGTCGGCTACTACAAGCGCACGAAGAAGCGCATCTTCCTCATGGCGCCGATCCACCACCACTTCGAGAAGCTCGGCTGGCCCGAGTCGCGAATCGTGGTGCGTTTCTGGATCGTGTCGTTCGCCTGCGCGATCCTGGGGCTCATCATCACGCTCAAGGTTCGATGAAGCCCACTAGATGACGCTCGCGCTGACCAACACCTTCGAGGGAAAACGGGTCCTCGTCGTCGGTCTCGGACGCTCCGGGACCGCGGTGGCGATCCTGTGCGCCGCGCGCGGCGCGAACGTCACCGTCACGGACAAGCGCACCGCCGACGTGCTCGCGCCCGCGCTCGCCGAGCTGCCGCGCAACATCCAGATCGAGATCGGCGGCCACGAAGCCAAGACCTTCCTCGCGGCCGACCTCATCGTCCTGTCACCCGGCGTGCCCGAGATCCCCGCGTTGCAGGCGGCGCGCGCCGCCGGCGTCGCCGTCACGGGTGAGATGGAGGTCGCGTCGAGCTTCATCGACGCCGCGGTTCTCGCGATCACCGGCACGAACGGGAAGTCGACGACGACGACGCTCGCGGGCGCCGTCATGCGGGCGAGCGGACGTCCGACGTTCATGGGCGGCAACCTCGGCGATCCGCTCGCGCTCGCCGTGGGCACGCCCGCGGGCGACGCGGGCGGCACGTGCGTCGTCGAGGTGTCGAGCTTCCAGCTCGAGACGACGAAGACGTTTCACCCGCGCGTCGCCGTGCTGCTGAACATCACGCCCGATCACCTCGATCGCTACGTCGACCTCGACGACTACGCGCGCACGAAAGCGCGCATCTTCGCGGCGCAGACGACGTCCGACTTCGCGGTCGTCAACGTCGACGATCCTCTCGTCATGCGCCACACCGAGGGCGTCCGCGCGCGCCGCCTCGGCTTCTCGCTCGAACAGCGCCTGTCGGAGGGCGCGTGGCTCGACGGCGAGGATCTCGTCGTGCGCCTGCCGGGCGCGCGCGCCGAGGCCTATCCGACGGCCGTGCCCGCCCTCGTCGGGCGCCACAATCAAGCGAACGCGCTCGCGGCGCTGCTCGCGGCGCGCCTCACGGGCGCGACGTACCCCGAGGCCCTGCGCGCGCTCGGCGAATTCCAGCCGCTCGCGCACCGCATGGAGCTCGTCGCGAACGCCGCGGGCGTGATGTTCTATGACGACTCGAAGGGGACGAACGTGGGCGCCGTCGTCGCGGCGCTCGACGGGTTTCCGCGCAAGGTCGTGCTCATCGCGGGCGGACGCGACAAAGGCGGCGACTACGCGCCGCTCGCGCGGGCGATGGCGAGCGTGGGACGCGGGGCCGTTCTCATCGGGGAAGCGGCCGACAAGATCGAGTTGGCCTTCCGCGGCGTCGTGCCGGTCGTGCGCGCCGCGACGATGGAGGACGCCGTCGCGGAGGCGGCGCGTCTCGCGATCTCGGGCGACGCCGTCGTGCTGTCACCGGCGTGCTCGAGCTTCGACATGTTCCGCGACTACGCGCACCGGGCTCAGGTGTTTCGCGACGCGGTCGAGCGCATCGCGCGCGCGGAGTCGGGACAGTGAGGATGACGCCATGGCGGTGACGAGACGTTCGACGACACGCACGGCGGTCGCCTCCCGCGGCACGCGCAGCCTGCGCTCGCCCGAGGGGCCGGGCGCGCGCCGGTTGCCGACGCCCGAGCGCGAGCGGCGTCGCTGGCCGTGGCTCGAGAAGGCGCGCGCGCGCCTCGCGGTCCTCCGCGCGAGCCTCGCGCGCACCTTCGACGGCTCGCCGCACGTGCGCCCCAGCGAGGTCGGCGTCGATCGCGTGCTCGTGGGCGCCGTGCTCGCGCTCTGCGCGTTCGGCATCGTCATGGTGTACTCGTCGGGCGCCGTCTTCGCGGCAAAAAAGTACGGCGATGGCGCGTACTTCCTGAAGCGCGAGCTCATCTACGCGACGCTCGGCCTCGTGGCCATGTCGGTCGCCGTGCGCGTCGACTACGCGCACTACCGTCGCATCGCCTACCCGCTGCTGTTCGCGAGCATTCTTTGCCTCGCCTTCGTCCTCAAGATCGGCTCGCGCGCGGGCGGCGCCATCCGCTGGTTCCGGCTGGGCCCGCTGTCGTTCCAACCGAGCGAGCTCGCGAAGTTCGCGCTCACCGTGTACCTCGCGGCGCTGCTGGCCCGACAAGCCGAAAAGGTGCGCGTCTTCTCCGTCGGGTTTGCGCCGCCGCTGCTCGTGACGGGCGTGCTCATGGGCTTGCTGCTCAAGCAGCCCGATCTCGGCACGGCGGTGATCTTCGGCGTCGTCGCGCTGGGGCTGCTGTGCGTCGCGGGCACGCGGACGAGCTACCTCATCCTCGCCGTGCTCGTCGCCGCGCCGGCTGGTTGGAAGTTCATCGTCTCGACGCCGTTTCGCATGCGCCGCATGCTCGCGTTCCTCGATCCGTGGGCGTTTCGCCGCGACGTCGGCTACCAGATCACCGAATCTCTCATCAGCGTCGGCTCGGGCGGCACGACGGGCCTCGGCCTCGGCGACGGGCGCCAGAAGCTGTTCTTCCTCCCCGAGGCACACACGGACTTCATTCTGTCGATCGTCGGCGAAGAGCTGGGTCTCGTCGGCATTCTCTTCGTCGTCATCGCGTTCTCCGTGCTCGTGTGGCGCGGGATGCGCGCCGCCTTTCGCGCGCGCGACGTCTTCGGGTGTTACCTGGCCTTTGGAATCACGGCGATGTTCGGCCTACAGGCGCTCGTCAACATCGGCGTCGTGCTCGGCTCGCTGCCGACGAAGGGCCTGCCGCTGCCCTTCATCAGCTACGGTGGCACGTCGCTCGTCATGAGCCTCTTCATGGCGGGCGTGCTCGCCAACATCTCGGCGCGCAACCCCGAGCCGGGTGAGGGCCTCGAAGGCTTGCTCGCGGAGGTGCGCAACCGCGCGCGCAAGGCGCGCAACCGCCGCATGCAGGGCGGGCCGAAGCTCGTCGTCGAAGTGGGGCCCGCGCCCCTGACCTCACCGACCCCGCCCACCCCCTGACATGTCGCAACCCAAGCCGCTTCGCGTCCTCATCGCCGGCGGCGGCACGGGCGGTCACCTGTATCCGGGCATCGCGCTCGCCGAAGAAATCACGGCAACGGGCGGCGAGGTGCTCTTCGTCGGCACGGCGAAGGGGCTCGAGACGAAGCTCGTTCCCGACGCGGGCTTCCCCCTCGAGCTCATGGAGGTGAGCGGCCTCAAGCGCACGGGGCTCCGTGGTTTGCTGCGCGGCCTCGCCCTGCTGCCCAAGGCGTTCTTCCGCGCGCGCGCGATCCTGCGCCGGTTCAAGCCCGATCTCGTCGTCGGCGTCGGCGGCTACGCGTCGGGGCCGCTCGTCTTCGCGGCCGCGCTGACCGGCTATCCGACGGCAGTTCAGGAGCAGAACAGCCGGCCCGGCTTCACGAACCGCGTCCTCGGCCGGTTCGCGCGCCGCGTGTTCGTCGCCTTCGAAGAGGCGCGGCGCTCGTTCGCGTCGCGCAAGACGCGGTTGCTCGGCAACCCCGTGCGCCGGCGGTTTCTCGACAAGGTGGCCGGCACGAGCGCCGCCACCGCGGGGGGCAAGACGCTTCTCATCTTGGGGGGCAGCCAGGGCTCTCACGCCGTCAACGAGCTCGTGTCGACGACGATCCAGGTCTTGAAGGCGCGCGGCGTGCTCCCGTTCGTCGTGCACCAGACGGGCGCCGCCGAGATCGAGCGCATGGTCCTGTACTACGAGGCGCTGGGCCTCTCGGACAAGGTCACCGTGCGCGACTTCATCGACGACATGCCGGCCGCGCTCGCCGACGCCGCGCTCGTCGTCGCGCGCGCCGGGGCGCTCACGCTCGCCGAGCTCGCCATCATGGGCCGTCCCGCCGTGCTCATTCCCTTGCCGACGGCGGCCGACGATCACCAGATGATGAACGCCCTCGAGTTCCAGCGCGCGGGCGCCGCGATCGTCGTTCCTCAGTACGATACGGCGGCGACCCAGCTCGCCGACTTCATCGCGGCGCTGCTCGCCGATCCCGCCCAGCTCGCGAAGATGAGCGCCGCCATGCGCGGCCTCGCGCGGCCCAACGCGACGCGGGAGATCGTGGGCGAATTGCGCGAGCTCGCGACTCCGAGACCCTGAGAGGCCTGAGAGGGTCCCGCGCCCCGACGCTCGCTCTCGCGCGGCGAAGGCGCGCCGCGCTCGGGCGATTGACGCCGGGCCGCTGGCCGTCGAAAGTGCGCGGATGTTCCGCAAGCGCGACGTGGCGATTCACTTCGTGGGCATCGGAGGGATCGGGATGTCCGGCATCGCCGAGGTGCTGTTGAACCTCGGCTACCCGGTGTCCGGCTCCGACATGAAGGAGAGTGACGTCACGCGCCGCCTCGCGACGCTGGGCGCGCGCATCACCCTTGGGCACCGCGCCGAGAACGTCGTCGCCGCCGACGTCGTCGTCGTGTCGAGCGCCGTCAAGGCCGACAACCCCGAGGTCGCGGCCGCGCGCGCGCGCGACATCCCTGTGATCCCGCGCGCCGAGATGCTGGGCGAGCTCATGCGCGTCAAGGATGGCGTCGCCGTCGCGGGCAGCCACGGCAAGACGACGACGACGACGATGGTCGCGACGATCCTCGCGCGCGCCGGGCTCGATCCCACGGTCGTCATCGGCGGCAAGGCGCGCGCTTTCGGCTCGAACGCACGCCTCGGGCAGGGCGAGCTGCTCGTCGCCGAGGCCGACGAGAGCGACGGCTCGTTCCGCCACCTACTCCCCATGGTCGCCGTCGTCACCAACATCGATCGCGAGCACATGGATCACTTCGGCACGGAAGAGGCGCTCTCTGCGGCGTTCCTCGACTTCGCCGATCGCGTGCCGTTTTACGGACTCGTCGTCATCGGCGCCGACAGCCCGCTCGCGGCGGCGCTCGCGCCCAGGCTCACGAAGCGCCACGTCACGTACGGTCTGCAGACCGGCGACTACCGCGGCGAGATCGTCGAGGCGCGCCCCGATGGCACGCGTTTTCGCATTCGCGTGCGCGGCAAAGAGCGCGGAGAGGCGCGCATCCGCATGCCCGGCGTCCACTACGCCGAGAACGCGCTCGCGGCGCTGTGCGTGTCGGACTTTCTCGGCGTGTCCTTCTCTGACTACTGCGAGGCGCTCGCCGCCTTCGAGGGCGTCGACCGACGCTTCACGGTGCGCGGCGAGGCGGGGGGCGTCCTCGTCGTCGACGACTACGGCCACCACCCGACCGAGCTCGCCGCGACCGTCGCGGCGGCGCGCCTGTACGGCCGGCGGCTCGTCGTCGCGTTCCAGCCCCACCGCTACTCGCGCACCAAGGACCTGATGGACGCGTTCGCGCCCGCGCTCGCCGGCGCCGACGAGCTGTTGTTGACCGACATCTACGCGGCGGGCGAAGCGGCGATCCCCGGCATCTCGACGCCGGCCATGGTGGCGACGTTCCCCAAGGACAAAACCGTCACGCACGTGCCGCGCGCGGGCCTCACGCGGGCGCTCGTCGCGGCCGCGCGCCCCGGCGATCTCGTGCTGTGCCTCGGCGCGGGCGACATCACGAACGTCGCCACTGAGGTGCTGGCGGCGCTGGGCGCGCCCGCCAAACAGGGCCGCGCCTAGCGCGCCTGTCGCAAAAGCGTCGATTTCTGGACAGCGGCCCCGGGCCGTCGTTCGATCGCAGGACCGTGGCCGAGCCTCTCCCCCAGCGCCCGCGCGCGATCCCCGTCGAGGTGCCCCGCCGGGGCTTCTTCCGAAAGCGGTCGAACCGGCGCGTGCTCGTCGTGCGGCGGTCGCCGTTCGTGTGGCTCGGCGAGAGCCTTCGCTTCGTCGCGTCGCGGCTCGCCGTCGTCGGGAAGCTCGCCGTCGTCATCGTCTCGGTCGCGGGCGCCGGCTACGGCGGGCGGCACCTGGTTCGCCACGTCGTCTCGTCGCCGCGCTTCGCGCTGCGTGAGATCCGCGCCGCCGCGACCCCGCACGTCGCGCACGAGGACATCGTCTCGCTGTCGGGGCTCCACCCCGGTGACCGCTTGCTCGCGATCGACACCGACGCCGTCGCGGCCCGCGTCGCGGCGCACCCGTGGGTCGCGAGCGTGCGCGTGCGTCGCCAGCTGCCGTCGGCGCTCGCGATCGATGTCATCGAGCGGCGCGCCGCCGCGACGGCGCTGCTGGGCACGCTGTACCTGCTCGACGAGGCGGGACGCCCCTTCAAGCGCGCGACGCTCGAAGAGGCCGACGGGTTGCCGATCATCACGGGCCTGTCGCGCGAGCAGTACACGCTCGCGCGCGGCGCGAGCGAGGCCGCGTTTCGCGAGGGACTCGGGCTCCTCGCTGCCTACCGCGCCGAGGACGCGCTCGGTGCCGCGCGCAAATCCGCAGGGTCGCCGGCTGGTCGCCCGCCGCTCTCGGAGATCCACGTCGATCCGCGCGCCGGCTTCTCGCTCGTCCTTTACGACGGCGGCGGCGAGGTGCTCCTCGGCCGCGGCGATTGGTCAGGCAAGCTCGCGCGCCTCGACGAGATCCTGGGCGCGCTCGGTCCGCGTGGTCCCGCCGCGCTGCGCACCGTTCACCTCGACGGACCATCGCGCGATCGCGTCGCCGTCCGCCTCGCGCCGCTCGCGCCGGGCTGACCGCGCCCGCGCGCCGCCTCGTGATAACGTCGCGGCGTGACTCGCACCGTGACGACCTTTGTGCTCGCGTCTCTTTTCGTCGTTGCCCTCGGCGTCGTCGGCCACGCCGCGCCCAAGCCCGAAGCGGAGGCGACCAAGGCCGCGCAGACGTGGCTCGCGCTCATCGACGCCGGCAAGTATTCCGAGAGCTGGGACGCCGCCGCCAAGGTCTTCCAGGGCGCCATCACGCGCGAGCAGTGGGCTTTGACGTTGACCGGCGTCCGCAGCCCGCTGGGGAAGCTCGGCACGCGCGGCCTGAAATCGGCGGAGCTGCGGACCTCGCTGCCGGGCGCGCCCGATGGCAAGTACGTCGTCGTTCAGTTCAAGACGACCTTCGCCCTGAAGAAGAACGCCATCGAGACCGTCACGCCCTACTTCGAAGACGGCGCGTGGAAGGTGTCGGGCTACTTCATCAAGTAGCGCCGCCGCGCGGTCAGTGGTTGCCGCGGAACACGCGCGCGCCGCTGCCGCCGACGAGGAAGTCCAGGTCGGCGCCGCGATCAGCCTGCAGGACGTGGTCGAGGTAGAGCTTGAGGTAGCCGCGCGGTTCGTGAGGCGGCGGCGGCGTCCAGCGCGCGCGGCGGCGCGCGAGCTCTTCGTCGCTGACGTCGAGGTGCAGGCGGCGGCGCTCGACGTCGAGCTCGATCATGTCGCCCGTCTGCACGAGCGCGAGCGGTCCGCCCGCGGCCGCTTCGGGCGCGACCTGCACGACGACGGTGCCCGCGGCCGTGCCGCTCATGCGCGCGTCGGACAGGCGCACCATGTCGGTCACGCCGCTCGTCAGAAGCTTCTTCGGCAGCGACAGCAGGCCGACCTCGGGGAATCCCGGATACCCACGCGGGCCGCAGTTCTTGAGGACGAGCACGGAATCGGCCGTGACGTCGAGCGCGGGATCGTCGATGCGACGATCGTAGTCTTCGATCGTCTCGAACACGACGGCGGGCCCGCGGTGCTTCATCAGCGTCGGTGACGCCGCCGAAGGTTTGAGCACGGCGCCGCCGGGGGCGAGGTTGCCCGTGAGCACGGCGATGCCGCCTTGGGGCTTGAACGGCTTTTCGAGCGGGAAGATGACGTCGCGGTTCCAGCAGGGCGCGTCGGCGATCTCCTCGCCGAGCGTACGCCCGCTGACCGTGAGCGCGTCGCCGTGCAGGCGCGGCGCGAGCTCGCGCAGCAGCGCCGCGAGGCCGCCCGCGTAGAAGAAGTCCTCCATCAAGTAGCGGCCCGACGGCACGAGGTTCGCGAGGCACGGCACGTCGCGTCCCAGGCGATCCCAGTCGGCGAGCGTGAGCGGCACGCCGAGGCGCCCCGCGATCGCGAGCAGGTGCACGACGGCGTTCGTCGAGCCGCCGAGGCCCGCGTTCGTGACGATGGCGTTCTCGAAGGCGTCGCGCGTGAGGATGCGCGAGAGGCGGACGTCTTCCTTCACGAGGTCGACGATGCGGCGGCCCGTGAGGTGCGCGAGCGTGCTTCGCCGCGAATCAACAGCGGGGATCGCGCCGTTACCGGGCAGCGCGACGCCCATCGCCTCGCACAGCGACGCCATCGTCGACGCCGTGCCCATCGTCATGCAAGAGCCGGAAGATCGCGCCATGCACGCCTCGGCGTCGCGCGCGTCGGCCTCGGTGATCTCGCCCGTCTTCAATTGATCGCCGAGCTTCCACAGCATCGTGCCCGAGCCGACGTCGCGTCCGCGCCACTTGCCGTTGAGCATCGGTCCCCCCGAAAGCACCATCGCCGGCAGATCGCAGCTCGCGGCGCCCATGAGCAGGGCGGGCGTCGTCTTGTCGCAGCCGCAAAGGAGCACGACGCCGTCGATGGGATTGGCGCGGATCGATTCCTCGACGTCCATGCTCGCGAGGTTGCGGAACAACATCGTCGACGGCTTCATGAGGCTCTCGCCGAGGCTCATGACGGGGAACTCGAGCGGGAAGCCGCCCGCCTCCCAGACGCCGCGCTTGACCCGCTCGGCGAGCTCGCGCAGGTGCGCGTTACACGGCGTCAGATCCGACCACGTGTTGCAGATGCCGATGACGGGGCGCCCGTCGAAGGCGTCGTCGGGCACGCCTTGGTTCTTCAACCAGCTGCGGTGGAGGATGCCTTCACGGCCGGGGGCGTCGAACCAGGCTCGGCTTCGCAGGCGTCGTCCCGATCCGTCGCGCTCGTCGCCAGGCATGGCGCGAGTGTAGAGCACAACCCGACGTCCCGGTGGGCGCGCGCTTGGCATCCCGGTTGCTCGGTGATCGGAGCAGTGCGCGCCTCCGGACTTCGTGCCCCCAACCTTGCTGATGAGCGTCGTCGAGCCTGATCGCAATGTCACGATCCGGTCGCGCGCGGACGGCGACGTCCTCGTGCGGGTGACTCTCGCGCTCGTCGCGATCGGCGTCGGCGTTTGGCTCGTGCTCGCATTCCGGGGCCATCGCGGTGAGGGCGTCGGCATGCAGACGGCGTGGCATCGGGGCGCGGGCAACCTCGTCGAGATCACCCTCGTCCGTGAGGACGAGGCTCGTCTCGCCTGCGCGTCGGGCGTGACGCCCGCGGGGCTCGCCTGCGTCTTCGACGGCGACCGTCGGCGGCGCGCGCCCACGCCCGCGGACGCCGAGCGGTTGCGCCCGTACGCGACGGTCGGCGGCGACCTGCTCCTCGGCGCGGGTCTTTGGTCGTCGTCGTCGTTGCCACGCGCGCTGCCAGCCGAGAGGTTCACCGTCGTGTGCGACTTCGAGATCATCGAGCTCGTGCGGTCGGTCGCGCTGCGCTGGGCGGCTGACGGTTCTTTCGACCCCGCGACGAAGAGCCTCCCGGCGGGGCGGCTCCGCGGCTGCGTGATTCCGCCGTGACGTTCACGGAGGCGCGAGACGCGCTCACCGAAGCGGGCGCACGCGCACGCCGCGTGTGGGAGGCACAGGTGCCCGCGGCGCGGCTGACGTCATTTCTACTCGCGACGATGATCGTCGTCGGCGTCGCGCTGCGCCTGTGGGATCTCGCGGCGCTGCCACGCCTGGGCTTCGACGAGGACCACTTCGTCCTGAACGCGCGCCGCTACCTCATCGGCGAGGCAGACCTCAACAACCACCCGCCGCTCGGAAAGCTCTTCATCGCCGTCGGGATGTTGATGCTCGGCGACAACCCGACGGGGTGGCGGGCGGCCTCCGTCGTCTGGGGCCTCCAGACGATCGTCCTTTCGGCCGTGCTCGCGCGCGGGCTTTTCGAGGATCGCCGCGCGGCGTGGTTCGCCGCGGCGTTCGTCGCGGCCGACGGGTTCTTCCTCTCGTATTCGCGCGTGGCCCTGCTCGACGGCGCGCTCGCGGGCCTCGTCCTGTGGAGCGTGCTCGCGGCGGAGACGGCGCGCACCTGGCGCGGCGTCCTCGCGAGCGCCGTGCTCGTGGGCCTCGCGGCCTCTGTGAAGTGGTCGGGTGGCTTCGTCGTGATCCCCGCGGCGGCGCTCGTGCTCGCGCGCGGCCGCGTCGCACGGCGCTCCGTGCTGCTTTTCGCTGTCGCGCCACTCGTTCACCTGGGGTTGTGGGTGGGGGCCCTAAAACTATCGGGGCACGCGGCGGATCTCCGATCCCTCGTCGTCGTCATGCGAGAGGCGTTGCACAGCCACCTCGTCAATGGGTCGCTCCAACACGGCGTCGCCTCGCCCTGGTACAGCTGGCCCGTTTTCTATCGCCCGATCCTCCTCAAGGACGCCCAGCACGGCACGTGGCATCACTACGCGTCGTGCGTCGGGCATCCTTTCCTGTTCCTCGGCGCGACGCTTTCCGTCGGCGCGACGCTCGCCGTCGCCGTCGTGGCGGCGGGCTCGAGGCGCGTGCGCGTGTGGGCATGCGCGACGGGCGTCGCCTCGGCCGCGGGCTTCCTCACGCTTGGATGGCTCGCCCTCATCACGCCCTGGATGGGCGGCCGCGCGTACACGTTCGTGTACCACTATCTGCCGTCGTACGGCTTTGCGCTCACGTTGCTGGCTGGGCTCGTCGCGCGCCTCGAGCGGCGCTTCCCCGCGCGCGTCGCCGCCTTCGTGTGCGGCGTCTTCCTCCTCGGGGCGTTCTTCGCGCCGGTCTGGGCCGAGCTGCCCATCAGCCACCACGCGGCGACGATGCGCCTCGTGTTCCCGGCTTGGCGACCGTGAGCGGTTCGACCGGCTTCAGGGCGCGGGCGGTGTCGCGCCGCAGCCGATGCGCGCGCTGCTGACGCGAACGTCGTCGAACCAGACGTCGGTGAGGATGGGCGTCACGTGATACTGGAGCACGCCGATCGACATCAGGGAGAACGCGGGCGGCTTGCGATCCGAGAAGTCGTTCATCTGTTCGGGCAGCTCGGCGTCGTTGATCCAGACGCGACGGTGCGTCGTCGTCGCGTCGCCGCCCTGCATGAGCTCGAGGCAGATCCAAGTCTTGGTTGTGATGCGCAGGTTCGACCGGGGGCCGAACTCCGTGAAGGTCGGGCCGTGCGCGTGCACGTCGGGGCCGGCGCCGTAGTACTCGGAGTACCCGAGATATTGTTTGTCGCCCGCGGCGCCGAGGCCCGCCTCGACGAAGCCGAGATCGTTGTTCCCCGTCGCGAGCAGGTAGGCCATGTGGAAGCCGCCCATGTCGTCGGCGGGGAGATCGGGGTCGATGTAGATCCAGGCGCGCGTGTAAAACGTGTTGTTCTTCGCCGGGAACGTCACGGCGTCGGTGATCTGCGCCGTGGCCTGCTTGCCGGCCATCAGCTTGACGTGGAGCGCGAACGCGCCCCCGTGGGTGTGCGCGCCGTCGACGGAGAGCGTGGCGCCGCCGCTCGCGTGCTGGCCCCAGATCTTCGCGTCGAGCGCGCCGCTCTCGAAGTCCTCGCACAGCTCGGTTCCCGCCGTCGCGCAGGTGGCGGCGGAGATCTCAGACGCGGCGTCGGTCGGGCCTTCGGGCTTCGCATCCGACGCGCTCGCGGTCTCGGGCGCGTTGACGTCGCGCGCGTCTGACGACGAGCTCGCGGGCGCGTCGACGGTCGCGTCGCCGCCCGTGCCCGCGGCGGCGTCCGTCGATGCGCCACCGGCGCCACCGCTGCTTCCCGTCGCATCGGCCATCGCGCCCGACATCGTCCCAGCGCCGCCGCTCGCGGCGGCTCCGTGAGGCGCGCCGCTCTCCGTCGCCGCGCATCCCGCGGCCGCGAGGAGCGCGAGCGTCGATAGCCAAGCCGTTCTCATGGACGTCTCGATAGAGACGTGAGGCGCGGGCGGGCCAGGCAGCCCGCACCGGAATTTTCGCGACTACCGACGACCGACGCGGCGCCGTCGGAGGGCGAGCGCGAGCGCGACGAGTCCCGTCATCGCGAGCGACGTCGGGGTGGCCCTTCCGGTCTGGCACCCGCATCCACCGCTGCTGGACGTTTTCGTCCCCGTGGAGCCAGCCGCGCCGGTTGCGCCCGCGGCGCCCGTCGCCCCGGCGGCGCCCGTGGATCCGGCGGCGCCGGTCGTGCCTGCCGCGCCGCTCGTGCCGGCGGCATCCGTCGCGCCCGCGGCGCCGGTCACAC
>JBBQJG010000176.1:0-12198 GCA_038325725.1 Polyangia bacterium | reverse complement strand
GCCGGCACCGGCGGCAACATCGGCACGGGCGGCCAGGTGATGATCCCTGACAACACGACGTGCAAGGCCACGTCGACGACTGCGGCCCTGCCCGCGAACTTCGTCCAGCTCTGCGGCGGGTGCCACAGCGCCTTCGGCGCGGCCGCGAACCCGCTCGTCCCGAACCTCTTCACCTTCGCCGCGGCGACCGACACGACGCAGGCGAGCTTCACGACGCTCGTGCGCACGCCGAAGACCGGCTCGATCATGCCGGCGTTCTCGTCGGCGATCATCGCCGACACCGACGTCCAGAAGATCTTCACCTACTTCAAGGCGGGCGCGTCCTCGGGCGCCGTCGCCTGCCCCGGCGCCGACGGCACGCTCACGGCCAACCTCGGGGCTTGCTCCGGCATGACGATGACCTACGCGCCGCTGTTCGTGAGCACCTCGACGACGGCGAAGCCCGTCTCGTACGTCGACCCGACGACGAAGCACATCATCTTCCGCGGCGCGGGCCGCGTGCGCTTCCGTCACGAGATGGAAGACACGTTCGCGATCTACCACGACCACTACTTCGAGGACCGCACGTTCGCGTACACGCTCGACGACAGCGTCGCGGCGGGCGGCAAGACGATCGTCATCACCTTCGAGCCGAATTCGAACCAGTACTACAGCAAGCAGACGCTCGCGAACCAGCAGCAGGGCGGCGCGGACCTCAACATCCGCTACTGGAAGGTCTACGGCGGCGTCGACGGCAACCGCTTCTTCGGCAACGCGGGCGGCGCCTCGAACAACGTGCTGCCGACGGGCTGCGCGACCAACCCGAACAGCACCGACTGCAACACGCGCCGGTACACGTTCACGGTGAATCGCAACGACCGCGCGGGCCGCGACATGATGGTGGGCGATCAGTTCCAGGTCGAGTTCGGCATGTTCCTCGCCCGTTACCCGGGGCCGGACGGCAAGCACCTACGCAACACGATGCCGCTGCCGACGGGCTGCACGATGGGCGGCGCGCCCTACGACAACAAGTGCTACACGCAGGCCAACTACTACTCGGACTCGTTCCGCTACGTCGTCGGCAAGGGCACGGTGACGCCGGCCAACGAAGACTGCTCGATGTCGGTCACGACGCCCTACGTGGGTGAGAGCGGCCCGGCCCACGACTGCACGCCGGGCGGCGCCATCGCCAAGGCCGTCGCGGCCGGCACGTACAAGGATCGCCTGGGGCCGACCGAGGCCGGCTGGTCGGGCGGCACGATGACCCAGCCGTACATCCGCTATCGCCACGACCTGTACTACACGCAGATGTCGCCGGCGATCCTGGGCGAGAACGCGAACAACTTCGTACAGGGCCGCCGGCTCTTTCACACGAACTTCACGACGGGCAATCACATCGAGGCGAACAACGGCCTCAACCCGGACGAGGTCGCGCCGCACGCGAACCTCGCCGGGCCGATGCTCAATCAGGTCACGTGCGAGGGCTGCCACTCGCATAACAACCGTGGCTTCCCGCCGGCCGCCGGCCAGCCGTTCGACTCGGTCGTCGTCAAGCTGCAGGGCACGGGCGTCGACGCCCACGGCGCGCCGAACCCCGATCCCAACTACGGCCACCAGCTGCAGAACGTCGCGATCGGCGGTACGGCCGAGGGCACGGCGAGCTTCTCGTTCGCTCAGGTCGCCGGAAAGTTCGACGATGGCACGGCCTTCACGCTCACGAAGCCGACGACGTCGTTCGCGGGCCTCAAGGCGGGCAACCCGGTCGGGTACTCGGTTCGCCTCGCGCGTCCGCTCATCGGCGCGGGCCTCCTCGAGGCGATCCCCGAGGCGGACATCCTCTCGCACGCCGATCCGACAGACTGCAACAAGGACGGCATCAAGGGCGTCCCGAACCTCGTGTTCGATCCGGAAGACGGCACGATGAAGGTCGGGCGCTTCGGGTGGAAGGCCTCGAAGGCCAGCGTCCGCCACCAGGTCACCGAGGCATTGAACTTCGACATCGGCGTCACGTCGAGCGTGTTCCCGAAGCACGACTGCGGCCCCGCGCAGGCCGGCTGCACGAGCGCCGACAAGGCGACGCCCGAGCTGTCGGACGCCGACGTCGCGATGCTCGCGACGTACATGCGCACGACCGGCGTGCCGGCACGCCGCGATCTCAATGACCCGGCGGTCGCGCGCGGCGAGTCCCTCTTCGCGCAGGTCGGCTGCGTCAACTGCCACCAGCCGAACCAGCACACGGGCACGACGCACCCGTTCGTCGAGCTCCAGAACCAGGTCATCCACCCGTACTCGGACCTGCTCCTCCACGACATGGGCCCGGACCTGGGCGACAACAGCGAGGGCGAGTTCAAGGCGACGTCGACGATGTGGCGCACCCCGCCGCTGTGGACGATTGGTCTGTGCGACGAGGTCGCCGCCGGCTACCAGAAGGACGAGACGGCGAATCCGGCGCCGAACATGGGCCCCTGCCATTACCTGCACGACGGCCGCGCGGCCTCATTGCTCGAAGCCGTGCTGTGGCACGGCGGCGAGGCGTTGGGCGTCAAGACCAAGGTCCTCGCGCTCACGGCCGCGGATCGAGACGCGCTCGTCGCCTTCCTGAAGTCGCTGTAGGCGCCGCGAAGCGGCGATGAAGCGGCGTCGGCTTCGGCGGCTTCGGTTTCAAAACCGAAGCCGCTCGAGGGCGGATGAACGCGCGTGCCGCGCTTGTTGACAGCGCCGCGCGAAACGCACGTTTATAATCGACGAGCGATCATGGAGATCACGAACACGCGCGTCACGGCGTCACCGGCGCCCCGCGATGAAGCGCAGCGAATCTACCTCATGGCGATCGCCGGCTCGAACGTGGGCGTCGTGCACAAGGTCGCCGGCACGCGCGCCGTGCTCGGACGCGCCGCGAGCGCGCAGATTCGCGTCGAGGACGACGGCATCTCGCGCGAGCACGCCGAGATCGTCATCGAGAATGGCCACGTCATCGTGCGTGACCTCTCGTCGACGAACGGGACGTTCGTGAACGGCGCCCGCACGGCTTCGCGAGAGGTGAGAGACGGCGATCAGGTCTCCGTCGGAAACGCGACGTTCGTCCTGTTCACGCACGGCGACGGCGGGGACCGAGAGATCTCTCGCGTCGTCCCCCGCACGGCGGCGACGCTGAGCTCGGCCAGCCGCGAGGCGTTCGTCGCGCGCATCTCCGAGGAGCTTTCATTCGCGCGGCGCCACGGCGAGACGATCGCGGTGCTGGTGTGGGAGCTCGTCGACGGCGCGGAGATCGAGGCGCGCCTCGGGCCGACGGCCTATCGGGCCCTGGTGGACGCGCTCCGGGCTTCCTGCAGCGCCATCCTACGCCCCGGCGATCTGTTGGCGCCGCTCGGTGCGGGTCGCTTCGCTTCGCTCTTGCGGCGCTCGACGGTCGTCGAGGGGGGTGCGCTCGCGCTCAAGCTGCGCGACGCGGCCGCGCTCACGCCGGTCGCCGAGGGCGGCGCGCTCGCGTTGCGCGTCGGCGTCGTCGGCCCCGCGGCGGGCGGTGGCAAGCCGGCCGGGCCGGCCGCGGCGGCGATGCTCCTCGCGGCCGAGACCGCGCTCGCCACGGCGCACGAACGCGGCGCCGTCGTCGTCGAAGCGACGTAGAAGGCGAGGTTCGCGAGGACGCGCGCGCTCAGGGCGCGCGAAGCGAGACTTGGCGCGAAGCGGTTGGCGCAAAACCGCAGTTGGGCAGTTAGATCGAAGGCGCGCTCAGCCCATCAAGACGGTGTAGAGCACGGTCACGAGCCCGGCGAGAAAGAGGCTCGAGCCGACGAACAACACCTTCTGCTTCGTCTGGTGCTTGCGCAGGTACTTCGTGAACGGGTCTCCGCCGATCGCACGCCGCTTCTGAGCGGCGACGGCGTAGTACCGCGTCCACTCCTCAGCTGTTGCTTTAGCCACGATTGGTCTCCACGAGGGTATTCACCCGTCTGGCACATCGGCGGATCCCCGCCGCCACTGTAGAGGGCGTCGTGGGCTCGCGCCGTTCAGCGCGCCACGTTTGTGACGCCCGTCGAGAGGAGCTTCGCGGCGCGATCAGTTGATCGCGAAGCAATAGAGACGGCCGGCGCCGCCCTTGGGCCCCGTGTCGTCGCAGCCGCCGTTCTCGTGCGTGGAGTTCCACGAGCGGTACATCGCGTCCGTGCTGTGGCTGGGCCCCATGCCGTCCGAGTGGCCGACCCACGCCGTGTCAGCGTGGAGCGCCGACGTCCAGTCCTTGCAATTCTTGTTCGCCATGAGCGTCCCGTCGGGGTTAGAGCCCGTGAGGACGTCGTGCTGCACGCCGTCCGCCGCGGGCGAGCCCACCCACTGGCCGGGGATGAAGCCGCCCTTCTCGTCGATGAACAACATGTAGTCGCCCGTCTTCGTCGTCGCGTGGAGCTCGGCGACGTTGTTGGCGACGAGCGCGCCCTTGGCGTTGTGCCACGGGCCGGTGCCGATGCGATCCTTTGCGTTGATCGGCGTGCCGCCGCCGGCGACGCTGAGATAGGCGTGCCACGTCCTGACCCCCTGCCCAGCAGCCGCGGCGAGATCCTGGCAACGTTTGTCGGCGCCCGTGAGGCCGTTGAGGTTGCCGGTCATGCTCTTCTTGGACGTCACGAAGAACGTCATCGCGGTCGCGCCGCCCGCGCCCGTCGTTCCCGCGGTGCCCGTCGTGCCTGCGGTGCCCGTCGCGCCGCCGCCTCCCGTGCCCGCTGCGCCCGTCGTGCCTGCAGCGCCCGTCGTGCCTGCAGCGCCCGTCGGGCCCGCCGCGCCGGCAGTCCCCGTCGTGCCCGCCGCGCCGGTGGTTCCCGCGACGCCTGTCGTGCCCGCGACGCCCGTCGTGCCCGCGACGGGCGTCGCGGGCACGACGGGCGTCGTGCCCGCGGCGCCCGTCGCGCCGGCCACGCCCGTCGAGCCGGTCTCTCCGGCGACGCCGCCGCCACCGCTCGAACCGCAGCCAATCTTCAAGAGCGCGAGTGGCACCGAGACGAGGAAGAGCGAGATCGCGGTTGGACGCTTCATTGGAAACCCTCCAAACCGGCCGTCGCGGCCAGGCCCGCGCATCATAGCCCCAGCTTCAAACGAGCGTGAGCTTCGGTCGCGTGCCCGCGGGAAGCGCGGTGACGGCCGAGAGCTCGGCCTGGAGCGCGACGACGGCCGGCACCTCGATGACGCCCAAGCGCAGGACGACGTGGCGCCGTCGCGCGACGGGCACGCCCGCGACGTCGACGAAGTCCTCCCAGCGATGGGCGCCTCGCGCCCACCAGCCGATGATGTCGGCGACGTAGTCGTGGCGGCGCAGCAGGCCCTCGTCGTCGAAGAAGAACGTCTGCCGCGCGCTGTGCGTGTGCAGCGACGCGGGGAGCGCGACCTCGACGCCCGTGAGGCGCCGGCCCGCCGAGCGCGCGCGACACAGGCGCAGCGGTCGCGCGCCGACGAGCGAGAACGGCAGCGAATGATAGTGCGCGAGCGCGTAGCCGAAGAAGTAGAGCGCGTCGAGCGCGGACCAACGGCGATGCTTCCGCAGCCCCGAAAACGACGCGCGCGGGGTCGCGCGGGCCTCGAGGATCGTCGGGCCGTCGAGGACCTGGACCTGCCCCGCGGAGAACACGCCGCGGCGACCCGCGACGGGATAGTCGTGCATGATCGTGACGCCGCGGCGGGGCCAGATCTCGACGCGCGTCGGGCGCGGGAACGAATCGCCGACGCCCTTGAGGTTCGGGACCAGGCCCGTGAGGGAGTCGCACACCAGGGAGAGTCCACCGAGACGCTGCCACGCGGCCCAGCCGCCGTGACGCTCGAGCGCGCGTTCGAGCAGGGTGCGGGCGGCGCCCGTCCACGGGGACGAAGGCCCGAAGGGGTCGTGGGGTACCGGCGGGTCGGAGGGCGCGTCTTCGTCCACGCGGCGCGAGCATATGCCGGCGCGCCGCGCATCGCGAGCCCGGCGCCGACGCCGGGCGGTGTGCAACGCCGTCGTCGTCGGCGCTACGCCATGCCGACGATCCCGGTGAAGATGCCGGCGGAGGCGACCTTGGCCAAGAACACCGATCGCGATCCGCTTCGCTCGCCCCCCACGCTCCGCCCCGGCGGCCGGCTCCGGGGGCTAGGGTCTCTGGGCGCGCTTGGGGCGCTGTCCGCGCTGCTCTCGGCAGGGGGCGCGTCCTGTGGCGGCGGCGCGAGCAACGGAAGCGCGGCCGGCGCGAACGCTGGGGTCTCCGGCAACGCTGGCAGCGGTGGCGCGGGGACCACCGGCAGCGCAGGCACCGGCAGCGCAGGCACCGGCAGCGCGGGCATCGGCAGTGCGGGCGCGACGGGCGGCGTGACGGGCACGGCCGGCGTCGGCGCTGCGGGCTCGACTCCCGACGCGGCGACGACGTCCGACGCCGCGCTCGAGACCGGGGGGCCCTCGCAAGACGCCGCGAGCGAAGCGGGCACGGGCGCGTGCCCCGCGGGCGCGCTGCTGTGCGACGACTTCGAGCGCTACCTGGCGCCCGCGGATCTCGCGGCCGCCTGGAAGGTCACGGCGACGATGGCGACGGTGACCGTCGATACGTCGAAACCGCACGCGGGCGCCAAGGGTCTGCACATTTCTTCGCCGGGCGGGACGCCCGTCGGCACCCTCATCAAGGAGAACGCGCCGCTGTTCCCCATCGCGGGCAACGTCTTTTACGGCCGCATGATGATGTGGCTGACGAAGGCGCCGACGGGCGCGGTCCATTGGAACAACGTCCAGTCGGCGGGCTACATGGCGGGCACGACGCAATGGTCGAAGTACGGCTGGGGCGGCATGTACGGCGTCATCCTCGCCGGCTACACGATTCGCACGAACATGACCGACGCCAACGCGGTCATCGACTGCTCGAAGCCTTCGAAGATGGGCCTGCCCGAGAAGCAGTGGACCTGCCTCGAGTGGCAGTTCGACGGCGTCGGAAATCAGATGCATCTGTGGCTCGACGGCGCGCTCCTCGCCGACGCCGACATCATCAAGACGGGCACGCAGTGCGTGACGCCCAAGCCGCCGAACGACACGTGGCAGGCGCCGACGTTCGCGAACCTCACGCTCGGCTGGGCGCAATACCAGCAGTCGAACACGCCCATCGAGTTCTGGATGGACGACCTGGTCATCGCCCCGACGCGCGTCGGCTGCCCCGCTCTTTAGCCGCGCGGGCTCGGCGGCGAGCTCAGGGCTTCGCGCCCTGTTGGATCCAGTTGTGGACGATGTCGAGCTCGGGCGTCGACAGGGTCTTGCCCGACGCGGCGAGCGGCATCTGGTCGCCGCACAGGCTGACCATCGACTGGTGCTCGGTGATCGTCAGCTTGATCCACAGGAGGCTGTGGTCGGGATCGCCGGCGATGACTCGCTTGGGCGGTTGGCTCACGAAGGTGCACTTCGTCGTCGCGGCGTTCGTGACGTTGGGGTTCGTGACGAGCGTGTCATAGGTCCAGTTCGAGCCGCCCTTGGCGTCGGTCGTGTGACAGGGCGAGCACTTGCTGGCGATGATCGGCGCGACGTCGTGCGCGAAGCCGAGCACGGCCGGCGGCGCCACCGTGCCGCCGGTCCCCGTCGAGCCACCTTTGCCACCGGCACCCCCGCCGCCGGCAGCGCCCGTCGATCCACCGCTGCCGCCAGCGCCCGGCACGTCCGCCGACGGCGGCGCCGCGAGCACGAAAGCCGCGCTCTTGACCACGCCGTTGACGAGCGACGAGAAGTGATACTGCCCATCCTTGAAGCCCTGCGCGAGCTGCGTGACCGCAGGCTCCTCGCCGGTGCCCTCGATGTGGCCCATGACGTAGCGATACAGGTTGCGCGCGAGGCAGTCCATGACGCGCGGGTTGTTGTGCAGCAGCGTCGCCAGCTCGCGCGGGTTCTTGAAAGCCATGCCGTCGAGATCGCCGGAGGCGTCGATGACCTGGCCTGCGTCCATCGTGCGATTGGCGCCAATCGCGTCGAAGTTCTCGTAGGCGAGGCCGATCGGATCCATGAGGGTGTGGCAGGTCTTGCACGGCTCGACCGCGCGGTGCATGGCCAGCTTCTGGCGCATCGTCTGCGGGCCGGTGACGACCGTGTCCATCGGCAGGGGCGGCACGTTCATCGGCGGCGGCGGCACGATCTGGCACATCAACATTTCGCGGATGAACTTCCCGCGGTACGTCGCCGACGTGACGTCCGAGTGGGCGTTGAGCGCGAGGAAGCTCCCCTGCCCCAGGTACCCGACGCGCAGGCCCGTCGCGGGGAGCGTCGTCTTGACGAAGCCGGTGCCCGCGACCGCGGGCAGGCCGTACAGCTTGGCGAGCTCCGCGTTGACGAACGTCGTCGGTGAATCGAAAAGCGACCGCATGTCGCCGTCGCTCGTGAGCGCCAAGTCCGACAGGAAGCTCATGGTCTCTTCGCGCATCGCCGGACCGAGCGTGGCCGTGTTCGCGGGGTAGAGCGCCGGCAACTGCGGCAGCGTGTCGAGCTCGGCGAGGCGGTAGTACTCGCCGAAGAACGTGCGGGCGCCCGTCGTCGCGCGCGGCGAGGCGAGCAAGCGCGCGACCTGGGTCTGGAAGCCCGTGCCTTGCGAGAGCTGGTGCGCGTCCGCCGCGTCGAGCAGCGTGTCGTCGGGCGTCGTGTTCCAAAGGAAGTACGACAGGCGCGTCGCGAGCTCGTGATCGTCGAACGCGAGCACGCCGGGCATGCCGGCCGCCGGCGAGCCGAGCTCCTCGCGGTAGATGAAGTGCGGCGACTGCAGCAGTCCGGCGAGCGCGTACTCGAGGCCGACATAGAAGCTCTTGCTCGACGTCTGGATGCCGTTCGCGAGCTTGACGTAGGCCGTGACCTCGTCGGCCGTGAGCGGGCGGCGCCAGGCGCGGCGGCCGAGCTTCGTGACGAACATGGTCGTGCACGCGTCGTTGGGCCCCCCAGCGGCTGCGGGCGTGCAGCCGACGAGCGCGGCGCGGCCGGGCGCCGCGTCCGCGAGCGCTTGGTGCGCGATCGCAAGCGACGCCGTCTCGAGCTGTTCGATGAGGTGCGGCGACAGACTCACGAGCGCGGCGCCGACCGACGCGAAGCCCGAGAGCGCCGTGTCGGGCTCGAAGTCGCTCGGGACGGCAATGCCCGGCCCGAGAAGGTCCGTCACGCTGTTGCGGTACTGGGCCACCGTGAGGCGCCTCAACCCCGCCGGTGACGGCTTGAACTGCGCCGGCGTCGTCGTCCCCGGCGGCGGCGCGACGCTGCCGGCCGCGCCAATGATCGTCGTGCCGCCCGTGCCGCCACCCCCGCCATTCACGCCGGCATCCCCCCCGCCGCCGCGATCGCCCTTGGCGGCGCAGCCCACCCAGCCAACGGCGACGAGCGCCGTCGCGGCCGTGGCCACCAGCCAGCGCCGTGCCGTCGAGTCGCGAAGGATCGGGGAAGGCGAGCTCAAAGCGTTCCTCCAATGCATCTACAAGAGAGGTCCCGGGACGCCCAAGGACACGTTCTTATACACCTGGCGCCAACACCTCATTGGGGTGCCAGAGACCCTCGATTTGCACAGGTCAGTACAGAGGTTGGCGTAGTCTCTGGGGCGCGATGTCGTCGTCACGCTCGAGAATCAGCCGTCGCACCGTCCTGCGTGGAATGGCCGGCGGCGTCGGCATCGGCGTCGCGCTTCCGCCGCTCGAGGCGATGTTCAACGGCAACGGCACGGCGTACGCCGACGGCGCCGCGATCCCGAAGCGCCTCGGGATCTTCTTTTGGGGCGACGGCGTCAAACCCGATCGGTGGGTTCCCGTGAACACGGGCACCGGTTGGACCTCGAGCCCGGCGCTCCTCCCGCTCGAGACGGCGGGCGTGAAGGACTACGTCAACGTCGTCACGGGAACGAACATCACCTCGGGCGATGTGCGCGGCCACCACTCGGGGACGGTCGGGATCCTCTCGGGCGCGCCGCTCATCTCGCAGCCCGCGAACGGCGCGCCGTACCGCTCGACGTTCAGCAAGCCCAGCATCGATCAGGTCGCCGCCAACATCATCGGCGTGGGGTCGCGCTACAAGTCGATCGAGGTCGGCATCTCGACGCGCGTCGACTCCGTCGAGGGGACGACGCTGCACTACCTCTCGCACAGCGGGCCCGACAGCCCGAACCCGCCCGAGTACGATCCGTCGAAGCTGTTCGATCGGGTCTTCGGCATGGGCTTCACGCCGCCGGGCGGGACGGGCACCCCGGTCGTCGACGCGACGCTCGCCTACCGCAAGAGCGTGCTCGACACCGTCCTCGGCGACTTCAACGGCGTGCGCGCGCGCGCGGGCGGCGCCGACAAGGCGCGCCTCGACAAGCACGCCGACGGCATTCGCTCGATCGAGAACCGCCTCATGGCGAGCTCGACGCCGATGACGGCGACCGCGTCGTGCAAGCTGCCCCTCAAGCCGAGCGCGTTCACCGATCTGAATGGCAAGGAGCAGCTCGCGCCGAAGACGAAGGCGATGAGCGACCTGCTCGCGATCGCGCTCGCGTGCAACCAGACGAAGGTGTTCTCGATGATGTTCTCGGGCAGCGTCGCGGGCACGGTGTTCTCGGACATCGGCCTTCAGGGCGGCCACCACCAACTCACGCACGACGAGCCTGGAATGCAGCCGCAGGTGCAGGCGGCGACGGTCTACACGATCCAGATGTTCGCCGTGCTGTTGAACGCGCTCAAGGCCGTGCCCGAAGGCGCCGGCAACGTCCTCGACAACTGCGCGATCCTCGCCACGAGCGACACGTCCGATGGACGTTTTCACAACATCCGCGACTTCCCCATCCTCGTCGGTGGCAAGGCGGGCGGGTACTTCAAGTACCCGGGCATCCACTACCGGTCGACCTCGGGCAGCGAAAGCACGAGCACGACGCTGCTGAGCCTCCTGCGCGCCGTGGGCACGAACCTGAACACGGTCGGCGCCGAAGGCGGCCTGTCGACCGTCAGCTGCACCGGCATCGAAGCCTAGCCGGCGTCTCATCGGGGACCCTGAGAGGGTCCCCGTGCCCCCCGGCGCTCGCTTCGGCCGGCGAAGCCGGCCTTCGCTCGGGCTACTGTTGGAAGAAGAGGAAGGCGCCGTGCTTCGAGGCGACGGCGATGTCGATCTTGCCGTCGCCGTTGAGGTCGGCGGTCGTGAACTGGCGGCCGAGGCCGACCTCCGAATCGACGAGGTGCGGTTGCCATGACACGCCGGCCGCGCCACCGGGTCCGCGCACGAGCTTGAAGACATAGAAGACGGGCGTGCCGTCTGCGTCGGGATCGCCCATGCCGGGCGGGTGGGCGTAGAAGCTCTTGCCCGTGACGAGGTCCTTGATGCCGTCGCCGTCGACGTCGGCGACGACGAGCGCGTGCGGCTGCGAGAACGGCGCGATCATGCCGGCGTTCGTCGCCATCGAACCGACGCCGCCCACGATGACGTGTCGGACGAACGTGCCCTTTTGATTCTCGTACCAGGCGACGCCGTAGCCGTGCGAGTCGAGCGCCGTCACGACGTCGTCGTCGCCGTCGCCGTCGACGTCGGTGCCGAACATCTGGCTGGGCCCGTGCTCGTCGGCGACGCCGTCGCCCTTGAACTTCTGCGCGTGCGCCGTCCACGCGCCAGAGCGCGCGCCCGCCGCGGGCCGCGTGTACCAGGCGCTGTCGGTAATGAAGTCTTGTTTGCCGTCGCCGTCGAGATCGCCCGTCCCGATGCCGTGCCACCACGCGTACGCGTCCGTCGCGCCCGAGGGGGCGACGCGGTTGAACTTCCACGGCTCGCTCGTGCTGACGTCGAAGAAGCCGAACTGGCTGTCGATCGCGCAGATGAGCTCGGGGTGGCCCTCGCCCGTGAGATCGACGAACGCCGATTGCTCGAGCACGAGCGTGCCGAGCCCGTGCTGCGCCCAGGTCGACACGTCGGCGTCGATCATCGGCTTGCCCGGATTCTTGTACCAATAGCTTGGCGTGCCCGGCCGCATGACGGTGACGCTGTCGACGAGCCCGTCGCCGTCGACGTCGGTCGGATAGTCGGCCCAATCGCCGAGCGACATGCCCGTGTAGGCGTTGTTGGGCGGCGGCGGAAAATACTGGTGCTTCTTGTCGAAGGCCGGGCCCTCCCACCAGAACGGCCCCGAGACGACGTCGAGCTTTCCGTCGTGGTTGAAGTCGCCCGTGCCGATGCCCTCGGCGTAATTGAACGTGTGCAGCGTCTTGCGCGTGAACTTCAGCGAGCCGATCACGGGCGTCGTCGAGCCG
>JBBQJG010000175.1:0-12222 GCA_038325725.1 Polyangia bacterium | reverse complement strand
GGCCGAGGAGGTCGTCGCGCTGCTGCGGGCCCACTACGTTCCGGGGCGCTCGCTCGCCGAAGCGTTCGCGGGCGTCCTCGCGACGATCTTCGCCGACGAAGGCTTGATCCTCTTCGACCCGCGCGACCCTCGTATCTCGGCCCTGGCCGCGCCTGTCTACCGCCGCGCGCTCGACGACGCCGCCGCGATCGAGAAGAGCCTCGCCGGCCGAAGCGCGGCGCTCGCCGACGCCGGCCTCGACGAGCAGATCCCGATCCGCGACGGGTGCTCGCTGCTGTTCTTTCACGCGCGAGACGCCGTCGGGCCGCGCTTTCGCGTGCGCACCGGCGCGCGCTGGAGCCTCTCGGGCTCCGACGAACACCTCGCCGAGGCCGACGTGCGCGCCGCGCTCGAGCGCGACCCGCTGCGCTTCTCTACGTCGGCGCTGCTGCGCCCGATCGTTCAAGACACGCTCCTGCCGACGGCGGCCTACGTGGGCGGCCCCGCCGAGCTCAGCTACTTCGCGCAACTCGGGCCGCTGTACGATCACTTCGGCCTGCCGCAGCCGCTCGTGATTCCGCGCGCGCGGTTCGCCTTCGTCGACGCTCCGACGCGCCGACGGCTCGGGCAGCTCGGCCTCACGGCCAACGCCGCCGTCCGCCCGCGCGCCGAGTTGCTGCCGCGCCTCGCGACGGGGACGACCGCGGCGGGCCCCGACCCGGCGGCGCTGCGACGGCAAGTCGCCGAGCAGATCGCGCCCGCGGTGGCCGAGGTCACCCGCGCCGCGCTCGAAGCGAACGCGGACCTCGCGCGGGCCGCGGCCCGCACCCGCGCGAGCGTCGCGCACGCCCTCGAAAAGTTCGTCACCCGTTACGCGCGCGAGCGGCACGAGCGCGACGGCGTCGTCTCGTCGCGCCTCGACAAGGTTCACCGCGCGCTCCTCCCGGGCGGCGTGCCGCAGGAGCGCTTCTTCGGGTGGCCGACGCTCGCGGCGCGCGTCGGCGCGGCCACGCTCAAGCGCCTCGTCTTCGAGCGCCTCGCGGCCGAGCCGTTCCCGACGGCGGCGCAGGAGCTGTCGACATGACTTCGCCCCTCCCTGTTCTTTCCGTCGGCATCGCCTGCTTCTCGACCTTCGGCGGCAGCGGCGTCGTCGCCGCCGAGATCGCGACCTCGCTCGCGCGCCGCGGTCACCGCGTCCACGTCTTTAGCGACGCCCCCCCGGGCCGCCTCGTTCGCGGCCAAGACGGCGTCACCTTCCACGCCGTCGAGGCGCCCGCTTACCCGCAACTCGGGCACGATCTCTACACGCTCGCCCTCGCCTCGAAGATCATCGACGTCGCGCGCGGCGAGGGCCTCGACGTCCTGCACGCCCACTACGCGCTCCCTCACGCCGTGAGCGCCGAGCTCGCGCGCCAGGTCCTGACGGCCGAGCGTCCCGCGTCCGCGCCGCGCGTCGTGACGACGTTGCACGGCACCGACACGACGCTCGTCGGCATCGACCCGACGTTCCTGCCGCTCACGCGCTTCGCCGTCGCGAGCAGCGACGCCGTGACCGTCCCGTCGGCCTGGCTCGCTGCGACGACGCGCGAGAACCTCGGCCTGCCGGCGGCCTTCCCGATCGACCTCGTCCCGAACTTCGTCGACACGGAGCGGTTCGCGCCGGGCACCGCAACGCTGGCGACGCCGCCCGTGGTCGTCCACGTCTCGAACTTCCGGCCGCTCAAGCGCGTCGCCGACGTGGTGCGCGTGTTCGCGCGCGTGCGCGCCGCGCGCCCCGCGCGCCTGCGCCTCGTTGGCGACGGCCCCGATCGCGCGGCCGTCGAGGCGCTCGCGCGCCAGCTGGGCGTCACGGCCGACGTCGACTTCCTCGGCGAGCGCGACGACCTGCCGCGCGCGCTCGCCGACGCCGCCGTCTTCCTGCTCCCCAGCGAGACCGAGAGCTTCGGCCTCGCCGCGCTCGAGGCGCTTTCCTGCGGCGTGCCCGTCGTCGCCTCGCGCGTGGGTGGCGTGCCCGAGGTCGTGCGCGACGGCGAGGTCGGTTTCCTCCACACCGTCGGCGACTGCGACGCCATGGCGTCGTCGGTCCTCCGCATGCTCGACGATCCGGCGCTGCGCGCCCGCCTCGGCGGCGCCGCGCGGGCGCGCGCCGAGACCGACTTCCGCGTCGCGCCGGCCGTCCAGCGCTACGAGGCGATCTACGGGCGCGTGCTCGGCGCGCCCCGCCGCGCTACTTGACCTTCTTCTTCCAGTCGCCCAGGCCCTTCTTGACGTCGGCCGCGAGGAAGAAGCCCGCGACGTTCTTCTCGCCGAGCGTCTGCGCCTTCTCACCCGTCGCGACGGCGTTCTTGTAGTCGCCCTTGGCGGCCAGCAGCTGCGCCTTGATCCAGAGGTTGAACCAGTCCTCTTTCAAACCGAGCGACGTGTCGACGTACTTGAGGCCCGTGTCGTAGTCCTTCTTCGTCTCGAGCATGTAGCGCGCCGAGTTCGCATAGACGCGCCAGCCGTTGTCGACGGCGTTCGTCACGTTCGCGAGCGCCTGCTGCGCCGTCGCGGCGCCGATCGGGATCGACAAGCGCAGCTTGTCCCACTCGAGATCGAGCGACGCCTTGTCGTCCGTCATGTTCGAAAAGATGAAGGCGAGGCGCTCGCGGAACGGCGCGACGCCGGGCTTGATCTGGACGCGCAGGAGATCGAGGTCCGCCTTGTAGTCGGTGGCCGTGCCGGGCTGGTCCGGCTTCTTGTTGAGGATGACCGTCCACGCGCCCTTCGTCGGGATCGTGAAGAGCGCGTACGTGCCGGCCGGCACGGGCTTGTCGGCGAACGTCACGTCCTTCGAGAACGTAATCTTCGTCGCCGTGTTGGCGCCCGTGCGCCACATCTTGTCGTAGGGCACGAGGCCGTCCCAAATCTTGCGGCTTTTGACGCCGGGACAGCTGTACTCGACGGTGACGTCGGTGAGGCCGACCTGCTGGGTGATCTTCGCCGTGGGGCTGGGACGCGGCAGCTCGAGATCGGCGCGCGCGGGCGCCGAAGCGAGCAAGAGCGTGAAAAGCGTGGAAGACGCGAGGGCTCGGACGAATCGGTGAGTTTCCATGGCGGGGGAAGTTACGAGCAGGAATGCTCGATCGCAACCTCCCGACGCCACTCCCCTCAAGGAAGATGGCCGACGACGGTCGACGGTCCGGGATACTCGAACGGAACGTCGATGCACTGGGCGGGACCGCTCGCCGTGCAAGTCGAGCCGAAGCCGCCGTCGTTCATGCTGAGCGTGCCCGGCGTCGCGCACATGCGCGCGACGTACTTTCCCGCGGGGGCGCGGGACGAGTTGTAGCAAGTCGTGCCCTGTCCGCACTTCGACATCGAATAGGTCGTCCCGTCCCACGTCTGCTTGACGTCCGTGACGGCGCGGCCGTACGGGGCGGCGCAGAGGGCGGCGGCCAAGGGGCAAGGCGGCGGTGAACAGGTGCCCGAGCAAGGCGTCGAGCAGGGAGCCACCGAGAGGTCGACGGGCTGACCGTTCGCAAGGATCGTGATGTGCGGCGGAGCCCCCGAGCACGCCACGGACTGCTCGCAGAACGATTTGTTCGTCGGCACCGTGAGCTCGAACGTGATCGTGTCCGAGACGCCGGCGTCGCTGCACACGCCGACATGCGCGACCATGACGCCGGCGCAGTTGGCCTCGCAGGTGTTGCCGTAGGTCTTGCCGTCGGTGCCGCAGGTGGGCTGGTAGATCGCGGGGCAAATGCAACCGCCCGTCGATCCACCGTTGCCGCCGGCGCCCGCGTGCCCGCCGTTGCCGCCCGTCGCGGTCGTCCCGGCGCTGCCCGTCGTCCCGGCGCTGCCCGTCGTCCCCGCGCTGCCCGTCGTCCCGCCGCCACCGCCACCGCTGTCGCCGCCCGAGCCGGCGGCGGCGTCTGCCCCGCCGTCGTTGCTGGTGAGCGCCACGCTGCCGCACGCGGCGAGGCTGAAGACGAAGGCGATTCCCAAGGAGCGGACGATGGTGGATGAGGACATGGGCGTGGCCTTGAGCAAGAGGTACGCCAGCGTGAAGCCCGCCGAAGACCCACGCCGTGGCGCGGCCGCGCCCGGCGGAACCTCAAGATTCTGAGTCGTGGCGGCACGGCAGGTCGCCTTGACAGGCGGCTGACCGGCCGACTATCCTTACATCTCGATATCAGGATATGAACCTCGCGCAGCACATCGACACGCTGAACGTCCTCGGCGACGAGACGCGCATCCGCCTGTGCGTGCTGCTGCGGCAGCGCGAGCTGTGCGTGAACGATCTCGTGCGGGTCCTCGGCGTCGCGCAGTCTCGCGTCTCGACGCACCTCGGGCGCCTGCGCGAGGCCGGCTTCGTGCGCGACCGCCGACAAGGCGCGCAGTCCTTCTACGGGCTCGTGACCGACGGGCTGCCGAGCTCGGGGCGCGCCATCCTCGACGACGCCGCGGGCTCGTCCGACCCGACCCTCGACGGCGACCGGCGGCGGCTCGCCGAGCTCGACGCCGAGCGCCGCGGCGGGCTCCCCGAGGCGGCGCTCGGCGCCGAGCTCGAGCGCGACTACTCTCCGGGGCGCACGTGGCAGTCGCTCGCCGTGGGCCTCGCGGGCCTGCTGAACCTAGGCGACGTGCTCGACGCCGGCTCGGGCGACGGCGCAGCGGCGAGTTCCCTCGCCCCGTACTGTCGGTCGTTGACCTGCGTCGACACGAACCCGCGCATGATCGAGGCCGCGCGCGAACGTCTCGCGCCCCACGCCCACGCGCGCGCCCAGGTCGCGGATCTGCACGACCTCCCCTTGCCGAGCGCGTCGTTCGACGCCGTGCTCGTGTTCCACACGCTCACCTACGCCGAGCGCCCCGCGCGCGTCCTCGCCGAGTGCGCGCGCGTGCTGCGCCCCGGAGGGCGGCTCGTGCTGCTCTGCCTCAACAAGCACCGCCACCTCGAGGTCACGGCCCGCTACGGCGAGCGCCACCCGGGCTTTTCTCCCCTCGCCGTTCGCGGCCTCCTTTCGCGCGCGGGCCTCAAAGTCGTCACCGCAGAGGTCGCCTGCCGTGAGATGAAGAAGCCTCACCTCGAAGTGGTCCTGGCCCTCGCCGACAAGAAACCCACGAAGCAACCCACAAGGCCGCAGCCGCAATGAAACACCCACTCCAAGACGTACTCGCCAAGCGCATCGCCATCATCGACGGCGCCATGGGCACCACGATCCGCACCTACGGAATGACGGAGGCGGACATCCGCGCCGAGCGGTTCAAGGACTCGAAGAAGGATCTGCTCAACAACGGCGACATCTTCTCGCTGACGCAGCCGAAGATGATCTGCGACATCCACCGCCGCTTCCTCGAGGCCGGCGCCGACATCATCGAGACGAACACCTTCGGCGCGACGAGCATCACCCAGAGCGAGTTCTTCGTCGACGATCCGCGCGAGCACGGCGGCCGCAAGGACCCCGACTTCTATCAGAAGATCATCGAGGATCCGTTCCTCGATGGGCTCGCCTGGGAGATCAACGAGCAGTCGGCGCGGCAGTGTCGGCAGTGGGCCGACCGCGTCGCGAACGCCGACGGGAAGCCGCGCTTCGTCGCCGGCGCCATCGGGCCGCTCACGGTGTCGCTGTCGAACTCGCCCGACGCCGAGGACGCCGGCTTCCGCGTCGTGACCTTCGATCAGGTCAAGGCGGCCTACGTGCGCCAGGTCCGCGCGTTGATCGCCGGCGGCAGCGACCTGCTGCTCGTCGAGACGATCTTCGATTCGCTGAACGCCAAGGCGGCGCTGGTCGCGATCCAAGAGGTCTTCGCCCAGGACAAGAAAGAGCTGCCGATCATGATTTCGGCGGCCGTGGGCCGCGGCGGCGAGACGATGATCTCGGCGCAGACGATCGAGGCGTACTGGAACGCCGTCGCGCACGTCAAACCGATCTCGGTGGGACTCAACTGCTCGCTGGGGCCGGACCTCATGTATCCGTTTTTGGCGGAGCTGGCCCTGAAGTCTTCCGCCGCGATCTCGGCCTACCCGAACGCGGGCCTGCCGAACCCGCTGTCGCCGACGGGCTTCGATCTCGAGCCCGCCGACATGGCGCGCTACCTGAGCCAGTTCGCGCAGGGCGGCCTCATCAACATCGCGGGCGGCTGCTGCGGCAACACGCCCGAGCACATCGGCGCGATCGCGCGCGCGCTCGCCGACGCACCGCCGCGCGACGTGCCCGCGCCGCACGCCGGCGTGAGCGTTTCGGTTCCCGCCGCCATCGAGCCGGCGGCGCCCCGCCCGCTTCGTCTCTCGGGCTCGCAGCCCTTCACGCAGCAAATCGGCGTTTACCTCATGATCGGCGAGCGCACGAACGTCGCCGGCTCACCGAAGTTCGCGAAGCTCATCAAGGAAGGAAAATACGAAGAAGCCGTCAGCGTCGCGCGCCAGCAGGTCGAGAACGGCGCCAACGTCATCGACATCTGCATGGACGAAGGAATGATCGACGGCGTCTCGGCCATGCACCGCTTCTTGTCGCTGCTCGCGAGCGAGCCCGAAGTGGCCAAGGTCCCCTTCATGGTCGACTCTTCGAAGTGGGAGGTCATCGAGGCCGGGCTCAAGTGCCTGCAGGGCAAGGGCATCGTGAACTCGATCTCGCTGAAGGAAGGCGAAGACAAATTTCGCCAGAACGCGCGCATTGTCCTGCAGTACGGCGCCGCCGTCGTCGTCATGGCCTTCGACGAGCAAGGCCAGGCCGCGACCTACGAGGACAAGATCCGCATCTGCACGCGCGCCTACAACATCCTCGTGCAAGAGGGCTTCGCGCCCGAGGACATCATCTTCGATCCGAACATCCTCACCGTCGCGACGGGCATGGAGGAGCACAACAACTACGCGCTCGACTTCATCAATGCGACGCGCTGGATCAAGGCCAACCTGCCGCACGCCAAGGTGTCGGGCGGCGTCTCGAACATTTCTTTCAGTTTTCGCGGAAACAACAAGGTCCGCGAGGCGATGCACTCGGCGTTCCTCTTCCACGCGATCGCGGCCGGCATGGACATGGGCATCGTCAACGCCGGCATGCTCGAGGTCTACGAGGAGATCGAGCCCGAGCTCAAGGTGCTCGTCGAGGACGTGCTGCTCAACCGCCGCCCCGACGCGACCGAGCGGCTCGTCGACTTCGGCGAGCGCCTCAAGGCGGAGGGCGCGAGCGGCGCCGAGAAGAAGGCCCTCCAGAAGGAAGAAGAGTGGCGCAGCGGCACCGTCGAGGCGCGCCTGTCGCACGCGCTCGTCAAAGGCATCGACACGTACATCGACGCCGACACCGAAGAGGCGCGCGCCAAGCTCGAGCGTCCGCTGTCGGTCATCGAGGGTCCGCTCATGGATGGCATGGGCGTCGTCGGCGATCTGTTCGGCGCCGGTAAGATGTTCCTGCCGCAGGTCGTGAAGTCGGCGCGCGTGATGAAGAAGGCCGTGGCCTACCTCATGCCGTTCATGGAGGCCGAGAAGGCCGCCAACGCCGCCGCGGGACGCGAGGTCAAGACGCAGGGAAAGATCGTCCTCGCGACGGTCAAGGGCGACGTCCACGACATCGGCAAGAACATCGTGGGCGTCGTGCTCGCCTGCAACAACTACCAGGTCATCGACATGGGCGTCATGGTGCCGTGCGAGAAGATCCTCGAGCGCGCCAAGGCCGAGAAGGCCGACCTCATCGGCCTGTCGGGGCTCATCACGCCGTCGCTCGACGAGATGGCGCACGTCGCGCGCGAGATGGAGCGCCAGGGGTTCAAGCTGCCGCTTCTCGTCGGTGGCGCGACGACGAGCCGCGCGCACACGGCCGTCAAGATCGCCCCGCACTACAGCGAGCCGGTCGTGCACGTGCTCGACGCGAGCCGCGCCGTGCCCGTGACGACGACGCTGCTCGCGTCCGCCGAGGCCAAGGCGGCCTTCGTCGCGAAGCACCGCGCCGAGTACGAGGACCTGCGCAAGCTCCACGGCACGCCCCGTCACAAGCTCGTCTCCCTGCCCGTCGCGCGCGCGGGCCGCACACCCATCACCTGGCGCGCCCAGGACGTGCCCGCACCGACCTTCACGGGCGTGCGCGTGCTGTCCGACGTGTCGCTCGCGACGTTGCGCGAGTACATCGACTGGACGCCGTTCTTCCACACGTGGGAGCTCAAGGGCGTCTACCCGCGCATCCTCGAGCACGAGAAGTACGGCGAGCAGGCGCGCATGATCTTCGCCGAGGGCAACGCCCTGCTCGACGTCATCGTGCGCGACAAGCTGCTCACGGCGCGCGGCGTGTACGGCCTCTTCCCGGCCGCGGCCGTCGGTGACGACGTCGAGCTCTTCACCGACGCCGGACGCGGCACCGTGCTCGATCGGTTCCACTTCCTGCGTCAGCAGACCGCCAAGACCGACGGCGAGCCGACGCGCTCGCTGAGTGACTTCGTGGCGCCGCCCACCACCGGACTGCGCGACCACCTCGGCGCGTTCGCCGTGACGACGGGCATCGGCCTCAAAGAGCTGTGCGACAAGTTCCGCGCGCAGCACGACGACTACAACGCGATCATGGCCGAGGCGCTCGCGGATCGCCTCGCCGAGGCGTTCGCCGAGTACCTGCACCAGCGCGTGCGAGACGAGTGGGGCTACGGCCACACCGAGGACCTCACGAAGGACCAGCTCATCGCCGAGAAGTACCGGGGCATCCGCCCCGCGGCCGGCTACCCCGCCTGCCCGGACCACACGGAGAAGGGCACGCTGTGGAAGCTGCTCGACGTCGAGAAAAACACGGGCATGTTGCTGACCGAGTCGTTCGCGATGTGGCCCGGCTCGAGCGTGAGCGGCCTGTACTTCGCGCACCCCGAGTCGCGCTACTTCACCCTCGGCAAGATCGATCGCGATCAGGTCGCGGACTACGCCGCGCGCAAGAACATGACGGTGCCGGTCGTCGAACGCTGGCTGGGCCCGAACCTGAACTACGACGCGGGCAACTGACCGCTACTGGACCTCGAGCCCCGACACGAGGCACTGGTCCTTCACGGTCGTGAACTGAATGACGTAGGCGCCGGCGCCATTCGCCGCCGTCGGAAACTGCTCGACGACGGCTTTGTTCTTGGCGGTGGCCTTCGCGAAGATGTCGTAGTTCGCGAGCACCATGGCGCCGTTGATGGAGATGTTGCAGATGCGCTGACCCGCGCCCGCCTCGGCCGCGCGTGGCCAGTACGTCTCGGCGAAGTGCAGACGAACGGTGTGCATGCTGTCGGCCGTGTAGCCCGGAAACGTGTACGTGAACGCCGGCGACCCCGGACCCACGCGGCCCGTCTGGTAGACGGCCTCGGGCGCCGGGTTCGTAATGCCAGCGCGATCGATCGCGCTGGTCCCGGCGGCGTTGAGGGCGCCGCCCGTGAAGTCGATGTCGGCGACGAACGGTGCGACGGCCATCGTAGTGCCGGCGTTGATCTTGACCACCGGACCCGACGCGCCCGCGGCGCCCGAGCCCGCCGCGCCCGTCCCGGCGGCGCCCGTGCCCGCGGCGCCTGACCCAGCGGCGCCCGTCCCCGCGGTGCCCGTCGTCCCCGCGGTGCCCGTCTTGCCCGCGACGCCCGTGCCCGCAGCACCGGTCCCCGCGGCACCGGTGGTCCCTGCCGCGCCGGTCGTCCCTGCGATGCCCGCGCCCGCAGCGCCCGTCGTGCCCGCGGCGCCCGTCCCGGCAGCGCCTGTCGCGCCCGCGACGCCCGTCGTGCCCGCGGCACCGGTGGTTCCCGCCACGCCCGTCGTGCCCGCGGCGCCCGTATCACCGGCGATGCCGATCGAGCCCGCGGCGCCGGTCATTCCCGCGAGGTCCATGCCGGCCGCGCCGGTCATGCCCGCCATCGGATTGCCGAGCGTGGTGCCAGCGACGCCGGTGTTTCCCGCTCCGCCATGGTTGCCGGAGAGGCCCTTGATCGACTCGGGGCCCCCACAGCCAACGAAAAAGACACCAAGCGAAAGCGCGACAATGATCCGCGGGCTCATGCGATCGTTCTCCTGAGGCTCGTGAGAAGCTAAAGCGGTATAGACGTCGGCGCTGACCGCCCGAGGCTTCCGTTCTCCCACCGCCCGTCAAGGATGCCCTTCGAGCACCCCTTTTGGATAGGGGCCTTGCGGCGCAACGGACCGCGTCAGAACGCACGACGCCCCGCTAAAGGGTGCCGCCGTCCCCGCGGGCGACCTGTTCCATCTCGTCGCTGCGGAACCCGTTCGGAAAACGATGGAGATAGTGCCGCGCTTCCTTGCGGGCGTCGGCCTGGCGCTCGGCCCGCACGAGCTCGAGCACGTGCAGGTACGCGGCGTCCTCGGCGCCGAGGCCGTTCGCGGCGCGCGCGGCCGGCGCACGCGCCGACCGCTCACCCGCGTCGCGTGGCAGGTGTACCGCGGCCGGCGACGGCGTGCTCTCTTGCGGGGCGCGCCGCCAAACGTCGCCCGCGACGAGCAAGACGGGCGGCACGTCGCGCACGGAGATCGCGACCCTGCCTTCGGTGACCGAGACCTCCTCGGTGCGGGTGCCGTCGACGACGACCCGAAAGATCGTGCCGAGGTCGCGAATCTCGCCGTCGGGCACCCTCACGAAGCTCCGACCCGTCTCGTGGTTCTGAACGTTCACGGCGAACGCGCCCCGGCGGAAGTCGAGCACCTCGACGTCTCCGTCGACGAGCCTCGACCATTGCGCGCCCGCGCCTTCGATTGTCACGACGGAGCGCGCGGCGGGCTTGAAGCGCGTCGCGGGCCACCCGCAGATCACCGCGACGGCCACGAGGCGCCCGACGAAGCTCACAGCGAGGGACGCGCGGCGGCGACGTTCGACGCGCGGGCCCCGTGCATCGTCGAGGATCCGCTGGCGCACGCGACGAAGCGTGAGACGAAGCGTGAGCTGATCGAAGCGCGGCTCGCCGCGCACGCGCGCGCTCTCCGCCCGGGACAGAGGGGCGCGCCCCGCGCAGCTCGCGCACGTCGCGAGGTGCGAGCGGTCCGGCGCTCCCGTCGGCGAGACGTCTCGCCAGCGCTCGCAGGGTGCGGCCTTCACGCGCCCTCCCCTTCGTAGTAACGCCGCAGCTCGCGCCGCGCGTGATAAAGGCGCGTCCACACGGTGCCGATGGGGATCCCCAGCATGGCGGCGATCTCGTCGCCCGAGAACCCTTCGACCTCGGCGAGCAACAACACGACGCGCTTGCTCTCCGTGAGCCGCTCGAGACCGCGCGCGATGTCGCGCCGCTGATCGAGGAGCGGCGTCGACGCCGGGCCCTGCGACGAGCGCAGGCGAAACAGCGCGCGAAACGTCCGCGCGACGGAGCGCCGGCGTTCTTGCAGCACGCGCGTCGCGATGCCGAACAACCACGGGCGCGCCGAAGCGGCGGTCGTGTCGAACGTGCGGGCCAGCTTCGTCACGCGCAGGAACACCGAATGGACGACGTCCTCGGCCTCGGCGCGCCCGACAGCGCGCGCGGCGAACTCCAGCAGCGACTCCGCGTAGCGATCGTAGACCTCGCCGAGCGCCGCGGTCTCGCCCCGCGAGACGCGACGAAGCGCGTCCGCGTCGGCGCGCCCCAGCGGCGTCGTCGAGGGCCGCGGCGCGCTCATGGCCCCCCCCACGCGGCGCCGACCGCGAGCCCGACGCTCCACGCCTGCAGGCGCGGCAGCTCGGGCTCGATCCTGAGGTCGCGACGGAGCCGGCTCGGCGAGAGGTCGGCGTCGAGATCGACGAGGAACCGCGTCTTTTGCCCCACCTCTAACCGCGCGACGACCGCGGGCCGAATGTCCGTGGTCGTTCCGCCGCGCTCGCCCGTGGGCGGGCGGTAGGCCTGTGACTCGGCGATGAGCCGCGGCGCGAATCCGAGGTCGAAGCGACCGAACGACAGCGGCCAGCGACGGGACACCGAGACGGACACCGAGAGCGCGTCCATCTCGAAGCCCGGAGCGGCGACGTCCTCGGCGACGAGCAGCTCATCCCAACGCATGCCGAGCGCGACCGCCCACCCGCCCATCGCGACCTCGAAGAAACCGCTCGGCGACGCGAACACGAACGCCCGCGGACCCGAGAGGCGCGCCCCGACGGTGCCGCCCACGGAGATCTCGAGGCGTTCGCCGTTCGAGTTCGGCGCGCGCGCGTCGGGCTCGTCGGGAATGGCGGCGACGGCGCGGTTCGGGAGCTCGGGCTCGACGGCCTGCGCGACGTGGCCGACGCGCGCGCCGGGAGGAATCGTCAGCAACGCCTCGAGCGTCGGCAGCAAGGCCGCGGGCTC
>JBBQJG010000174.1:0-12241 GCA_038325725.1 Polyangia bacterium | reverse complement strand
GTCGAACGGCGGCGCCTGGCGCGGCGCGCCGCCCGCGAGCCACGGCGGCGGTTGGCGCGCGCCGGCGGGCACGAAGGCGCAACACGGGAGCGGCTGGAAGCGATGACCGCCACCAAGATGACGCGGGCTCTCGCACTGACGATGGTCTCGCTGTCGGCGTTGTCGCTCGCGGCCTGCGGCAAGAACAAGGCCGGCGATGGCGCATCGTCGTCGACCGCGGCGCACGCGTCCGGGACGCCGCAAACCATCGCCGTGCTCGATGCGTGGCGGGGAGCGGGGCTCGCGCCGCAAGCGTTCGCGGCGCTGAATCCGCCTCCTTATGTCGCGACGTACTGCGAGCGCGGCACCGTCGGTGGCGTGGAAGCGCTCGTGTGCGAGTACGCCGACGACGGCGCGCTCGATCGCGGTCAACAGCAGCTCAAGGACGAGCACGAGCGCAACGGCGTGCACACGGGCGTCACGGTGCGTTCGAAGCGCACGCTACTTTCAATCGTCGACCGCGAGCAGCGCGATCCCAACGGCAAGACGATCAACCAGCTCGTGCAGGCCTTCCGCAAGCTGTGACGAAGCGCGCGCGCGAAGACGACGCGCGCGCCTTCGAAGAGGCGATGCGCGGCGCACGCCCCCTGCCCGCCGAAGCGCGCCGAAAACACGCGCTGCCGCCCGCAACGGCGCGAGGCCCGGCGCCGCGCGCACCTCGTGAGAGCGCGCCGACGCCCGTCGATGTCGACGTCCCCCTCGATACGATCGCGAGCGCGAGCGTCTTTCGGATCGAGACGCGCGGCGAAGCGATTGAAGGCCGCGCCAGCGGCGTCGACGCGCGCGCGTTTCGCGCGCTCAAGCGCGGCGACACCGCCGTCGAGGCGCAGCTCGATCTGCATGGTCTGCCACGCGAGCGCGCGCTCGCCGCGCTCGAGCGCTTCGTCGCGGGCGCACGCGCCGACGGACGTCGCGCCGCGCTCGTGATCCACGGACGCGGCGCGCACTCCGACGAAGCGCGGCCCGTGTTGAAGCCGCTCGTGTGGCGCTGGCTCGCGGCGGCGCCGACCGCCGCGGGCGCCGTGCTCGCGTTCGCGTCGGCGCGCCCCGCCCAGGGCGGCGACGGCGCGACGCTCTTGTTGTTGCGTCGGCCGTCGCGCTGAAGAGCGAGCTACGGCCCCTCCACACTGAGGTCGAGGCGTCCGCGACCCGCGTGATGACCCCCACCTCGCGTCGCATCACGGTGGAATTAGGCTAAAACCGCCTCGATTCCCCCAGGGTCTAACCAGGGTCTTGCTAGGACCGAGGGGCCACGTCATATAGTGTCCGGCTCGGATACAAGGACAGGCCCCCAAGGGAGAAATGAAGCAATGAGCACGCGCATCGCCATCAACGGTTTCGGTCGCATCGGACGCCTCGTGTTTCGCGCTCTGTACACGCAGGGCCTCTTCGGCAAGGACGTGGAGGTCGTCGCCGTTGGTGACATCGTCCCCGCGGACAACCTCGCCTACCTGCTGAAGTACGACTCGATCCAGGGTCGCTTCGAGGGCACGGTTTCTTCGAAGAAGTCGGGCGCCGACAAGGAGGCGGACGACGTCATCGTCGTCGACGGCAAGGAGATCCTCGTCGTCAGCGCGAAGTCCCCGGCGGACCTGCCGTGGAAGAAGCTCAACGTCGACTACGTCATCGAGTCGACGGGCCTGTTCACCGAGGCCGAGAAGGCCAAGGGCCACATCAAGGCGGGCGCAAAGAAGGTCATCATCTCGGCCCCCGCCAAGGGCGAGGACATCACGATCGTCATGGGCGTCAATCATGAGAGCTACGACGGCGCCAAGCACAACATCGTGTCGAACGCGTCGTGCACGACGAACTGCCTCGCGCCGCTCGTCCACGCCGTCCTCAAGGAGGGCTTCGGCCTGACCGAGGGCCTCATGACGACGGTCCACAGCTACACGGCGACGCAGAAGACCGTCGACGGTCCGTCGCGCAAGGATTGGAAAGGCGGGCGCTCGGCGGCCATCAACATCATCCCTTCGACGACGGGCGCCGCGAAGGCGGTCGCGCTCGTGCTGCCGCAGGTCAAGGGCAAGATCTCGGGCATGGCGTTCCGCGTGCCGACGCCGACGGTGTCGGTCGTCGACCTGACGTTCAAGACCGAGAAGGCGACGAGCCTCAAGGAGATCAACGCCGCGCTCAAGAAGGCGAGCGAGACGTACCTCAAGGGCATCCTCGGCTACACCGAGGACGAGGTCGTCTCGAGCGACTTCATCCACGAGAAGATGTCGAGCGTCTACGACGCGGGCAGCTCGATCGAGCTCAACTCGAACTTCTTCAAGCTCATCAGCTGGTACGACAACGAGTGGGGCTACAGCAACCGCTGCGTCGACCTGCTCAAGTACATGGTTCAGAAGGACGCGTAGCGACTGCGCTCCGCGGAGCGACCTCGACGGAGCGCACGCAAAAAAGGGAGGGTCTCGCGACCCTCCCTTTTTTTTATCCTGCTTGCCGAAGCGCTGCGGGCGCTTCGTGTAGACGTGAACCTCCACCGCGGGCCCGGACGCGGCCTCACGCATCCTGCGAAGAGCGTTTTGGGACCTACGCGAGCTCGCGGTGCCGCGTCTCGACGATCCAGAACGAGGCGACCGCGCCGAGCGCGGGGATGACGCCGATCCAGAAGAGCACCTGCATCGCGCTGCCGAGCGCGTCGGCGCCGCGCGAGGCGATCGCGCCGACGAGGAACGGTCCGCCCGCGGCGATGACGCGGCCAGCGTTGTAACAGAAGCCCGCGCCCGTCGCGCGCAGGCGCGTCGGGAAGAGCTCCGGCAGATAGTAGGTGAAGCTGCCAAACACGCCGAAGACCGTGACGCCAACGAAGAAGTACATCGACAGGCGCGTCTGCGGCGGCAGGTCGAGGCCGAACGTGGCGAAGATCGCGATGGCCGAAAAGAAGTAATAGAGCGCGAACATCTTGCGGCGGCCCATGAGCTTCGCCGCCGGGATCGTCAACAGCGTGCCGATGAGCCCGCCCAGGTTGAAGATGTTCGTCGTCCGCGCCTTCCAGCCTTCGACGAGCGCGAGCGTCGCCGCGCGATCGAGGCTCTGAACCTTCGCCGTCGCCTGCGCGAGGCCCGTCGACACCGTCGGGATGAACGCGTTGATGCCCCACCAGGCGATGAGCGCGACGATCGCCATCGCCAGGCCGCTGTACGTGAACGCGCGCGTCTCCGGCGTGAAGAGATCGCGCAGCCGCGGCGGCACCGCTGACGCCGCCGCGTGCTGCCAGCGCTCCGGCTCCTTGACGAAGATGCGCACGACGAACGCGACGGCGGCGGGGATGAGGCCGCAGAGGAACACGTAGCGCCACGACGTCTCGGGCGCGCCCTTGAAGAAGACGCCCGCGATCTGGAAGTTTGCGTAGGTTGCCAGGAAGAGGCCGAACGGCGCCGAGGTATAGAGCAGCGCGCCGGCCTCGACGCGGCGCTTTTCGGGCACGACCTCGGCGACCATCGCCGCGCCCGCGGCCCACTCGCCGCCGATGCCCAGGCTCGCGACGACGCGACAGAGCACGAGCACCCAGATGTTGGGCGCCGCCGCGCACGTCGCCGTGCCCAGCGCGTAGAGCAGCATCGTCAGCATGAGCGTGCGCGTGCGCCCGATGCGATCGGCGATCTGGCCGAAGAGGATGCCGCCCGCGGCCCACCCCAGCAGCAGGATCGACGTCAGCACGCCGCCCCACAGCAGCGTCGCCTTCTTCGCCTCGGGCGAGCCGATCGTGAGGTGGAGCAGCGTCGGCACGCAGTTCGGCGCGACGTAGTTGAACAGCAGCCCGTCGAAGACATCGAAGCCCCAGCCGAGCCAAGCCGCGAACAGCACCAGCCATTGGGTGCCGTTCATGTCGAGGACGGTGCGCCCCCGAGCGGCGCCCGCCGTCATTGATCGAGCCGGGGGAAGGGCGACGCGGCCGCGGCGGTGCAGAAGTTCACCCTCTTGATCATGGGTGGCGGGTTCACGCGCTCGCGCGCGGCCGAGGCGCGCCGCACGTTGAACGTCTTTTGCACCTTGTCGCCGCCCTTCGAAAGGGCGGTGAGCATCGCCTTCCACTTCACGAGATCAATCGCGTCATCCTTTTGGACGTCCGGCTCGGGCACGAGCGCGACGAGGCCCGCGAGATCCTCGACCATCGTTCCGTCGGCCTTCGCGTCGGCGAGCGCCTGGATGAACGCAGGCACCAGCACGCGATCGCGCAGCTCGGCGAGATCGCTGCCGTCGATCTGGCACCACAACAGGCGCGCGTGAAGGTGACCGAGCGTCGAGCCCGCCTCGGCGCGCGATTGGTGGAGCAGCCGCGTGAGCGGCTCGTCGTAGTCGCCCTGCGCCTCACCGAACGAGCTCAACATGGCGTCGACGAGCTTGCCGCGGCACTCGGCATCGCACGTGGGCCCAAAGACATAGCCCACGAGCCACCTGCGGCGCTCGGCGTGGAACGCCTCGAGCGAGGCGGCCTCGGTGGGCGAGAGCAGCTCACCCGTGCGCGCCGTCGCGAGCACGAGCGCGGCGACGAGCCGCGCGCCCGGCGAATTTGCCTCGAAGTGCGAGATCTCCTTCCACTGCCGCCGCTCGTAGAGATCCTGCAGGAACGGCTCGAACATCCAGGCGAGACGCCCGGGGGCGGCCTGGACCTGCCGCTCGTCGCCCAAGAGCGACAGCGGCCCCGGCGACGCCGTCCCGGAGTCGGGCGCGCCGGCCGCGTTCGTGGCGTTCATCTCGTCCTCGATGACCTGCGCGATCGCGTCGGAGCGGTCCGCGAGCGCGTCGTCCTTGCAGATCTCAGCCGCCTTCTCGACGCCGAAGCGCTGGATGCACGTCATCCTAAAGCCCTGCGAGAGCTGCTCGTAGTTCTTGCTGACGGTGCTCTGGAGGACCGAGCGCATGTAGCTCGCGTTGTCCTTGCCGAGCTCGAGCGCGTACGAAACGGCGAGCTCGGGATCAATGATGCTCCCGCGCGTCAGCGACAGCAGGACGCCGAAGCGCTGGTCCGCCGTCTGTGGCCCCTGCGTCGACAAGACGTTGAGGTTCTTCGAGAGGATGTCGGCGCGCGTGATGCGCCAATCGTTGTCGGCCTTCGTCTTGGCGATGGCCTGCTCGGAGCGCGCGGATGCCGCCGCCGTCTCCGATTGGCGGTATTGCCACACCGACGTCGCGATGAGGCCGGCCACCCCGATGACGAAGCTCGACAGGAAGCTCGAGTAGGTCTGGATGAAGCGGCCGACCTTGGACGTGTCTGAAGGGGTCTCGCTCACGGGCGGGAGGATATAGTATCGGCCGCCTTCAATGCAGTGGCTCGAACAGCCGCAGATAAAATGGGCGGTCCCGATCCCGCTGCTCATCCTCGTCGCGCCCCTCGTTTGGGCGTTCTTCCGCACGACCTGGCGCGCCCTCGACGACGAGGCCTTCGAGTATCGGCAGCAGCTCCACGAGCGCGGCGAGCTCGACTATCGGCCGCTCGTCGCGCTCACGCTCGGGGCGTTCGTGCTGATCCTGCAGGAGTACTACGGCCGCGGCGACACGTTCGTCCAGCTCATCCGGCCCTGGTTGGTCGCGCGAGAGAAAGCGCACCCCGGAGGCTTCATCGACACGGGCCTGTACGACGAGCTCTACCTGCGGACGTGGTGGGCGTTCACGCGCTGCGCGGGCTACGTCCTGCCTCTACTTCTATGGCCGCTGTTCTTTCGGCGCGACAGCCTGCTCGACTTCGGCCTGCGCCCGCGCGGCTTTCGCGAGCACGCGTGGATCTACGCCTTGTGCGTCGTCTTCATGGTGCCGTTGCTGCTCGCCGTGAGCCGGCAAGGCGACTTCGCGACGTACTACCCGCTCTACCACCAGGCGGGCCGCTCGTGGCTGGACTTCCTCGTGTGGGAGGCGCTGTACCTCGCGCAGTTCATCACGCTCTAGATCTTCTTCCGCGGCTGGTGGATCCGCGCGACGCGCGTGTTCGGCGTCGGCGCGATCTGGTCGATGGTCGTGCCCTACTGCATGATCCACTTCGGCAAGCCGTACCTCGAGGCGTGCGGCGCCATGGTCGCCGGTGTCGTGCTCGGGTCGCTGTCGATGCGCACGCGCAGCATCTACGCCGGCTTCCTCGTGCACGGCACGGTCGCGATCCTCATGGACGTCGTGTCGCTCGACCACCGCAATGCGCTGCCGACGCTGCTGACGCCGACGTCGAGCCGGCACGTCACGTTCATGCACTGGACGTCGCTCATCTGGATCGCGTGGGCGCTCGCGCTCGCCGTCGTGGCGTGGAAGGCGTGGCGCGTGTGGCGGCGCCATCGCACCCGCGAAGTAGCCGTCGGCAAATAGGCGAAACCGGCGTCGCCTCTCGGCGCGCCGGCTTCGGGTTCAGGCGGAGAGAGCCGAGTTACTTGGTCTCGGCCGGCTTCTCGGTCGGCGTCGGGGCAACCTTGCCCGCGTCGGCCTTGGGGGCCTCTTTCGCGGCGCCCTTCTTGCCCTTGTGCGCCTTCTTCTCGGGCTTCGCCGCTTTGTCGGCCGCCGGCGCCATGTCGCCCGCGGGCGCCTCGGCGACCGTGCGGACCTTGGCGATGTGATGCGTCGTCACGGGGGCCGCGACGGCCGAGCCAGCGGTGAGGGCGAGAAGCGAAAGGCCGAACAGCGTGTTGCGAATCATGGGATCCTCCGGAGTGGGTGGTGAGCAGGCAGTGGAATCAACCGTCTGCTCGTACTCATTGCACCCGCGATGCCAGCCCCAATGACCAAGCGGCGCGCGGCGGGCGCGACGCCGTGGGGCGCTTTCGGTGTGCGCCGCGACCAAACCGCCGCGTCACCCATTCGATGACGAGCCGCGCCGGCGACGTCGCGCGCCCATGAGGCCCGCCAGCGTTCGCATCCGACGATCCTCTCACGACCCCGCGTAGTCGAACATCAGCGTCGCGCGCGCGTTGCGGGGCGCGTGCTCGCCGGGCGGTGGGCTGTCATCCTCGACCTTGAAGACCTTGAACGACACGAGGTGATCCTCGGGCCGCCCCGTGCGCTCGGGATAGCGCAGGATCCATTCCTGAAAAGCCTGGTTGTAGACCGGCCAATTCACGATGCGCCCCGCGTATTGATAAAAGAGCCAGTTGCAGCCCATCGCCGGTGGGATGGTCGCGCCGGGCGCGGGATATTTCGGGTTCGCGGCCTCATTGAACGGATCGACGTGGCGGCCGTCGCGCGTGATGGCGTCGACGGCGACGTTCAGATCGCCCGTGAACGCCTCGGGCGCGAACATCGACCAGCCCTGGAACAGGTTCAGGTAAATGACGGCCGCCGAGACGGCGGCGCCGTTGTGATGATCGATGACCCGGTGGGCGGCCGGGTTCTCGTCGAGCAGCTGGCTGCCCGCGACGAAGAGCAGCGCGCCAACCGTGGCCTCGCGCGCGACGGAGGAGCCGCGCGCCAGCCACGCGACGACGGGGCCAGGCTTCGTGACGGGACGCCAGCGGCCTGGCGACAGCCAACCGGAGATTCGGATGACGAGCGCCGACCCCCGCGCCGCGAAGCCCGCGGTGGCGCGCGCGCGGTCGGGCTTGCGCCGCCACCAACGCGCGAGCGCGTCCCAGTCGTCGCCGTGGATGAAGTTGGGCGCGAACGCGATCATCGCCGGCACGAAGACGCCGAGGTTCATGCACAGGCCGAACCCGGAGTGCAGCATCACGACGAGCCCGACGGCGAGCCGACGACACTGCCGCGTGGCGATGGGCGACAGCAGCAGCCACGGCAGCGACCACTCGGTCGCGAGCGCGCTCCACGTGAGCACGCGCGAGCCCGCCGGCGTGAGCCGGTCGCGCAGCCAAACTCCGAACGGCGTCACGAGGCGATCGAGCTGCAGGACGTAGTGCACGGCGGTGCCGTCGCGCCACGTCGAGCCGCCCTTGTGGACGGCGTTGAAAAAATAGATGAGCGCGAGCTGGAAGAAGACCGCCGCGACCGCCGCCGACACCCAGGCGCGCGGGGGCGGCGCCTCGGCGCGATCCCGCAAGAGCGCGTCGACGGACCAGCGCCGCCCCGTCGGCAGGAACACCGTCCACCAGCACAGCAGGCCCAACACGACGTCGCCGCCGTTGTCGAAGAGGAGCAGACGTCCGTGCAGGCTCAGCACGGCGACGAGGCTGGCGACGTGGGCGAGCCGCGTGCGCACGCCAAGCAGCAGGGCGCTGTACGCGAGCCCGCACAGCACGAACCCGATCACCGCCTCGTACGGGCTCGACGCCAGGTAGAACAGCGAGACCTCGTGCGGATACGACGGACGCCAGAGCAGCGTGTGGTTGGGCACGAGGCCCTCGTTCGTGTACCAAGCGCCGAGGTCCACCCAACGCTTGCCGAGGTCGAGCAGCAGCACGAGCGCCAGAACGATGCGCCCGGCCGCGAGGCTGCGCAGGTCGGCGGTGAAGTACGCATCGACGACGCGGCCGAAGAGACGCTTCGCCCACGTTCGGGGCGGAGCCGGCTGGACGTCTCGCAGCGCGCGGCGGCCGTCGCGCGGGTCGCGCTCCGCCGCTGACGGTGGCCACAAAGCGACGTGCATCAGGCTCCGTTCGCATTGCAGGAACGAGACCAGAGGTACCGACCGCTGTTTCCCGGTCGCGCGCCCCGAGCGCGCGCGACGCGTTCGGGACACGGATGTCAGGACCGCGGCCCGGGGACGGGCTTTAGCCCCACCAGTACGAGAGCTTGAGCATGATGACGTCGATCGCGGCGCGGCCGTGGATGACAGGCCCGATGTCGAGGCTCGTCGCGCCGCTCGCCGCGGGCAGCAGAGCGGGCGCCTGCGCGCGCGTGTAGACGAGGAACAACGTCGACCCGAGGCGGTACTCCCAGCGCAGCACGACGTTGACGTTCAACGTCGACGTGAGCGTGTCGGGGTTCGTCGCGGGCGCCTCCGCGGGCGCGAGCGCCGACAGATCGAGCTTCGCGCGGGGGCCGACGGTCTGCCCCGCGAAGAAGCGCGTGTAGTGCACGCGCGCGAGGAAAGCCTGCGTGTAAAGCTGCAACGAAAGCTCCGGCAGGAAGGCGTACGATGCGTGAAGCGTCCCGCCGACGCTGCGCGCCTGCTGCGTCCCGAAGAGGTACGCGCCCGGACTCGTCGTCGCGACGTAGCGGTGCTCGCCCTCGTCGTAGGTCACGGCGGGATCGAAGTCGAGCTCGAGCTGCGGCAGCGCGCGCAGCGTGAAATCGCCGCGGGCCTCGTAGTGGCGTCCGTTGGGCAAGCGGAACGCCTGCCCCGCGAGAAACCCCGAGAAGCGTCGCCGCGGATCGCTCGCGATCGCGAGATCGCCGCCCACGCGCGACGCGCGCTCGAGCGCCGTGCCGTCGCCGATCTCGCGATCGTCGTGCGTCGCGCCTTTCCCGACGACGTCGGCCGACACCGACCAAAAGTTGGGGAGGATCGCCCACGTCGCGAGCATGAGCTGGTTCGCGAGGTCGACGCCGTCGAGCGTGCGGCGCACGTAGGCCTGCAACATCGTCCTCGTCTCGATCGTCCGCCACCACGGCTCGACCGTCCGGTACACCACCGCGAACGTGCCCGCCGTGTCGTTCTTGCGATCGAGGTAGCCGAGGTCGTTGTACTCGAGCTGGCGACCCGAGAGCTGCTCGGCCGCGCTCCACAACCAGTGTGCGCCGCCCCCCTTTTCGACGGTGAGCGAGCCGCCGCCCGCGACGACGCCGGGGCGAACGGGGATGCCATCGGACTGGGCGCGCGCGGCGCCGTGCGCGAGCGCCGTCGCGAGCGCCTGTCCGCTCACGGCGTAGTCGCCCGAGGCCGAGCGCCAGCGGCCGTCGACGGCGGCGGCGTAGGCGTCATTCGTGCAGCGGCCGTCGCCCGCGGGCGCGACGAGCGTGGCGTCGCAATTCTGGCCGGGGGCGTAGCGGGGCTCGAAGCGGTTCGTCGCCGTCGCGAGCACGCCCACCTCGGTGTTGGCAGCCACGAGGCGCCGCAGGCGGAGGACGTTGTAGGCCGTCGACGGTTCGGCGTGGCGACGCACATCGAGCGTCCGCCCCAGCCTGTCCGTGACGCGCACGAAGACGTCGTTTTCGCCCGTGACGGCCGATAGGAGGCCCAGCGTCGTTCGGCCGCCGATCGTGCCGACGAGCTTGGCGGCTCCGTAAATGGGCGAGGGCTCAGGGAGGTCGACGAGCGTTTCACCGGCGCCCACCGTCGGGGTCGCCGGCTGGTGGCCGATGCGCCTGGTGTACAGGAGCTGGCGCGTCGTCGTGAAGGTGTCGATGCCTTCGAGGAAGAAGGGGCGCTTTTCGGGGAAGAAAGTCTCGAAGGTCGACAAGTTCAAGACGACGGCGTCGGCCTCGACCTGGCCGAAGTCGGGGTTCAGAGCGAGATCGAGCGTGAGCTCGTTCGTGACGGCGGCCTTCGCGTCGAGGCCCGCCGAGGCGCGCGCGTCGAAGCCGTGAGTCAGCGTCCCGAGGTCGGTGCTCGAGGCGGCCGAACGAAAGCGAGAGCGCCCTAAAATGAAAGGACGTAGCTGCAGCGCGCGGCGTGGGCGCAGGGCGCTGAGGCCCTCGAGGCGTCCGAAGAGCGGCACGTAGCTGCCGGCGCTGCGCGGGAAGAACGCCCAATCGTCGGTCTCCTGCCTCGCCTCGACGAAGCGCCGGACTTGGAAGCCCCAATCCTGAACCGGCAGCTCGTCGAAGCGCAGGACATAAAGCGGGATGCGCATCTCGATCGAATAGCCACGCGGCGTGTCGGCGGCGCGGCCCTCCCACACGGCGTCCCAGTCCGACGAATAGTCGACGTCGTTGAAGTGAATCGCGTCGCCCAGCACGCCGGCGGCGTTCACCGAGAAGTGGAACGCCGTCACGCCGTCGCGGCGGCTGTCGATGTCGAGCCACACGCCGTCGGAGGGCAGCTGCGTGTCGCGGCGCATGAGGCGCTTGACGACGGGCGCGTGAACTTGCTCGCAGTCGACGCCGATGTAGATCGCGTCGTCGTCGTACAGGACGCGCACGGTCGTGCGCTCGCTCGGGGGCGCGCCCTCGTCGGGGAAGTGCTGCGTGAACGCATCGGACGAGACGGCCGAACGCCAGGCCGGGTCGTCGAGCTTGCCGTCGATGACGGGCGGCGTCGTCGTGCGCGCGGCGGCCAGGCGCGGGCGCGGCGCGGGCGCGGCGCCCGGCGCGGGCGCGGTGCCCGGCGCGGGGGCCACGCCGGGAGCCGGGACCTGCGCGACGAGCCACGCGAGGGCGGTTCCGAGCGGCAGCGCGAGGGCGATCGACACAGGGGCGACGGCGAGCGTATGCCGAAACGAAACGGCGCGCACGCGATGTATAAAGGCGCATGGGATTGCTCGAGCGTCTGGCCGAGCTCGTGTCGTTCGACACGCAGAACCCCGACGGGGAGGAAGCGCCGCTCGTGCGCAAGCTCGCGGCGGATCTCGCCGCGCTCGGCGCCGACGCCGTCGACGAGGTCGCCGTCGGCGCGCACGCCTACGTCTACGCCCGCTTCGGCGCGGCACCACCGAAGCTGCTCCTCAACGCCCACATCGACACCGTGCCGGCCAACAGCGGCTACTCGACGCCACCGCACCTGCTCGTGCGCCGCGGCTCGCGCCTGCACGGCCTCGGCGCCGCGGACACCAAGGGTGCGATCGCCGCGATTCTAGAAGCCCTCGCGGAGCGCCAAACCCTCGCGGGGCGCGGGGGGCGCACCCCGAGCGTCGGCGTGCTCTTCTCGGGCGACGAGGAGCGCACGGGCACGTGCATCCGCGTCTTCCTCGACAGCGAAGCGGCGCGCGGCCTCGAGCGCGCGATCGTCTGCGAGCCCACGGGGTGCCGCGTCGGCGTGCGCCACCGTGGCATCGCCGCGGCGACGGCGACCGTCGAGGGCCCCGGCGGCCACTCGTCGCGCGTCGACGGGATCCTCAACCCCGTCGCCGTTCTCGCCCGCGCCGCCGTCGCGCTCGACGATTGGCGTGACTCGCAGCGCGCCGTCGGGCCGGCCGGGTTCGAAGGGCTCTGCCTCAACGTCGCCGCCATCGAGGGCGGCGTCGCGTTCAACGTCGTGCCGACGCGCGCGACGCTCAAGCTGTCGCTCCGCCCCGCGCCCGGCGCCGACGTCGACACGCTGCTCGCCGAGGCCGAGCGCCGCGCGCGCGCCGCCGTCGCGCCGCACGCGCTCACGTGGCAGGCCGAGATCGCGAGCCCGCCCTTCGCGACGCGGGACCTCGCCGCCTTCGCGCCTTTTTTCGGCGAC
>JBBQJG010000173.1:0-12249 GCA_038325725.1 Polyangia bacterium | reverse complement strand
CGTTCACCTGCCCGCTCGCGACGGGCGACGTCGCCGCCATCGCGGGCGGCCCCGCGGGTCCCGTGGGCGCGGCGGGCGCGAGCGGCGCCGCCGTGGCGCCCGGTCCCTGCCCTTCGAAGATGCGCAGCAGCGCCAGCGCGCGCGCGCCCTTGCGCACCGCCTCGGCGACGTCGCGCATGACCTCGAGGCGCAACCGTTCGGCGTCGTTATCGGCCCGCTTGATGTCGAGGCGCGCGCGGCCAACACCCGCCTTGTTGCGATCGAACACGGGCAACGGGAGCTGAACGCCCAGCGCGAGCGTGTCGGGGTTGTCGCCCGAGATCGTGAAGCTGCTGTGCGTGTACGTCGCGCCCACCGTGAGGTCCGGATAGATCTCGCGGCGTGCGGCCGTGAGCTCGGCCTCGGCGACGGCGTGCGCGGCGCCTGCGGCGCGAAGGTCGGGGCGGCGCGTGAGCGCCTCCGACGTGAGCCTGTCTATGTCGAAGGCCGCGCGCGCGCCACCGCCGTCGACGCGCTCGACGGGCAGGTCGCGCACCGACGGCAGGCCCATGAGCGAAGCCAGTTGCTGGCGCGCGACGTCCCACTGCGTCTCGGCGTCGATGACGGCGTTCTCGTAGCGGATCGCCTCGAGCTCGATCTTGCGCAGCTCGGCCTCGGAGATGTCGCCGGCCCGAAAGCGCGCCTGCGACAGCCGCACCGTCTCGGCGTAGCGCCCCGCGACCTCGCGGGCGAGATCCCGCTCGCTCTGCTCGCGCACGACGTCGGCGAAGGCCGAGCGCACGACGTAGACGATCTCTCGCAGCGCGTCCTCGGTGAGCAGCCGTCGGCGGTCGACGCCCGCCTTGGCGACGCTGGAGCGCGCGCCGCGCTTCGACCAAAGGTCCAGCGTCTGCGCGAGCCCGAACTGCTGCACAGGCTGGTCGAGGAACCCCGGATGCGCGCCCATCATCTGCGCGTTGCCCGTCCCAAGGACGAGATCGCCGAGGCCGTAAGAAAAGACGGGGTTCGGGTATACGCGCGCCGCGATCACGTCGAGCTCGGCGCCTTCGATCTCGAGGCGCGCCGCGATGACGTCGCGGTTGCGCTGAAGCGCGATCCCGACGGCTTGCTCCTGAGTGAGCCCCTCGGCGTGCGCCAACGCCGGCCACGCCGAGCCCACGGCGACCAGAAGGACGAAGCACCTGCCTTTCATCACTTGAGCTCCAGCCGCAGCATTCGCCGCTGGCCGCGCCCCATGCCGAACCACCCCTCGACGAGCTTGTACAGCGTCGGCAAGAGCAACATCGTCAGCAGCGTCGACGACATGAGGCCGCCGATGATGACGATCGCGAACGGCCGCTGCGTGTCCGACCCGATGGCGTGGGACATCGCCGCGGGCAGCAGGCCCAGGGATGCGAGCAGCGCCGTCATGAGCACGGGCCGCAGCCGGTGCGCGACGGCGTCGAGAATGGCCTCCTCGCTGTCGGGCGTGCGCTCGCGCGCCTGTCGCACGTAGGTAATGAGCAAGACGCCGTCCATGACGGCGACGCCGAAGAGCGTGATGAACCCGACCGCCGCCGACACCGACAGCACGGTGTGCGTCACGTACAACGCGAACACGCCGCCCACCGTCGCGAAGGGCACGACCATGAGCACGACGAACGCCGGCAGCGCCGCCTGGAAGGTCAGGTACAGCAACGCGAAGATCGCGAGGATCGACACGGGAACAATGAGCTCGAGGCGCTTCATGGCGCGTCGCTGGTTCTCGAACTCGCCCCCCCACGTCAGGAAGTAGCCCTCGTCGAGCTTGAGCTCGTTCTTGACGCGCGTCTGGGCCTCGTCGACGAAGGACCCCATGTCGCGGCCCTCGATGTTGCACTTGATGGCGAGGAATCTTCCGCCCTGTTCGCGGTTGATCTGCGTTCTGCCCTTGTCGATGTGGATGTTCGCGAGCGCCGCGAGCGGCAGCCGCGCGTGGTCGACGGGGATCTCGAGCCGCCCCACCGACGCGGGATCGCCCTCGAGCGGCACGGGCTGCTTGACGCGCACGTCGACGCGACGCTCGCCCTCCCACACGCTCGTCGCGACACGGCCTCCGTAGGCCATTTCGATGGCGTCCTCGACGTCGCGTACGGGGACGCCGTAACGCGACGTCGCTTCGCGGTCGACGTCGGCGACGATGTGCTGGGACGTGCCGGCGCGGTAGATCTCGACATCGCGGGCGCCGTGGACCGACGTGATGATTTTGTCGACCTCGTCGAGCTTGTCGTGCATGTAGTTCAGATCCTCGCCGTAGATCTTGACGACGATCTGGCCGCGGATGCCCGAGATGGACTCCTCGACGCGGTCCTTGATGGGCTGGCTGAAGTTGTAAACGACGCCCGGACGCTTCTCGAGCTCCACGCGCATCTCGTCGACGATCTGCTCTTTCTTCAAGCCGCGCGTCCACTCGTGCTCGGGCTTCATGATGACGAACGTCTCGGCCTGATTCGGGGCCTCGTCGTCCGTCCCGTCCTCGGGGTGGCCCTGCTCGGTGAGCACGTCCTTGACCTCGGGGAACTTCAGGAGCGTCAGGCGCACGCCGCGTAGCACCTCGGCGCCGCGCTCGAGCGAAACGGCGGTAGGCATCGTCACGGTGACGTGGATGTCGCCCTCGTTCATCTGTGGCAAGAACTCGGCGCCGAGGCGCGGCAGCAGCATGACGGCGCCCCCCAGCATGAGGATACCGACGAGCGGCGGCGCCCACGGGTGCCGCAGCGCCGTGCGCAGCGCCGTGATGTAGTGCTCGCGCATCCAGATCAAGAAGCCCGGCTCCGACTCGGCGATCTTGCGGTTCTTGAGCAGCACCGTCGTCAGCGCCGGCACGGTCGTCAGCGTGAAGAAGAGCGCGCCGAGCAACGCGAAGCCGTACGTGAGCGCGACGGGCCGAAAAATGCGGCCCTCGACCCGCTCGAGCGTGAAGATCGGCATCATCGCCGCCGCGATGATCGACATCGAGAACAGCGTTGGACGCACGACTTCCTTGGCGGCGCGCGCGACGACGTCGGGCACCTGATTTGGCGGAGGTTGCTCCTCCGACAAGTGTCGATAGGCGTTCTCGACCATGATGACGGCGCCGTCGAGCAAGATGCCGAAGTCGATCGCCCCCATCGACAGCAGGTTCGCCGGCACGCCCGCGAAGTGCAGCCCCACGAACGCCGAGAGCAGCGCGAGCGGCATCGTCACGGCGACGGCGAACGAGCCCGAGAAGGCCCGCAAGAACAACCACAGCACGGCCGAGACGAGAACCACGCCTTCCAGCATGTTGTGCGAGACGGTCTTGAGCGTCGTGTCGACGAGGTGCGTGCGGTCGTAGAACGGGACGATCCTCATTCCCGGCGGCAGGATGTCCTTGTTGATGTGATCGACGGCCGCGTGGACGCCGTTCAGGACGTCCTTCGGGTTCTCGCCCCGGCGAAGCAGAATCGTCCCTTCGATCGAGTCGATGTCGGCGCCGCGGGCGACGGCACCCCGCCGCGGCGTGTACGCCTCGAGGACCTTCGCGATGTTGCGCACGAGCACGGGCGTACCGCCGGTCGCGCGGACGACGACGTTCTCGATGTCGCGCGCGTTCTTCAGGTAGCCGCGCCCGCGCACGACGAACTCGGCCTCGCCGTGGCGCACGTAACCGCCCGACGTGGCGCCGTTCGACGCGGCGACGGCGTCGATGAGGTCCTTGAGCGACAGGCCGTCGTTGCGGAGCCGAGCGGGGTCGGCCAGGACGTGGAACTCCTTCTGGAAGCCACCGAAGTTCACGACGTCGGCGACGCCCGGCGCGCGCATGAGCTGCTTTTGGACGACCCAGTCCTGCCAGCCGCGCAGCTCGCTCGGGCTGTGGTGATCGCTCTCGAGCGTGTACTGGTAGACCTGCCCGACGGGCGTGTCGTTGGGGCCGAGGTGCGGCTGGATGCCGTCGGGCACGTCTGCGTCCGGCAGCCGCTCGGCGACCTGCTGGCGCGCCCAGTAGATGTCGACGTCGTCTTCGAACGTCAGCACGACCTGCGACAGCCCGAACGACGTGATCGACCGCTGGACGAGCACGCGCGGCACGCCGGTGAGCGCGCGCTCGACGGGGATCGTCACCTGCTTCTCGACCTCCTCCGCGGCTTGGCCCGCATAGAGGCTGATGACCATGACCTGGACGTTCGTGACGTCGGGGAAGGCCTCGATCTTGAGCTTGGTGAAGGTGATGACGCCGAAGATCGCGAACGCGACCGTGGCGACGAGGGTGAGGACACGCCGATGAACGGCCAGGTCGATGAGTTTGTTGAGCATGGGGGCGACCGAGCGCGGATTCGGTCAAGCAACGATCGTGCCGCTGTTAACCTTGCCGAAATACGTGATGGACACCCAGACATCGCCCACGCCTCTCGAAAGTTTCTTTCGGCAGGACGAAAGAATCTTGTGCACCGACGACGAGGTCTCCGCACTGCCAGGGAACTGACGTAAGGTGCGCCGATGCCCCCCTGGATGACCCTCGATCGCGCTCCCACCGGCGACGGTGGCGAGCTGACGCTGTCGGCCCGCGGTGACGAGTTCGCGATCCGCCTCGACGGCCAAGAGCTCATGGCGAGCGACAGCCACGACTCCGAAGAGAAGCTCGCCGTACACGGCTGCGCGGGGCTCCGCGCCGTCGCGGGGGCGCGCGTGCTCATCGGCGGGCTCGGCATGGGCTACACGGCGCGCGCGGCGTTCGGCGAGCTCGCCGACGACGCCGAGGTCGAGGTCGTCGAGCTCATCGGCGCCGTCGTGCGCTGGAACCGCGACGTCATCGGTCACCTCGCGGGCTCTCCCCTGCTCGACCCACGCCTCAAGGTCATCGAGGGCGACGTCTCCGACGTGATCGACCGCGCGCAGAACCGCTACGACGCCATCCTGCTCGACGTCGACAACGGCCCGCAGGCCTTCACGTGGCGCGAGAACAAGCGTCTCTACACGACGGCGGGACTCCTCGCGGCCAAGCGCGCGCTGCGGCCGAACGGCGTGTTCGCCGTGTGGTCCGCCTTCGATTCGTGGGCGTTCACGGAGCGGCTCAAGGCCGCGGGCTTCGACGTCAAGGTCGTGCGCGTGTTCGTGCCCGGCTGGACGGGCGGCAACCACGCGCTGTGGATCGCGCGCGCGCGCGTCGCCTAAAGACCGTAGTCGGCGATCTTCTTCGCGACCGTCGGGTACGAGACGCCCAGCATCCGCGCGACCTGCGTCTTGTTGCCACCCGCGAGGTCGAGCAAGCGCGCGATGTAGTCGCGCTCGAGCTCGTCGAGGGTGGGCGGTCGCCCGCCCTCGCGGAGGTCAGTCGAAAAGAAGCCGCGCGGCTCGCTCGCCGGCGGGGTCGTCGCGCGCGCGGGGCCGCTGATGACGATCTGCGCGGGCTCGATCACCGGACCCGTCGACAAGATGACGGCCCGCTCGATGAGGTTGCGCAGCTCGCGCACGTTGCCAGGGTAGTCGTAGGCGAGCAGCAACTTGCCTGTTTCAGGCGCGAACGCCGCGGCCGGCTTGCGCTGGCGCGCCGCGAACCGCGCGAGAAAGTGGGTCGCGAGCGGCAAGATGTCCTCGCGCCGATCGCGCAGCGCCGGCACGCGGACGTGGAACACGTCGAGCCGGTGGTACAGGTCGAGGCGGAAGGCGCCACGCTGGACCTCGACGGCGAGATCCTTGTTCGTCGCGGCGACGACGCGCACGGAGACCTGAAGATCGCGCGTGCCGCCGAGGCGGCGGAACGTCATCTCCTCGAGGACCTTGAGCAGCTTCGCCTGCGTGCCCATGGGCATCTCGCCCACCTCGTCGAGCAGCAACGTCCCGCCGTCGGCCTCCTCGAACAACCCGCGCTTGCTCGTCTTGGCGTCGGTGAAGGCGCCGCGCTCGTAGCCGAACAGCTCGCTTTCGAGCAGGTTCTCGGGCACCGACGCGCAGTTGATCTCGACGAACGGGCCGCTGCCGCGCCCGGGCGTCCGGCGGTGAATCAGATCGGCGATGTGCTCTTTGCCGGTGCCGGACTCGCCCTGGACGAGGACCGTCGTGTCGGCCGACTCGGCGACCTTGTCGACGAGATCGACGACCTGGCGCATCGCCGCCGACGCCCCCACGACGAACTCACCGAGCACGGCGGCGGCGCGACCGGCGAGCTGCCCCTTGAGCTGACGAACCTGCGCGCGCAGGCGCTTCGCCTCGATGGCCTTGCGCACGGTGACGACGAGCTCGGGCAACTGCAGCGGCTTGGACAGATAGTCGAACGCGCCCAGCTTGACCGACTGCACGGCGCTCGCGACGTCGGCGTAGGCCGTCGCGATGACGACGAGCGTGTCGACGCCGCGCTCGCCGGCCTCCTTGACGATCGCCTCGAGGATCGCGATGCCGTCCGTGTCGGGAAGATGGCGATCGAGGATGACGAGGTCGCACGGCTCGCGCTGCCAGGCCGCCAGGCCGGCCTGACCGCTCGCGGCCGTCGTCACCGTGAAGCCCTCGGACGACAAGGCCTCTTCGGCGACGATGCGAAAGGTCTTCTCGTCGTCGACGACGAGCACGGTCGGCTTCATACGGACCTCGCGGCGGCGGCGCGCCTGTCACGTTCATCGAGAGCGCGCGGCAGCACGACCCGAAAGAGCGCGCCCCCGAGCGTCGTCGACGTGCCCGCCTCGAGCGTGCCGCCGTGGGCCTCGACGTAGCGCCGCGACGTCGGCAAGCCCAGGCCCGTGCCGTTCGGTTTCGTCGTGAAAAATGGTTCAAAGAGGTGCGCGCGCGCCTCATCAGACAAACCAGGGCCGTCGTCCTCGATCTCGATGACGGCGTCGCTGCCGGCGGCGACGGCGCGCAGGCGGATGGTCTTGGCGGCCTCGACGGCGTTCTTGAGTAGATTCACGATGACGCCCTGAATCTTGTGCGCGTCGCAGACGGCGGGCAACGACGAAGGCGCGTCGATCTGCACGGCGGCCCCGCGCTCGGCGATGAGGTCGTCGAGAAGATCCCACGCGGCGCGCGCGACGAGGGCCAAATCCGCGGGCGCGCGCTCGATGCGCGGCACCCTCGAGAACGACAGCAGCGAATCGACGACGTCACGCAGGCGCGCGATCTCGCGCGCGACCTGCGGATGCAGCCGCGCCACGCGCGCCGTATTGGTCGGCTCTTGAACAATGAGCTCGACAGCCATGCCCAAGCCGTTGAGCGTGTTCTTGAGCTCGTGCGCGATCGCCGCCGACGTCTTGCCCATCGCCGCGAAGCGCTCGGCCTCTACGAGCGCCTGTTGGGCCGCCGTGAGCTCGCGCGTGCGATCGTCGACGCGCTGCTCGAGCAGGCTCGCCGCCTCGCGCAGCTCCTGATCGCGCTGGCGAATGGACGTCTCCATGCGCTCGAAGGCCGCGACGAGGGCCGCGACTTCCTCCGTGCCGACGGGGCGCTGCATCTTGGCCCACGGCACGGGCTCGCCGCGCGCGATGCGGCTCGCGCCCTCGCTCAACCGTTGCAGTGGCCGCGCGAGGTAGCCCGAAAGGATGACGCTCGCCGCGATGCCGAGGAGCACACCGAAGAACAACAGCCCGCCCAGCGTGTACGCCTGTTGCGTGAGGTTCGTCGTGAGCCTCCGCCACGGCCACGCGAACACGACGGAGAACTTCGTCTGCGCCTTGACGGCCGCATAGGCGAACAGCGTCTCGCGTCCCTGGGCCTCCCCGGTCATAGAGCCCGAGCCCCCCGCTGTCGCGAGCGCGATCGCGCGCTCCCAATCCGAGCGCTCGGAGGCGCGCGCGCGATCCGTCGGGTAGATCACAGCGCCGACCTCGTCGACGAGGACGGCGTCGGTCTCGGGCGGCAGGTTCTCATGCAGCGCGGGCGCGATGAGATTGTCCTCGCGAAAGGCGATGACGCCCACGAGCGCGCCCGAAAAGCGCCCCGCGCGGTGCAGCGGCTGGATGATCTTCAGCGTGCGTCCCAAGAGCGGCTCGTCGGCGACGCGAAAGAGCTGCTCGGCCCCGCCCTCCCGCGCCGTGCGGAACCACGCCCGCTCGCCGAAGCGCTGACCACGATACTCGGGCCGATCAGGCACCGAGCGCAGGCACGTCCCGTCGGCCGCGAGCACGAGCACGGCCGTGTTGTAGAGCACCGAGCTTTCGTGCGCGCCGCCGAGGTTGATGTCCTCGGGGCGGGCGTCCTGCTGGCCGGGCTCGACGGCGGGCACCAGCGCGAGGCGCCGCAATTCGTCGCCGAGGATCTCGAAGTTGTCCCGCAGCGCGAAGGCGCGGTTCTCGGCGAAGAGCTGGTATTCGGTCGTGAGCTCGCGCCGCATGTTGCGCGACGACTGGTAGATCGCCGTGCCGCCGCCGAGACCGATCGACAGCACCAGCAGCGACGAGACGACCAGCGAGAGCTCGGTTCGAAGGGTCAAAGTTTCGCCTCGCGAGAGGGTCCGCTGAGGAGCCGCCAAACGCTAGGGTTTAACAATGATTGGGTCTTCCAGAAACACGCCGTTAACGCAACTAGGCTTACCTTCATAGGCGGAGGTCAAAGCCTATGTGGGACATGGTGAGGCGGATCGAACAGCTGAACGGCGGGGGAACCGAGGCGACGCCGAGGCGCGAGGTCGCCGTGGGATTCGCGGCGAAGGTCATCGGCATCGGCGTCGCGGCCGGTCTGATGCTGACCTATTGCAACGCGCTCATCGACGCGTGCTTCCGCGGCATCCACTAGCGCGACCCCGCGCTCGAGACGCTGTTTGACAAGCCGCTGAGGGCGCGCTACCTAGGAGCGCTTTCGGGCGTTTAACTCAGCGGTAGAGTGCGTCCTTCACACGGACGAAGTCGTAGGTTCAATCCCTACAACGCCCACTGGATGGTGTCTGCGCGCTACGGCGCGCGCCACTCGACCCAGTCGAGGCGCATGACGCCGTCGCTGGCCGGGTAGTCGGCGGGCTCTCTCGTCGGCACCCAATGAGTCGCCGGGTGCCAAAGGTTGAGCATCAGCGGCATCGGCACCTGCGGCACGAAGGCCGCGTCCGTCAGGTCCCAGAGCGTCTTCTCGACGCCGTCGAGCACGATGAAGAAGCGCACGTGCGCCGGCCCGCGCTCGATGCCGACCTCGTAGAACGTCCCCGGGGCCGGGAAGCCGGCGTGGACGAGCTCGGGCGCGTTCCCGGTCTTCGAGAACGCGAGCGCGTCGGGTGCCGGCGTGTCGAAGACGTCGCCCGTCGCTGTATCGACAGCGTGGCTGCGCCTGCGGAAGGCCTCGCCTGCCGTGGCGCTTTTTTCGTAGTCCGACCAGGCGGTGAGGACGATGAAGGACGGCGTGCCGCAAAGGACGTGGAGATCCAGCTCGGGCGCGTCGACGATGCCGTTCGCGTTGCCGTCGCGGCCGTCGGAGAAATAGAGGAACACGGCGCTCGCGATCTCTTCGTTCGGACCACACGTCGCGAACTGCACGCGCGCCCGGTATGGTCTGCGCGATCGGTCGGCCCGAGGGTCCCGACCCCGGGGAAGACCAGCTCCGCGCCGCTCTCGTGGACGGCGCCCGCCGCGGTGAAGGGCACGCCGAAGGTGACGCCCGCGCCGGGCAGCGGCGCCGAGACATCCCACTGCCCGTCATCAGAAGAAGCAAGCTGCGACGAAAACAGCACGGCGCCCCGACCACCGTCCTCCGGGCCCGCGTCGTCGTTCCCCGCGGTCCCGACTTGCGCGTCGCGCGGCGCGCAGGCGGTCGCGGCGAGCGCGAGCGCGGCGCCGAGCGCGCGGTTAAGGCGACGCGAGCTTGGCGACGGCCGCCGCATGCGGACTCCCTGGATAGGCGCGCAAGAAGGCCTGTGCGCGCGCCGCGGCGGCCTCGCGTCTCCCCAACTGCGCGAGCGCCTCGATCGTGAGCGCCTCGCGCTCCTGCGCGAGCGCGCCCCCGCTGAAGGCTGCGTGCGCCGCCTCGAGGCGTCGCAGCGCCGACGCCGCGTCCCCGTCGCGCAGCGCGCGGCGCGCGTCGAGGACGACGCGTCCTTCCTCGGCGAGGCGGCTCGCGGGCGACGAGCGCGGCCAAGGCGGCGAAGGAGGGCTCTCGCGCGGCGGCGACCGCGGCGGCACGACCACGGGCGACGGCGCCGCGGGTAGGCTCGGAGCCAGCGTCGATGCGAGCGACGCCCGCGGACGCTCCGCCTCGGGCGAGACGCGGCGAAGAATCTGCGCGCCGCCTACGACGCCTCCCGCGAGCGCGACGACGACGAGCGTCCCCTTCATGACGGCGCCGAGGCCGACGGCCTTGCCGCCAGCGAGCGCCGCGGGCGCGACGCTCGACGCGGGCGCCGCCGCGACCAGTGCGTGCGCGGCCAGGCCGGCCCAGATGCCGCGCTTCTCGTGCGCCGTGAGCGCTTCGCCGCGCCCGGCGGCGAGAAGGTCACGCGCGAGGCCCGCGCCCTGCCCGTCGTCCAGGGGCGACGGCTCGTCGATCAACCGCATCGGCTCGCTCATGCTCGTCCTCCCACGTGCGCCCGCGTCGCCGGCGCGCTCGCCTCGAACCGCACGACGGCGCGTTTGAATTCCTTGCGCGCGGCGTGCAGCCGCGAATACACCGTGCCGAGCGGCAGCGTCAGCGCCTCGGCGATCTCCTCGCCCGTCAGATCCTCGATCTCGTACAACACGAAGACGTCGCGCAGCTCCGGCTCGAGCCGCGACAGGATCGTCTCGAGCAGCGACAGCCGATCGTTGTGCTCGACCCGCGCGGCCGCGTCGGCCCGCGCGTCGACGTCATCGAAGGTTGCGTTCGGCCGCACGACCTCGAGCCGGCGGTGAGCGCGCGTGCGGCGATCGCGGGCGACGCTGCGGCAGATCGTGAAGAGCCAGGTGCGCACGGATGAGCGGCCCTCGAAGCTCTTGAGCGTGCGGTGAACGGCGAGGAACACCTCTTGGATCGCGTCGGCGGCGTCCTCGCGCGGCACGCCCTGGCGGCGCAGGCAGCGCCACACGAAGTCGGCGTGGTGAGCGTAGATCTCCTCGAGCGTCATGGATCGACTCGTTCGGTTAGAGGGAACCCGTCGGCTTCCTTCCCAGAAAATCGACCGACGCTCACCAGAGTCTCCAACCGATGCCGAGCCGCAGCATCGCCGCCACGGCGTCCGAGCCATAGGCGACGCCGCGGTTGCCGACGGAGAACGTGTCCCGGCGCAGGGGCGCGACGACATCGGCGCTCGCGCCCAAGAGCCAGCGCCGACCGACGGTGCCGCGCACCTCGAGCCCGCCGCCCGCGCCCCACCAGCCCAGCGTCGCACCGTTCGATGACGCAAAGCCCGCTCCCTCGCCCCGGAGCTGCCCCGCGACGCCGCGCGCGCACGCCGCCACGACGAGCGGCGCGTCCGGATCGGCGAGCACCCCACAGACGCCGACGAGCGCGACGGCGAGCCCGACCTCGACGCTACCCGTGTCGAATGTCGTCGAGCGCGGCGCCGCGAGTTGTCCGCCCGCCTCGACGATGAGGCGCCGCGCGAGCCGCACGTCGAGCTCGAGGCCGCCCGTGAGCGTCGGCTTCCCGACGAGGCCGAACGCCGGACCGAGCGTCGCCGCGAGCACGCCGGAGGCCATAGAGAGCGCGCGCGTGCCCGAGCTCGCTGACGGCGCGGGCGGGACGGGCAGCGGAGGGGCCTGGGGCGGCGCGACGACGGGCGGCGGAGGGGGCGCGAGCTCGGCGTGCGCGTCGAGAATGAGCGCGAGCGTGATGCTGACGGCCCGCCCCAACGCCGTGCACGTCGGTCCCGTATCCGTCAGCGTACGCTCGCCGTCCTTCCCGCCAGTCACGCGCAGCTCCGCCGCGTAACCGACGGCCGACCTCGCGAACGCCACCGACGCTTCGACCCTGTCACCGTCAAGCGCGCCTGTGCCCTCAATCCGCGCGAGCATCGCCTCGACGGCCGCGGCGTCCGGGCAATCCTCGGCGCCCGAAGCGCGCGTGACGGTCAGGTCGGCGCGCGGCGCCGCGACGACGGCGCACGGAAGCAGCACCAGCAAGGCCGACAGCCGTGACCAGGCGCGCACGGCGCGATCGTATTGCCGGCGGGCCGATCTTTCCCACGCAAATCGGCAGGTCTCTTCCCTCTAAACGGAGATGACGCGCCAAACGCTGATGATCATGACAGTGGTGGGCGCCTGGCTCGCCGGCTGCAGCACCTCGCCGCCCGGGACCGGCGGCGCCGCGGGCGCGACCGGCGCCGCGGGCGCAACCGGCGTCGCGGGCGCGACCGGCGCCGCGGGCGCGACCGGCGCCGCGGGCGCGACC
>JBBQJG010000172.1:0-12322 GCA_038325725.1 Polyangia bacterium | reverse complement strand
GATCTCGGCGTCCTCAAGACCTATCCCGAGGCCTCGTGGCGCGGGCGTCGCCTCGAGTTCTCGAACGGCATGAGCGCGAACGAGCGGACGGGGTTTCTCGGCAACTGGTCGCGGTTGGGCTTCGACGCCGTGAGACCGGAGGACGTCGGCACCTGGGTCGTCACCGTCATCAACAATCGCGGTGACCGAAACGCGCGCGCGGCCGTCTTCGCCGACATCGTCGCGCGCGACATTGCGGTGCACCGCCACGTCATCATCGGCACGAACGTGCGCGGCTTCGCCCGAGCCGCGGAGGCCGCCTGGCGCGCGTCCCTCGCGGAGATCTCGCTCGTCGATCCGAGCGAGCGCGGCGTGCCGGCGTTCGAGCTCGCGGAACGCGTGCGCGCGCGGATCGCGCCCGTTTTCGGCCGCTTGCAGCTCGGCGCGCTCGGCGCCCCGCGCATGGCGGCGGAGGCGGCCGCCATCGCGTCCGGCCTCGGCGTCGACGCCAGGGTCGACGCGGCCGTGTTCGCCCCGATCTTCGACGAGGCTTCCGAGACCGGTCGAGCCGACGTCGCGGCGGTCCTCGCGCCGCGGCTCGTGTCGTTTGCGGCTGCTCTCGGCGAGCACGGAGGCGATGCGGTCGCTCACCTCGTCGACCTCGCGAGGCGCCACCAATCGGTCCTCTCTTTCTACGCGCAGGTGGCCGCGACGCTCGGCGCGGGTGGAGATCCCGTGCGCGCGGGCGCCGCGCTGACGCGAGCCCTGCGCGCGCTCGCCGGGCGGCTGTTCCACGAATCGCTCGTGCTCATCGACGATCCCGCGACGACCGGCGACCAGGTCATCGATCTCGTGTCTCGGCGCGTGCCGCCCGGATTCCGCGCGCGGGTCCTGGGAATGCAGAACATCAAGGGAACGGGGCTGGACTTCGCCTATCGCTGGCTCGCCTTCGAGCGAACGATCCGAGGGCTCGGCGCGCTCGGGCGTCCAGTCGAGGCGGCCGACGAATCAGCGCTCGCGTGGGCCCGCGAGTTGCTCGCGCGAGACGATCTCGGCGTGCTCGACCACGCCGTCGTCGCGGAGCCTCTGCGTGCGTGGGGCGCTCAGTCGGCGGCGCGGGCGGAGGCCTGGCGCGGGGTCCTCGTCGCGCTCGACGCTCGCCGCGCGGCCGCCGAGGCTGGGCTTGGTACGCGCCAAAAGCGTCAGCCCCTCGTTCGCGGCCTCGAGAGCCTCGTCGACGTGTGGGACGGCGTTCTTCGCAAAGCGGCCGCGCGTCGACGAATCGAGGCGCTCGTCGCCGGTCGCGCTTCACACGCTGAGACGGCGACGGCCATGCGCGCTCTCGTCACACGACAAAAGGGCGGGTGGTTGGGCGCCAAGCGCCCTTAGCGTCAGTGGCAGACGGCGGCGTCGGGCATCCTGCAGAGACTCTTGACGCATTTCGCGGGCGGCAGACATGGCGGCCCGGCGACGGCGTCGCAGGCCGCGCCGTCGGCGACAGGCGCCTTGCACGAACCGGCCTGGATCGCGGAGGCGCCCGCGCAAAGACCACCCGCCTCGCAGAGCGTTTCGACGCCTGCGACAGTGCCGCACGGTTTCCCAACGGTCGTCACCGCGATCGCCGCGCACATCTTCGTCGTCGCGTCGCAGAAGAGGCCCGCGTCTTTGTCGCAGCCCGCGACCGTCGTGGACTTTGGATCGCACGCCGTTCCCACGACGAGCCCTTCGACCTTGCAGGTTCCTTGGGTGCCGGCGGCGTTGCCCACGCACGCGAAGCCGGACATACACGGGTTGTTCTTGTCACACGCGCCGCCAGCCGCGGCCGCCGTGGAGCAGGTGAGGGTGCTCCGGTGGCAGAGCAGTCCGGTGCCGCAGATGCTGTCGGCGCACGAGTCACCGGCCTTGGGCCGAGGGCCGCACACGCCACACACGTCGCCGTGCGCGAGCGAGCAGAACATGCTGCCGCACTGCCAACTCGACAGGCAAGGCGCCCCGTCGGCGAGCATGCCGGCGGTTGGCCGGCAGGCCGTCGAAAGGACGTTGTCGAAATAATCGGCGCAGGTCTGCTGGGACAATGAAGCGGTACAGGTCGCCAGCAACGCGGGTGTCTTGCTCGTGCCGCGCGCGACGAGCGTCGCGAGGCACTTCGGCAGCTCGCGCGTCTCGCAGATCGACGGGCTGCCGAAGAGGATCGTCGTCCCCTTGATGGCCCCGGTCGTGCACGCATCTCGCTTCGCGCAGGTCGCCTTCGCGAACGCCAGGCACGCGTCCATACCGCCGGTCGGAAGGGGCGGGGGCGTGTACGGCGTCGAGACGGTCGTGCCCGCGGCGCCCGTCGTGCCCGCGGCGGACGTTGTGCCGCCGGTCGACGTCGAGCCTGTCGTGCCGCCGTCGGCGCTTCCTGCAGCGCCCGCCGTGCCGGTCGTCCCTGCCGTGCCGGAGGGCGTCGAGCCCCCGCCGCAGCCGATGACAGTTGTGACGCCACTCAAGATCGAGATCGCGAGAACGAGTCGTAGACGCATCGGGAGGCCCCTTCCGGAAAATGGAGGACGACGAAGGCGCGCGGTGGGCGAACCTCCGGCGCTTGGTTCCCCGTCATTCGAATCCCTTCGCGAATGAATCGCGGCGAGGACATCGCGACTTTCGCAAAAAAAACTGCACGTCCTGAAGGAAAAGTCTCCAACGGGAACCAATCCTCTACATGCGAACATTTGGGGCCCCGGGTGGCGGCGAAGCTGCCCAGCTTCGGTGGATCATGTGTCTCCTGAGCATGCTGGCGGGCGGGATGTCGGCCTGCACCTGGAGTCCTTCGCTGCCGCCTGGTCAGACGACGATTTCGACCGGAGGCGCTGGCGGAGCGAACGGAGCGGCCGGCGCACAGACCATGTCGGGCGCCGCGGGTGCCGTGCCCGTTGGCAATGGCAATATGGGCGCGGCGGGGTCGACGATCACGGGCGGCGGCCCGGGCCAAATGGTTCCAATCCCGGCCGACTACACGGCCGTGGACGTCGGCGGCTTCAAGCTCGGTCCCCCGATCGATCCGGCGGGGGGCATGACCTCGATCGACAGCCCTCCCGACGGTTGCTTCAAGGTCGTCGGCATCGTGCGCGACTTCAAGGGCTCGAATGAAGCGGGGGGGCATCCCGACTTCGAGGCGTTCTCCGGCTCGAAGCCGACGACGGGGCTGCTCGCCGATATGCTGGGCGGAGATCGCAAACCGGTCTACGCGTCGACGTGCGAAACGTCGTCCAAGACCGCCGCATGCCCGTACAAGCAGCAGACGACGTCGAAGGCCGCCTTCGATCAGTGGTACCGCACGGTCACTGGCACGAACATGGCCTATCAGATCGACTTCATCTTCGAACCGAATGGCAACGTGACGACGTTCAACTCGGCGGCGTTCTTCCCGCTTGACGGCGCCGGCTTCGGGAACGGACCCAACAATCACAACTTTGGGTTCACGACCGAGCTGCACACGAAGTTCGTCTACAAGGGCGGTGAGACCTTCACGTTCACGGGTGACGACGATCTGTGGGTCTTCGTCAACCGGAAGCTCGCGCTCGATCTCGGCGGGCTACACCCTCAGGCGAGCGGAACGATTGACATGGATGCCATGGCCGGCACCCTCGGCCTCGTGAAAGGGACGGCCTACGACATCGAGCTGTTCCATGCGGAGCGCCACACCAGCGCCTCGCACTTTCGCGTCGACACGAACTTCGTGTTCGTGAACTGCGGAATCATCATTCCCTGACTTCGGCTTCAGAGAGCAGCCGGTATGCGTCCCAGGACGTGGATGGTTACGACGTCGCCGAGCGCTAGGGGAATGACCTCGGTGCTATCGCCCGATTCAACCGCGGCGTCGAGAAGCCTCACGGGACCAAGATCCGCGTTGCCCACTTTCAGAACGCGATAGAGGAGCTTTGCCGCGCCGACCAGAGGCACCTCGATGACCGTGGCAGGAATCATTGTAGGGAGAGTGCCATCTTTCATGGAGGCCCAGACATCGTCGGCGATACGGACGACGAAGGAGAATGGCGTGAGGGTGCTGTCATCAGCCTCGAAGAACGTGGCGTACGGCATGGGATCAGGCTTCTAGCCGCTTTTGCCGACGGTGCACGGCCTGATCGCGAAAGCGACGACGACGTGCCACTCGAACGCTGCTGCTCGGTGCCGGCGTAGGCCTTGTGGACGCAGAGGTTGGTCGTCGGTGAGCGCGGCGGCAATCGGCACGCCACGACAACGATTCTCCGGTGGAGGGCGTCGAGCCTGTACTCTAGAAGAGCGATGCGTCCTTCGTTCCTCGTGTGCGTCGCGGCAGGGGCCGTCCTCTCCTTGGGCTGCGGCCAGAGCCACCAAGCATCGAGCCCGGACGCGGGCGACGTCGGGCGGGACGTTGCGGGCGGGCCCGGAACCAGCGACGCAACGGGCGCGGCGGGCCGAGAGGCCGCGGGCGCCGCCGGTACGGGAGCCGCGGGCACCGGCGCGGCCGGCACGGGAGCCGCGGGCACGGGCGCGGCCGGCACGGGAGCCGCGGGCACGGGATCAGCGGGTAGCACCGCCACGGGTGTCGCGGGAGCAGGAGCCGCCGGCAGCGGCAGCGCGGGTACGAGCCCCATGGCTGATGGTGGCGCCACGGACGGACGGACGGACGTGGGCGCCGGCGACACGGGCGCCGCGACGACGAAGCGGATCGTGGGCGGCTACTACCCGAACTGGACGCCGTCGCCCGCGCGGCTGCGCGACGTCGACGGCCACTACAACCTCATCTACCTGTTCGCCGCCACGCCCGTCGGCGGCGCGCCGGGCACGACGGGCGCCGTGACCTTCACGCTGCCGGGCGACGGGCGCGGCGCCGCGACGCACTTCAAGGAGGACATCGCCTACGCGCGCGCAATGCAGCACCGGACGATCATGCTGTCCGTGGGCGGCGCGGGTCACGGCATGAGCTTCCCGACGCGCGCGAAGTCGACGACGTTCGTCACCAGCATCGTCGGCCTGTACGACGACTTCGGCCCCTTCGACGGCCTCGACTGGAACACCTTCGAGGCCACTCAGGCGCCCGACACGGCCGAGATGATCTGGATCAGCTTGCAGCTCAAGCAGCGCTACCCGGGCTTCCTCGTGAGCGCGCCGCCGGCGCCCTGGAACCAGCGCGACAAGGACTTTTGCAAGGCGATGCTCGACGGCGGCGCGCTCGACTACGCGGCCCCGCAGTACTACGACGGCCCGAACCTAGCGACGCAGAGCTACATCACGAAGAGCGTGGGCGAGTGGGCGGCGCTGCTGGGCGCATCCAAGGTCGTCGTCGGGTTCGGCGTCTGGGACCAGCCGAACTACATGAGCATCGCCGACGCCGTCAGCACGTGGAAGGCCCTCGCCGCCGCGCGCCCCGCGCTGCGTGGCGCGTTCGACTGGCAGATCAACACCGACGAGACTCAGGGCTGGCCGTTCGCGCAGCAACTCGGCCCGCTCGTGGGCGCGACCAACTGACGGCGCGCCGCTACGGTCCGTCGTTATCGCTACATCGCCTCTTTCGGATTGTTCGCCGAGAAATCCTTGTCGTCGGCAGGGAGGCAGGCGGGAACGGGCTGGCACGGGTAGCTGGTGTCCTGATCCCACTTGTAAAAGCGGAACCAATCGTACTCGCCTACGAGCGGGTAGATGTTCTTCGCGGGGTCGCCGCCGCCGAACGCCGTACCGTTGAAGACCCAGTTGTTCATCATGATCTTCATCGACCGCTCGGGCACGATGAGCTTGTTCTGGCCGACGCCTTTCTGCTTGGTGCGAACGGGCACGCCGTCCACGAAGTAGGTCACGTGGTCGGGCAGCGCTTCGAACGCGTAGGTGTGGAACACGCTCACCGACGCGAACCCCGCGGGCAACGACATCGCGGGCTGCGCGCCGAACGGGTAGGCGCGCGCGGGCTCCTCGGCCAGCGGGTTGTAGCCCATCATGTTCATGCCGATGATGACGTTGGTGCTGAGGCTTTTCGGCAGGTCGGCCACCAGCTCGAAGTCGATCTCGCGCCACTCCTGGTAGTGGGGCGTCCGGAATGAGAACATCGACTGCACGAAGTTGCTCTGGTTCGTGGGCGCGCGCATCGAGACCTCGTAGCGGCCGTAACGGAACATGTTGTACTTCGAGCGCAGCTCACCGCTCTTGAGCGTGCGCGCGTCAACCATGGCGCCCGGCGCCGCGCCCAGCTTGACGACCGACAGCCCCGCCGGCGTGCCGCCGACGGTGATCGCGATCCTCAGCTTGCCGTCGGCAAAGGAGATCGCGTCCTCGACGAAGCGCGCGAGGCCATCGTTGATCGTGCCGTCGCCCCACGTCCACAGGGGATCCTTGTCGAGATCGAGCGGGGCGTTGAACTCCTCGACCAGATACAGCGAGAAGCCCTCGTATTTGGGATAAGTCGCCGTGGGATCGGGATGGCCCATGAGGCCCAAGGCAGGACCCGCGTCGCTGCCTGCGTCGGGTGGCGCGCCCGCGTCGGCAGCGGGTGTGCCCGTGGCGCCGCCGGCCCCTGCGCCTGCGCTCGCGCCTCCGCTGGCCCCCCCGCTTCCGCCCGCGCCGGCGCCCACGCTTCCGCCCGCGCCTCCGTTCCCACCCGCGCCTCCGTTCCCACCCGCGCCTGCGTTGTTACCGGCGTTTCCGCTCGCGCCCGCGGCACCACCGACGCCCGCGCCCGCGCCGCCGGCGGTGGTGCCGCCCGCGCCCGCGAAGCCGACGCCGCCGGCCGGAACTTTGGCGCCGCTCGAGCAAGCGGCGCAGAAGGTGACCAGCAGGAGCACGGGGTTGCGAAGTCGTCTTGTCATAAGGGGCAGAGAGGCTACCGGCGACCCGATGGGCTCACAAGGCGCGTCGAACCTCCGCGTCCGCCCAGGGAAGGTGGCACCAGCTGCGCTCGCGGGCGACGGCGACTCCGTCGTGAGCCCGCGGGCTCACCAGGGGACGGGCTTGTAGTCCTTGAAGAACTGACCGAAGGCGTGCTCGCCCGTGCTCGCGCCCACGAAGATCGGATCGCAGATGCGCGCGGCGCCGTCGACGATGTCGAGCGGCGGCGAGAAGCCGTGCTCCTCGACTTTGCGCGACGCGATCGACAGCGGGTCCTCGTCGGTGACCCAGCCCGTGTCGACGCTGTTCATGTGAACGCCGTCCCGGACGAGATCGGGGGCCGAGGTGCGCGTCAGCATGTTGAGCGCGGCCTTCGCCATGTTGGTGTGCGGGTGCTTGTCCGTCTTGTGGGCCCGATAGAACTGCCCCTCCATCGCCGAGACGTTGACGACGTGCTTGTCGCGCTGCCCGTCGCGCGTCAGCAGCGCGCGCAGCGCGTTCGTCAGCACGAAGGGCGCAACGGCGTTGACCAGCTGCACCTCGAGCAGCTCGACGGTCGGCACCTCGCCCAGCTTCAGGCGCCAGCTGTTGCGGTCGCGCAGGTCCACCTGCTGCAGGTCCTGGTCGAGCTGCCCCGCGGGGAACAACGCGAGGCGGGCGTCATCCAGCTGGCCGTCGTCCAGTTGGCGATCGTCCGCGAGGTGCGCGGCCTGCGAGAGCTCGGGCGCGTTCAACAGGCCGCGCGCGCGGGCGAGCGTCGGGTCGGCGCGGAGCGCGTGGAAATCGTGCAAAAGCTCGCGCTCCGCGGGCGGCAGCGCCTCGAGCGGCTCGCGCTCGGCGTCGACGAGGTGCGCGTAAAAACCGGGCGGACGGCGCACCGTCTGACAGGCGTTGTGCAGGATGAAGTCCAGGCGCGGCTCGCGCGCGGCGAGGTGGCGCGCGAAGAGCTCGACGCTGGGCGTGTGGCGCAGATCCAGCCCGAAGATGCGCAGGCGCGGCGCGAAGTCCGCGAAGCCGGGCTCGGAGGCGTACCGGCGGGCGGCGTCGCGCGGGAAGCGCGTCGTGACGAGCACGCGCGCGCCCGCGCGCAGGAGCATGATCGAGGCCTGGTAGCCGATCTTCACGCGCGCGCCCGTGATCAGCGCCGTGCGCCCGCGCAGGTCGGCGGTCTGCTGGCGCTTCGCCCAGTTGAACGCGGCGCACGGGGGGCACAGCTGGTCGTAAAAGGCGTGGAGCTCGTGGAACGGCGCCTTGCAGACGTAACACGTGCGGGGTTCGCGCAGCCGCGGACCCTCGGACGCCGGCGACGCCGGAGTCGACGCGGCCTCGGGTGCGGGCTGGCCGAGGGGCCGCGCGCCGGGGAGCCGGGTCGCAAAGGGGCGCGGCCCCCCCAGTGCCGGCGCGGGCGTGGGATAGACGTGCGCGCGGCGGGCGACGCGGATGCCCGTGCGCTCGAGCGCCGCCTCGTCAGCCGCCGCCAAGGTCTCGAGCCGCAACGCGCGCACTTCCTTGCGCTCGAGGCGCGAGAGCCGCTTCGCGGCCACGAGCACGCGTCGCCGCAGCTCGGGAGCCAGCGCCGCGAAGCGCGCCCGGTCGTCGACCAGCGCCTCCAGCAGCGCGGTCAGCTCGGACGCCAGGTCGTCGGACGCAAGGTCGTCGGACGCAGCGCGCGGGGGAGACGGCTCGGACATCGGCGCCTAGGTTGCACGGCCCCGGGTGGGAAGCAACGGAGGGCGTCGGCGGCCCGGCCTTTCGCGCGGGAGCCATTTTGCGCTGGGCGGGGTCTCTGTGTGAGATGCCAAAGATCGCCCCCCTCGTCCTGCTTCTGCCCCTCGCCCTGCTGAGCGCCTGTTCGAACAGTCAGGAGCACCATCCCGCCACCAACACCGGCCAAGCCGGGAGCACGGCGGCGGCCGGCACCGGCGCGGCGGGCACCGGCGGCTCGACGGGCGCGGCGGGTGCCGGTGAGTCCGGCACGTCCGGCGGAGCGGGCGTCTCCGGCATGTCTGGCGCAGCGGGCGCGGGCGCCGCTGGCGAAGGTGCTGCGGGCACCGGCGCGGCCGGCATGGGAGCCGCCGGTAGTGGCGCGGCGGGGACAGGCGGCGCTGCGGGCGCGGGCGACGCGGGCACGATGGCGGCGGGTGCCAAGGCGGGCACGCAGACCGATCCTGGGACGATGGGCGACGGAACGTTTCCGCTGGCGGCGCCCTACAACCTGCCGCCTGAATCGACGACGCTCCTGAACGGCGCGAAGATGGGTCGGACGCTCGGCCCGTTCAAGCACACGCAAACGGGCACCTACACCAACTGGATGCCGTGGGTGTTCACGTACTACGTCTTCGTCCCCGCCGAATACCAGGCCGGCCACGCGGCGGCGCTCATGGTCTTCAACGACGGCTATCTCTACGCCGGCATCAACTCGATCACGGACGTGCGCTTCAACGCGCCCTATGTGATCGAAAACCTCATCAACGAAGGCTCGATGCCGGTCACGATCGGCGTGTTCATCTTTCCGGGGACGAATGACGGCCACCAGGTGGGCGGCGGAGACAGCGGACGCAGCATCCAATACGACACGCCCAACGATCAGTACGGCAAGTTCCTGCGCGAAGAGTTCCTGCCGACGGAGATCCTCGCCAAGTACGACATCGTCACGGATCCCGACGGTTGGGCCATGGCGGGCCACAGCTCGGGCGGCATCGGCTCGATCATCGCCGGTTGGTTCCACGCCGATCGGTGGCACAAGCTGCTCACGGCGAGCGCCAGCTTTCCGAACAAAGGCGGCATGTTTCCCGCGCTGTTCAACACGGCGCCCGCCAAACCTCTGCGCATCTACCAGGTCTCCGGCACGATGGACAACGGCACCTACTACGCCGCCAACACAATGGCCGCGAACATCCTGCAGATGCTCGGCTACCACGATCGCTTCCGCACGACGACGGACGTCCACTATCCGCCCAAGGCAGCGATGACGGACTTCGCGGACGCCATGCGCTGGCTCTGGCGCAACTACAAGACGCCTCCGTAGGTGACCTGCGATCGACGCGAACGAGCTCAGCATCACGAGCGTTCGCGGTTTCACGCGAGGCACGGGCCCTCGTCTTTCTCGAGGGCGACTACAAGGCGCTGAGGAAGGCCACGAGGTCGGCCTTCTCCGCCGCCGTGAAGCCGATGTGGAAGCGCGCGTCGTAGAAGCTCACGACCGTCTGCAGATCCTTGGCCGATCCGTTGTGGAAGAAGGGCGCCCGCGTCGCGAGGGCGCGGAGGTTGGGACCCTTCGTCTTGCCCAGGTCCTTGAACCTGCCGCTGATGAGGCCGCGCCCGCCGTCCGTCAGCTCGATCGTCTTGCCCGTGCTGAGCTGGCGGAAGCGGTACGTCGGCAGGCGCGCGACGTCGAGACCGCCCACGGGGTGAACGGCCGTGAGACCGATGTCGATCGGCAGCGCCACCGAGTGGTTGCCGATGTTCGGCGTGTCGTGGCACGTGCCGCATGCGCCGGTGAAGGTCGTCGCCACCGGGTCGAGATCGTCCGGATCGACGCTGTTGATGCCACGCACGTCGTCGATCGCGAAGGTTCGGTCGTTAAAGAGGGCCTCGCCGCGCCCGATCGAGGCCGCGAGCGGCGTCGGTGGATGGGCGCCCGGCTCCCAGGCCGTGTACAGCGTGAAAGTCTTGCTCGTGAACGTCGGCGAGAAGACATCGTTGATGCCCACGAAGAAGCCCGGCAAGACGTCGTTCACCAAAACCCGCGTGCCGCCGTGGCCCCCGAGCAAGCTGAGCGGCAAGAGCCCGAGGGTCTCCTGTGCGTTCATGATGCCGGTCTCGAAGCCGACGATCGACGACTGTTGCGCCGGCGAGAGATCGAACGTGCCCTGTGCGTGGCCGCGCGTGGCGTCGTTCGATTGATGCGCGAGATCGGCCCGCAGCAGGGCGATCGTGTTGTTCGGTGGGTTGACGTTCTCGCGGCCGTCCCACATGACGGTCGTGACGAAGGCCGTGTTGGCCGACGGGAGCGGCCGCCGATACATGCGGAGATCGCTCGCGTCGGGCGGCGTGGGACAGCCGATCGGATCGATGGCCGCGTCGAGGACGAAGTCGGCCGTCGCCGGGATCGGCAGGTCGATGCGAAAGAGCGCCTTCGAGAGCATCTGAGTGGAGCTCGCGACGGAATTGAGGTTGGCGACGCCGGGAGGCAAACAGTCCGAGCCGTCGAAGGCGAACAGCGGCGCGTTGACCGGCTGGCGGCGCGCGAACTCCGGCGTGAGGCTCCAGCCGAGTGACTCATGGTGACACGTGCCGCAGGTGCGGCCGTTGGTCCCGAAATCGTGGAAGAAGGCGTTGTTCGCGCTGAGATCGATCCGTGTCTGCGAGAGGCTCGCCGAAGCGCCGAGGCCGTCGAGGGTGACGTCGACGAACGCTCGGGGGGCCGCCGACGCGCTCGCGAGCGCGCTCGTCGTCTCGGTGACCTCGTCGCCCGGGGGCACGTCGCAGCCCGCCGTCGCGAGCGCGATGGCAGCGAGGAGCGCGCCCGACGAGATCCGGCTCGCCGTCGACGGCTCGCCCCACCGACGACTGATCAGGGGGCCGCGTGCGCCTCGGGGATGACTCGTTCTGTTCGGGGCCTGAACCATCATCATCGCCTCCTCCACGCCACGTTTACGGACACGGCTGTGGTGTCACCGCGCCGATCCCACCGCTCGGGTGAGAACGCCGAGAGACGAGAAAGATTCCCAGTCACCGTCGAGGCGTGTCCAGACGAACGAGCTGCGGCGGATCCCGGACGAAAATCGACTTCGGCGACGCGCTGTTGGGCCTGCGTTACAGTGGGGGATGCGCATCGAACGCCAAGCGCAGCCCGCCCGACGGTGGCTGCTGCTCTTCGCGCTCGCGAGCCTGCTGGGCTCGGCCCCACGGGCTCTCGCGCAGGGGACGTACTCGGAGGACGCGATCAAGGCCGCGCTCCTCGAGAAGGTCGTCTCCTTCCTCGAGTGGGTCAAGCCGCCGCCAGCGGAACGCCCGCTCAACCTGGCCGTGCTGGGCGACGATGACCTCGCGACGGCTCTCGAGCACCTGTTCGGGCAGCGGCCCTTCGCGGGGCGCCCCCTCGTCCTTCGGCGCGCCGTCACCCCGGGCCAGCTCGCGGGTGCCGACATCGTCGTCGTGGGTCCCCGCGCGGCGCGGGAGCTGCCGACGGTCTTGAAGGCTTGCGCGCGGGAAGGCGTGCTCGTCGTCGGTGATGGCGCGGGCCTCGCCGAGGCCGGCGCCGCCGTGAGCTTCTTTCGCGACGGGACGCGCGTACGCTTCGACGTGCGGCCGAGCGCGCTCAAGCAGGCGGGCATCAAGGCGAGCTACAAGTTGCTCAGCTTGGCCCGCATCGTGGGGGCGCCGTGACGGAGCGTCGGAAAATGTCTCGTCCTGCGGCGCGGCTTTCGTTGCGCGGCAAGTTGCTCGTCATCACCTTGTCGGTGTTGACGGTCGGAGGTGCTGCCGGCGTGGCGCTCGCCCT
>JBBQJG010000171.1:0-12411 GCA_038325725.1 Polyangia bacterium | reverse complement strand
TACCCGGGCAGCATCGGCCTCGCCCCGCAGTACAAGACCGGCGGCTGCAACCAGGCTTGCACCGAGGCGCTCTCGTCCTGCCTCATGGCCCACATCAACACGACGGGCGTTCACATCCCCCTGTGGATGACGTCGCCCCTGACGGCGATCGGCTGGGGCCAGTCGCCCTGGTACAAGACGCGTGAGGGCACGTTCTTCGGTCAGATCATGCTGACCAACGCGCAAAACAACCTCGACGGCTACTACTGCAACGGCCCCGGCGCCGACAAGAACGTCGTCCCGGGTCGCCTCGGCTCGACCCAGGGCGCGACGCCGTACCAGAACGCCTTCCCGGCGAGCGACGGCCTGTGCGACACCAACCACAGCACGGGCACCTGCGGCCTGCAGGCGAACGGCGACGGCAACACGTCGTGCACGCTCAACGGCAAGACCTGGAGCTCGCCCATCACGGTGTGGCGCGGCCAGACCTTCCAGGCCGAGTCGGCGCAGAAGTTCGGCTCCGCGGGCACGAACGACTGCCAGCCGGCCTCGAACTGCGGCGGCGGCAAGCGCGTGTCCTGGATCCGCGCCGGCGTGGACGGCATCACGCTCTCGGGCGTGAACGTCGCCGCGGCGGGCACGAACAACATCGTCGTGTACTACACGAACGGTGACTCGACGGGCTCCGCCGATCGGCAGCTCGCGGTCTCCGTCAACGGTGGCGCCCGGCAGGTCCGCAACTTCCCGCCCACGGGATCGAACTGGGACACGGTTGCCAGCATCACGATGACCCTCAGCGGCTTCAGGACGGGCAGCAACAACACCGTCGACATGCGCAGCGCGAACGACAACGTTCACCAGGCGCCCGACCTCGACTGGTTCGAGGTCATCAACACGACGACGGCCTCGGCCGCCGCGGTCGTTGCGTCGGAGACGAGCTGCTCGGCGGGACACACCGTCTCGTTCAAGTCGTACGCCAACGGCGAGTACGCCTCGGCCCGCACCAACCAGGACGTCAACGCCCAGTCCTCGGGCGTCGGCACCTACGAGCAGTTCGACATCATCGACGCGGGCGGTGGCTTCGTGGCCTTCAAGTCGCACACGAACAACCTGTACCTCGCGGCCGACATGGGCGTGAGCTCTTCGGCGCCCCCGATTCGCGCTCGCTCGTCCTCGATTGGCGACTGGGAGAAGTTCACCCTCGAGGTCCAGACCGACGGCAAGTTCGGCATCAAGGCGAACGCCAACGGCAAGTACGTCGCGGCGGTCGGTGGCGGCGCGAACGCCAACCTTCAGGCGGTCTCGTCGACGGTCGCCCAGACGTCGACCTCATGGGAGAAGTTCACCTGCCAGTAAGCAGCTGAGCTGAGACAGCTCGTCTCTCTAAGCGGCCTCGGTTCGAAAGAACCGGGGCCGTTTGCTTTTGCGCGCGGGCTACGGAATCACTGGGATCTGGAAGAGGTCCCAAGCCGGCGTGTGGTTGTTCTCGTCGGCGGGCTGATTCCAAAGGGTGAGGGCAGGCGTCGTCACGAGCTGGCCCGTGCCGTCGCTGACGACGCCGGCAACGTAGAGCTGCGGGTTACCGGACTCGCCGCGCTTCGACGAGAAGATCATCCAATAGTAGGTCTTGCCGTCGACGGTCTGGGCCGTGGGCGCCCACTTGGGCCAGCTGTTGGTGATGCCGGGGCTGGTCTTGCCGACGCACGACCCGGGGTCGTTGGCGGTGATGCGCTTGGCCGTGCCCCCGGCCGCGGGGACGACGAAGAGCTCCGAAGCGGCGTTGTCGTAGCTCGTCTGCCCGTCCGGCAAGCGCGTGTAGGCGAGGAGGAGATCATCCGACGACAGCGCCGGATAGAACTCGCTGAAGTCCGCGGTGCTCGCTCCTTCGACGGGAGTCGCGGCGCCACCCTGACGATTCGCCCAAGGAATGCGGTAGATGTCTCCGTGACTCAGGATGCCGCTCGGGTTGGTCGACGGGGACGACGTGTAGACGAGGCTGGTGCCGTCGTGGCTGAAGAAAGGATTCGCGGGGCCGGCGCCCGAATCGTTCGTGCGCGCCAGCTCACCCCAGCCGACGCCTTGTGCGTCGGAGGTTGCCTCGAGATCGATCCAGAGCAGGTGCGTGTTCTGCGCGCCTCCTCCCGTCGTGTCGGCGTGCATGAAGGCGACGACGTGATCTCCCGTCGACCAGTGCCCCTTCGAGAAGGTCGGCAGCTCCTGGGACACCCGCGCCAGCAGCGTCTGCGCCGTCGGGGTCAAGAACGGGGGCTGCATCGCCGGGTTCCGCCCCGAGCGAATTTCGATGTGCGCCGGGTCGCCGTTGCCGGTCTCCGAGCTGTCAGAGAAGCCGATGAACGTGCCGTCGGGGGTCGAGGCGTGGCAACCGAGGCACTTGCCGGTCGTGGTGTCCGGGGTCAAGACGGTCACGACCTTCTCGGCGCCGACCTCGAAGCCTTTGAGCGCCGAGCCGCCGGAGGTCGTCCAGTAGACGATGGTGCCGCGGGCGTCGGCGGGCGCGATCCGAATCGTCGTGCTCGTGCCGACGGCCGGGCTCGCACCGCCAGCCGCGCTCACACCGCGCACGGTGACCGCGATGTCGCGATCATCGGCGTTGGTAGACAGCGCGAGCCACATCTCTTTCGGCATCGTCCATGAAGTCCCCGTCGTGAAGACCACGAGGTCGTTGGTCTCGACGGCGACGTGGAGACGAAGCTCGAACAGGTTCTGGCCCGCGACCGCTTTCCAGCGAAAGCGAGGGCGCAGCCAATTGCGCGGAAACAACGATTCGGGCTCCGGCTCGATGAGGCACGGTCCGCCCGTCGGCGTGCCGCTGCCCGCGGGCCCGAACAGGTCGCCCGCGTTCGTCGGGGGCGTCGTCGCGCCCGTTGGCGTGTCGACGATCGGCATCGTCGGGAAATCAGTGCACGGGTTACAGGCCGTCGCGGCGCTGCCACCGGCTCCGCCCGCCGCGTCGCCGGCTCCGCCCGACACACCCCCCGCCCCGCCCGTTCCACCGTTCATCCCGGCCGCGGCGTCCCCGTTGGCGGCGCCGATGTGAGCCTTGAAGGTGCAGCCGAGCTGTCCCGTGCCAACCACGAGCGCGAGGACCAAGATGTTCAACGGCATTCTGAAAATCATGGGCACTCCAGGCTACGTCGAGGGGCGAGCGGTCGCCCCTGTGAGGGAACAATAAAAACGGGGGATCCGGCATCGCCGAACCCCCCGTGATTGTAGCGGCGTGCGCGTGTTGCTTAGGGCTGCGGAGACCACGAGCAAAGACGACCGTCGCCGCCCGCGACGATGTGCCCCTTGACCGCGATGGGGGTCGTCCACTGGCGAATCCCCGTGCAGTTGCCGCCCTTGTAAAGGACCTCGCCGGTTTCTCCGTCGACGCCGTACATCAGGTTTGCCGTCGTGCCGGCCGTGGCCTGCGACGCACTCCCCGCGACCCACACGATCGGATTGCTCATGCCGTCCGTGGTCGTGACGAGAGGCGAGGCGCTGCGATTCTTGATCGTCCCCGCGTCGCCCATGGCCGGGCCCCCGATGGTGGTGCACCAGCTCTGGGACACCGTGATGGGGCTGCCCGGCTTGACCGTGACGCCCATGAGGACCGCCATGGCGGGGTCAGCCGTCGAGGTGGCCGGACATCCCATGTACGGGCCGCGGTCGACGGTGATGGCGACGTGGATTCCGCTCGTGGTCTTGTAGGACACGGGGGAGATACGCGCAGAGTGGTTCGAGGCCGTGAGCGTCAGGTCGATCGTTTCTCCGCCCCCGGTCACCGGGCCAAGCATCGTGCTGTTGGTGAAGTACAAGTGCGCGTCCTTCGACACGCTCACCGCGTACTTGGGAGGGGTCGCACCGGGGACGTCCAGCAGCAGGACGCTCGACGAACCGAAGTCTTGGTCGTCGGTGTCCATCTGCTTCCAACGGGCAGGCAAGTACGAATCGCTCCGAACCAGCGCGCTCGGCATTCCGCTGAGCCGAATGATGGCCTCGGAGTCTCCCCACGTCGCGGGAGCCTTGTAACCGCCGAGGAAGTAGTTGCCCGTCGTGATGAACACGCCGGTGGCGTCGGCAGCAAAGCCGCCCGGCGTCCAAATGGCGGCGCCCGCGAGGCGCGAAGACCACGCGCCGATGGTCGCGGGGTTCTTCGTGTCGACCGCGATCACCCAGCCGTAGTACATCGAGTAGTCGCCGAGGGGGCCCCCGAATCCGACGTAGACGACTCCGTTGACCAACGACAGCGCCGGACGCTGCCCCTCGGTCGTCGGCGTGAAGGCTCGGTTCAACCCATCATTTTTAGCCATGATGGTCCCGTCGAGCTTGGCCGGCCAACCGGTCCGCTCGGTTCCATCTTTGGCGGAGATCGCGTGCAGCTCGTAGTGATGGAACGCGCCACCTGCCGCCATGCCGGCCGGGGCGCATGCGTAGATGGTCGCGAATCCGTCAGCACCAAGCGTGGCGTCGATGACCGGCGTGCCCATGACACCCTTCGGAGTGAAGGTCGGCCCACCCGTGAACGCGCCAAGGTTGCGCGTCCAAACCGGCATCCCCGAATCATCAAAGGTCTTGATGTCGTTGTTCGTGGTCGCGGCGATGAAGATGCCCTTTCCGCCGGGGCCCTTCTCCAAATAGAGGGGCGAGGCGTAGATGCTTCCGGTGAAGACCGCCGCCGCATTGAACGCCGCGTCCGGTCCCACCTTCATCGCGGCCGCCTTGGTCAGCGTGGCCTGAACGTAGTTGCCGTCTCGCGACGCGCGCTTTCCTCGCTCGAGCACCGACTCATCGGCCGTGCCCGTGCCAGCGGCGCCGGTCGTGCCCGCAACGCCCGTCGTGCCCGCGGCGCCCGCGGCGCCCGTCGTGCCCGCAACGCCTGTGATGCCCGCGGTGCCCGTCGTGCCTGCGACGCCGGTGCCCGCGGCACCCGTCGTGCCCGCGGCGCCCGTCGTGCCCGCCGAGCCGGCGGCGCCCGTCGTGCCCGCCGAGCCGGTCGACCCTGCGCCGGAGGAGCCCGCAGTCCCTGTCCCCCCACCCGGTGACGAGCAAGCGAACAGTGCGAGGACCGACGCGATCCCAGACGCTTTGATCAACTTCATGGTCATTTTCGCCTCGTAGCTAGAGAAGGAGAGGGGTTTCTTGCAGAGATGCCCGCAGGAGGGCTTTTCGCTCACGTAGATCCGTGCAGAGTCATTGTTTTAGTAACGGTGGCGCCCATTCCAGACAGCGGCGCCGGCTTACTACAGGGGGCAAGCCGTGGTCGCGTCGATCCACTGGCCGATGAGGTCCGTGCCCAGGGTGTCGACCACGGCGCTGCCAATCTCCGGCATTCGTATGTCGGTGCCTGCCGGAGCGTGCATACGCAGCCAGATGACAGAGCTCTTCGAGCTCATGGGCGTGAAAAGCGTTGATCCAGCCACGCCCGCCTCGCCTTTCCCTGGTACGCCCTTGCAGGTGGCCGTGCTCTTGAACGGCACGTCGAAGCGAATGTCGAACCCATTGTATTTACCGTCCGGACGGTGGCAGAAGGCACAGTTCGCGTGCAAGTAAGAGCGCGCCCTTTCGTCGAGCGTCGCCGCCGCCGGGGGCGATCCCGATTGTCCAGGATACGGCGCCACCAAGGCCGCCTTGTAGGGCTTGGAGGGCGCCATCTCGAAGAGGCCCAAGGCGGCGAACTTGTCGATCTGGTTCACCAGCGTGGTGTCACCCGTGGCGACTCGGTTCATTTGAATCGTCTCGGGCCCGATCGTGTAGCCACTGGTCGGTGTCGTCGTAGGCATAGTCGCCGTGTGGCAAGTGATGCAATCGATCCGGCTGGGGTAGTGCCAAGTGATCGGCTGCGCGGCGGCGCCAACCTTCGGCGTGACATGGAACGTGGCGGCGACGTCTGTATCGCTCCCCGCAACGAGGGTGCCGATGATGGTTGCGTCTGTCTGTGCGTCGTCCCACTGATAGCCGTACCCGACCCACTCGGTTTTCACGCCTTCCACTTGCTGGACCTTGTCCAAGTGGATGAAGAGTCGCGTTTCGACGAGCTTGTATCCCGACGGCCGGCTCGCATCCGGGAACATGAAGTTCTTGACCATGACGGTGCCGGCCGGGAAAACCCACTTGCCGTCGTCCGCCGGAGGAAGGCAACACTTGAAGGTCGCCGGATCGAGGACACCACACTCCGTGGGGTTCTTCGTGCAGTCCTTGACGTGAATCTTTCCCCCGGTCGGCAGTCTCATGCCGCGCGTCTTGAGGGCGCCATCGGACCAAAGAGGACTGTTGACGTCGTAGGGAACGACGACGCTCGCCATCTTGATGGGGATCTTGGGATCACTGAAGGGGCTGACATCGATGCAGCCCGTCTGGCTCAGCTTCGGATAGGGGCACTTGATGTCGATCGGCGCTGAGCAGGTGCCCGGAGCGGGCATGGTGGGACATACGAACCCGCCGTCGCTCCCGCCGTCGATGAGTCCGCCGCCGTCGGGGCCACCACCGTCGCTCCCGCCGTCGATGGCCCCACCGCTCGCCCCCGCGCCACCTCCACTCCCGCCGCCTGTGCCACCTGGAGCTCCCGAGCTGCCGCCACTTCCACCCGTCGCGCCGCCCGATCCGGCGGTCCCGCCCATCATCTCCGAGGAGCTGCAACCCATGAAAAGGAGGAGAGAAATTGGTAGTGCGAGCCGTCGTTCCAAGCGCGCGCCATTCCTACGAATCATAGATAGTGCTCCCAAAGCTCCGAAGCCTAGCGCATGCACGTTTCGAGATCTACAAGGTATGCGCTTTATCCACAAGGTACGCCCTCTTCGGCGGTCGACCTTCGGACAAATGAGTCGGACAAAGAGCGTCGACTCGAACCCCTTGGGCCGCCGACGGCCCGGGGTCAAGGCCGTTGCACCGGGCCCCTAGAAGGCCGACAATCACGCGCCGCGACTGGCACGCAATCGTCGGGGATGGGGTAGCAGATGACAAACGGAGCGCAGGTTTCTCGGGCGGTGGTGGCCACGATCGTCCTTGCGGGGTGCGGATCGGGGCAGGTCACCGGATCAAAGTTCACGAGCGCGACGCCCGACGTCCTGAAGATCGGCGTCTTCCTGCAGTCCGGCGGCGACGGCTCGGACGAGGTGCTCGCCGCCCGTGAGATCAACGAAGGCGGCGGGATCACGATCGGCGACAAGACCTACCGGCTCGAGCTCGAGCGCACCCTCATGGGCGAGACGCCCGAGACCGGTGTCTCCGCCGTGTCGTCGATGGTGTCTCGGGGCGTCGTCGCCGCGCTGGGACCGCGGTGGTCGAGCATCATGCTCGGCGCCCTCGCCGATCACTCGGACGGCGCCGCCGCAGCCGCGATCAAGGCCAACCTGTTGCTCGTCACCGGCTCGGCAACGGCCGCCGCGATCTCGACGCTCGCCGACGACGACCTCATTTGGCGCACGGTTCCTTCCGACAACCTGCAGGGCAGCGTCGCCGCGAGCACGGCGGCCGGCGCGCTCAAAGCCAAGACCGCGTCGATCCTTTTTCGCGACGACGCCTGGGGCGCGGGCCTCGCCGAGACCTTCGGCGCCGCGTTCTCCGCCGCGGGAGGGCGGGTGCTCGCGTCGATCCCCTACGACCCGAGCGGCGCCCTCGACACGTACGCGTTCCCCCAGCTGGAAGACCTCTTCAAGGACAAACCCGACGTCGTCTACCTGCTCTCGTTCGACGAGATCGCGCAGATTGGCAACCGCGTCGTCCAGGGGAACTACCTTCAACGTTATGCCTCCGCGCCACCGAGCTTCCTCGCCGCAGACGGCTCGTTCTCCGAGAACCTGCTCACGAATGTGCCGAGCGCCGTGCTCGCGCACCTGAGGGGCACGTCCCCCGGCCCCGCGCCGGACGATGCAAACTACAAGAAGTACGTGGAGGCGAATGCGCGCGCCGGTTTCGCCAAGCCATCGGCCAATGGTTCAAACCTGTACGACTCCCTCTACTGCGTCGCGCTGGCGATTCAGGCGTCGGGCTCGCTGCGCGCCGTCGACTTCAAGAAGGCGATGCGCGCGATCTCTCGGAACGACGGCGGCGACACGACGATTGGCGTCGGGCAATGGGCCCTGGCGAAGGCGACGCTCGCTTCGGGCGCTGGGATTGACTACGAGGGCGCGAGCGGACCTATTGAATTCACCTCCGACGGAGATCCCGGCGGGGGCCGCATCGCCCTGTGGACCGTCATCGACGACGGCAAAGGTGGGTTCGCCTTCGATGTCTCGAAGGGCGTCTCTTACGTCGTCAACGCCGATGGCTCGGCGTCGTTTCAGTAGCCCGCTAGAGCCGCTGCGACAGGGAGAGGGTGAGGCTGCGCCCGAACCCGGGGATGTCGAAGCCGCCATACCCAGGAAACGCATACGACGTGCCGAGGAGATTCGTGACCTTCACGCCGAAGCTCGTCTCGTGCCCCTTCCACAGCTCGAGTTGGTGCGTCGAGATGTACAGGTTCAGCAGGAAGTAGCTCGGCAGCGCGTAATGCTCGGTCGCGACGCCGAGGATGCCGTTGACGATCTCGTTGTTGGACTCGCTGTCGAAGCGCCGGCCGATCAACCGGCCCTCGATGTTGCCTCGGAGGTGTGCCGGCACGAGCTTGTAGGTGACGCCGAGCTTCAACATCTGTGACGGGTAAAGGAGCGTATCTGTCGTCACCGTCGCGCCCGGGAGCGTCGAGAAGCGGTTCGACTGCGTCGACGTGCTCTGCTCGAACGAGTAGTTCGCGTAGGACGAGAAGCTCGCGCGCGAGAACGCGACGCTGGCCTCGAGGCCCGCCGAGCGGATGTCGGCGAGGTTCTGCGGCGTCGGGTTGTCGATGCCGGAGCTCGGCGAGGGGCGCAGCTCGACCTTCGACTCGATCTGCGTGAGGAAGCCCGTGGCCTCGTACGTGAAAAACGAGCCGAGGGCGCCGCCCAACGTCGCCTCGACCGTGCGCGCGCGCTCCGGCTTGAGCGCGGGGTTGCCGATGACGCCGTTGGTATCGATGAAGTTGCTGTAGAGCTGGTTCGACGAGGGCGCGAGGAACGACGTTCCGTAGAGCAGCTTTCCGTACAAATGCGTCGCGAGCTGATGAACGACGCCCAGGCTGGAGTTGAGGTTGGTGCCATAGATGTTCTGGTGGTCGAAGCGCAGGCCGCCGACGAACGTGAGCTCGCGGGCTCGTTCGAACCGCGACTCGGCGAACGGAGACACGAGGCCATACGCGTAGGCGCCCACGTTCGAGAAGGCGCGCCGCCCGACGAGCGTCGTCGCCGGAGGGTTCAGCGTCCGCGTGCCGTCGGCGGAGACGGTCGAATAGGCGAGCAGCCGCTGGTCGTCGAGCGTCGCGTCCGCGCCCAGCGAGACGCGCGCGAGGCCACGGAGCCGCCACGACAGATCGGTGAAGGCGTCATAGCCGCGATAGCCGACGTCGCGCTCGACGTGAGTCATGAGGTTTGCCGCGACGTTGAGGCGGTCCGACGCGAGCGGCGCGCCGTTCGACACGGCGACCCCGACGCGCCAGTCGAAGACGTCCATGAACGTCGTCGCGAAGCGCGCGCGCCCGAAGAGGTTGTACAGGCTCTGGCGGTTGTCGTGGGATTCGAGGCCCCAATCCATGAACTCGGTGTAGCGATCGAGTTGTTGGTAGTTGACGTCGAGCGTGAGCCGCGAGACCTCGCTCGTCGCGACCCGCACGCTCGCGTAGCCGCTCGCCGTCACGGGGTGGCCAGACTGACTGCGCTCGTTGGCGAGCGCGCTCGGCTGACCGGGAACGGGTACGGGCGCGTAGCCCCTGAGCGCGGGCGAGCTCGCCCCAACGGCGGCGAGGGCGTCGAAGCGCCCGCCCGCGCCCCCGACGAGGGCCGACGCGCCCGGGTCAGCCAGGTGCGCGCCGAACCCCGAGCGCACCGTGACCTCGCCGCCGCGCGCGTGCTCGCCATCCTTCGTGATGACGTTGACGACGCCCAGGTAGGCGTTGGCGCCGTAGAGCACCGACGCGGGACCCTTGATGACCTCGATGCGCTCGATGGCCGCGACGGGGATCAGCTCCTCGCCCAGCCACGCCTCCTGGCTCGGGCGAAACGACACCGGTTGGCCGTCGATCATGACCTTGACGGTGCGAGACCACCCGCGCGCGCCGGGGCTGATGCCGCGCACGCCGAGGTTGTACTGATAGTGGTCATTGAGGAGATCGAGGCCTGGCAGGCTCTCGAGCGCTTCGCCGACGCTCTGGTAGCCGCGTTCGCGGATCTGCGCGGCCGTGATGACAGCGATTACCGCCGGCGCCTGCCGCAGCGGCATCGAGCTCTTCGTCGCGCTCGTGACCTCGACCTCGAGGAGCTGTTCGAGGCTGAGATCGAGCAGCTCGTTGCCCGCGGCGTCGGGTGTGTCGGTCTGCGCCCGCGCGAGCGAGGGCCTCGCGAACGCGACGACCAGCGCCGCGACGGCCGCGGTCCTCCTCAGGAAATCAGGCTCGGGCACTCGGGCTCTCCTCGGGTTTCTGGATCAGCCGCTGGACGGCGGTCGCGAGCGCGGCCAGCGAGAACGGCTTTTGAACGATGGGGACGCCGGCGAGCGCCGCCTCGTGCTCGTCGACGCCGAGGTGGCCAGACGCAATGAGCACGCGCACGGCGGGGGCGACCTCGCGCAGGCGGCGCAGCAGCTCGGCGCCGCTCATCTGCGGCATCACCATATCGATGATCACGCCGTCCACGAGCGCATGGTTCCTCTCGAAGAACGCCAGCGCCGAGCGGGGCCGGTCGAACGCATCGACCGAGTAGCCGAGCGCCTCGAGAGATTCGGCCGCCGTGAGGCGCACCGAGGTGTCGTCGTCCACGAGCATGAGACGCCCGGAGCCGCGCGGAGGCTCGCCGCGCGGTACCGGGACCGCCTGGGTGGTCGCGCGCGGCAGAAAGATCCGGAAGTCGCTCCCCTTTCCGGGTGCGGTGCGGACCTCGATGCTCCCGTGGTGGGCCGCGACCGTTCCATAGACGGCGGCGAGGCCGAGCCCCGTGCCCTTGCCCGCCTCCTTCGTCGTGAAGAACGGCTCGAAGATGCGCGACAGCAGCTCCTCGGGGATCCCGAAACCCGTGTCCGCGACGGAGAGCTGGACGTACTCGCCCGGTGACAGCGGGCGGTCGAGCGCGCTGATCGCCGTCGCGTCCAGCGTCACGATGCTCGTCGTGAGCCTGATCGTGCCCCCTTCGGGCATGGCGTCGCGCGCGTTGACGCCCAGGTTGAGAACGGCGCTCTCGAGCTGCGACGGATCGCCCTCGACGGTGCAGCCCTCGCGCGCGAGGGCATCGACGACGTCGATGCGTGGGTCGACCGTGCGGCGCAACATGTCGCGCACGCGCGCCACGACTTCGTTCAGGTCGACCGGTCGCCGCGCCGACGGGACCTTGCGCGAAAAGGCGAGCAGCTGCCGCACGAGGTCGCCGGCCCGTTCGCAGATCTCGAGGATGCGCGACAGTCCCTCGAGCGTGGCGGGGTTCTTCTCCTTGAGGGCCATGACCTCGGCGAAGCCCATGATTCCGGCGAGCAGGTTGTTGAAGTCGTGCGCGACGCCGCCGGCGAGCTGACCGACGGCCTCCATCTTTTGCGCACGCAGGAGCTGGGTCTCGAGGCGCTTGCGCTCGGTGAGGTCGCGCGCAACGGCCAGGACGTGGCGCTCCCCAGCCCTCTTCTCGACCTCGCCGTGCTCGACGGGCGTGAGCAGCGCCTCGAAGACCTGCTCATCACCGAGCTCGTACTCGACGCGAACGGGCGCGCCGCTCTCGAGCGTCTGCGAGATCGCCGCGAGCAGCAGGCGCGCCGGCCCCTCGGGCACGAGATCGCGAACCGCCTTCGCGGCGACAGCCTCGGTCGCCGGCGTCGCGACCCCGAGGATCTCGACGACGCGTCCCTGTTCGTCGAAGACGTACACGAGATCGGGCAGCGACTCGACGAGCGTCCGAAGCCACAGCTGGGTCTCGGCGCGCTCCTTCCCGCGCTGCTGGAGCTGCTCGAGCATGTCGTTGAAGCGGGCATACAGGACGCCGATCTCGTCGTCGCCCGCGTACTGGAGGCGTTCGCCCAGCTCGCCGCGCTGACCCACGCGGCGCATGGCCGCCGCGAGGCGCGCGAGGGGACCCGTGATGGCTTGCTGCAGGCGCAGCGCGAGCAACGCGCAAACGAAGATGAGGACGAGGCCCCCGACGATGAACCGCCGCGCCATGATCGCGATGCGTTGCTCGACGGACGTCGTCGACGACTCGAGGACGAGGTGCCCGACGTCCGCGCCCTTGTGGCTCACGAGCTTGTCGGCAACGAGCGTCGCGCGCTCGGGCGCCTCGTCCGCCCGCGGGCGCTTCTCGTAGCGCGCCAGCTCGTGCCCCGACTCGTCCACGAGCGTCGCGCGCACGACCTCGGGATTTCCCGCGATCTTTCCCAGAATCTCTCGCC
>JBBQJG010000170.1:0-12521 GCA_038325725.1 Polyangia bacterium | reverse complement strand
GTTGTTCGGCGTCGAGGTGACGTCGGTGCCGCTGCGCGCGACGTCGTGGCAGGTCGCGCACGAGACGTTCGTCGTCGCGCCTTTGGTCGCCGCGCGCGTCGGCCCCGTCGGTCTTCCGAGCGCGTCGACGAGCGTCGCCGCGCCCGAGAAACGAGGGTCGTAGTAAAAGGCCTGCCCGAGCGTCTCGGCGGCCGCATCGCCCATGAACTTGTTGGACGGATCGCGGGGCGCGGGCAGCGGCCCCGCGAGCGATTGCAGGCGCGACCACTCGACGTCCGACAGGTCGCAACCGGCGCCGTCGCAGAACAAGCTGTCCGCGCCGCAGCCGCTCGCGAGCAGGGCGACGCCCAACGCGGGGAGAACAACGGAGCGGTGGAAAGCGCGCGGGGAACCGTTCATGGCGGCGAGGGGCGCGGGAACGCCCGCCGGGCGCGACGATAGATCGATGCCTTCCCTGGCGTCACGACCATTGTGGGGTCCGCGATTTGGCACGCCTCGCGACTTGAGCAAGGCGCGGACCATTCGCGCGGCGAGCAGACAAGTCGACCGGCCCCGACGCGTGTCGGACATCTTGCCTGAAGCCATCGGGCGTCTTGTCCGATGCGCCGGGCAAGTCGAGCGACGTAAACACTCGCCGCGCCTGTCGGTGGCGATGCTCGACAAGCGAAGACCGGCGAGCGGATACTGGCGCGGCTTTTGTAAGGAGGCCCGAGCGTGCCCGCTCCCGCGACCGTCCTCGAAAACAAGATCGACCAAGCCTCCGTCGGCTACCACCTCCTCGTCATGGGGCCGGAGCTCTTCGCGACGTACCCGCTGCCCGTGCGCGGGGTCCTCACGATCGGGCGCGCCGAGACGGCGGAGGTTCGCCTCGACGATCCGCTCGCGTCGCGCCAGCACGCGCGGCTGCACATCGGCGACACGCTCCAGCTCGAGGACCTGGGGAGCGCCAACAAGACCCGCGTCCGCGACGTCGCGCTCGCGCCCGGGGAAAGCGTTCCCATCGCGCCGGGCGAAGCCATCGCGATCGGCTCGACGATCCTCATGGTGCAGCAGCGGCTGCCACCGCGCGTGCGCGTCGTGCGCCCGCACGGCTACCTGGAAGCGCGGCTGGAAGAAGAGTGCGCGCGCTCCGAGGCGACGCGCGATCCGTTCGCGCTCGTGCGACTGCACGTCGATGGCGCGCTCCCGCCCGGGCGGGTGACCGAGATCGTCTCGCCCGTGCTGCGGTTGCCCGACATGCTCGCGCTGTACGGCCCCAACGAATACGAGATCCTCCTCGCGAGCACGGCGCCCGAGCTCGCCGCGGACATGACGCGCGACCTGGCGGCGGCCATGGAGACGGCGGGCGTCGGCGTGCGCACGGGCCTCGCGACGTATCCGCGCGACGGGCGCACGCCCGAGGCGCTCGTCGCGGCGGCCTCGCGGCGCGTGCGCGGCGTCGAGACCGAGCGCGCGGGCGCGGCGCCGCTCGTCTACGACCCGGTCATGGAGCGCGTCCACATGCTGGCCGAGCGCGCCGCCGCGGGCACGATCAACGTCCTCATCGTCGGCGAGACGGGCGTCGGCAAGGAGGTCCTCGCCGAGCGCGTGCACCGGCAATCGCAGCGGGCCACCAAGCCGTTCGTGTGCCTCAACTGCGCGTCACTGTCCGAGCACCTGCTCGAAAGCGAGCTGTTCGGTCACGAACGCGGCGCCTTCACGGGCGCGTCCGAGGCGAAGCCGGGTCTGCTCGAGACGGCGCCCGGCGGGACCATCTTCCTCGACGAGATCGGCGAGATGCCGCTGCTGCTGCAGGCGAAGGTGCTGCGCGTGCTGGAGACGCGCCTCGTGACGCGCGTGGGAGGCCTCAAGCCGAAGCCGATCGACGTGCGCTTCGTCGCCGCGACGAACCGAAACTTGGAAGAAGAGGTCGCCGCGGGGCGCTTCCGGCGCGATCTGTATTTTCGTCTCAACGGCATGACGTTGCACATCCCGCCGCTGCGCGTGCGCCGGGGCGAGATCGCGCCGCTCGCCGATATTTTCCTCGCGCAGTATTCCGCGCCGTTTGGGCGGCCGGCGCCCCTGCTGTCGTTCGAGGCGAAGGACATGCTCGAGGCCTAAGTGTGGCCTGGGAATGTCCGCGAGCTTCGCAACATGATGGAGCGCGCTGTGTTGCTCTGCACGGGCTTCGAGATCCTGCCCGAGCACCTCATGCTCGAGACGATGTCGGTCGCGACCGCGCCGGCGCCCGATCTCGCGTGGAACGCGGCCGCGCGTCCGACGCCGCTGGGCCTCCCCGCCGTCGACGGCGGCGCCGGCGACGAAGCCGAGCGCGAGCGGATCCTGCGCGTCCTCGCTGAGTGTGGCGGCAACCAGAGCCGCGCCGCGAAGGCGCTCGGCATCGCGCGCAGCACGCTCGTCCTCCGGCTCAACAGCTACCAAGTCCCACGCCCGCGTAAGTAGCGCGCGCGGATGCCGTCGGTCATCTCGAGCGACGCCATCGGTCAGGTCGACTGACGCTCGGACAATCCGCAGGGCACGTGCGGCGTCGGGAGCGGGCACCTTGGCCGGCTTCGCCCTGCGAGCTCGTTGGCGCGGTCATTGCTGATGTCGAGGGGCGAAGCATGAGACGCCACATCCCGTGGCGTCGTTTACAGCCGGGCGCTGACGCCCGGTTGCTCTTCCGAGGAGGCATCCAATGAGATCGAGAAGCCTGAATTTGATCATCGCCGTCTCATCGACGGCGATGATGTTCGCCGCCGCGTGCGACAGCGGCTCCAGTCCCGGCGGCACGGGCGGCAAAGGAGGTGGGGGCTCGACCGGCGCCGCGGGCGCGACGGCGGGCACCACGGGCACGGCGGGCACGACGGGCGTCGCCGGCACCACGGGCACGGCGGGCACGACGGCGACGGCGGGTGCGACGGGCGCCGCAGGCGCGGCGGCGGGGGCGGACGGCGGCGCGGGCACGACGGCCCCGCCGAATCCGTTCGTGCCCGTGGCGATCCCGCCGGCGATCGCCGTCCCCGCGGGCAACACGCGCAAGTTCAGCGCCCACGCGGTGGGTGTGCAGACGTACACGTGCACGGCGACGACGGCGGTCTCCGACGGCGGCGTCGCTGACGGTGGGGCCGACGCAGGCGTCACGACGTACGCCTGGTCGGCCGGGGTCCCAACGGCTGACCTCAGCAACGAGTACGACGTCAAGATCGGCATGCACTACGCCGGACCGACGTGGATGTCGACCGACGGCAGCGACGTCGTCGGCATGAAGCTCGCGGCCGATCCGGGCCCCCTCACGACGGCCGTCTCGTGGCTGTTGCTCAAGGTCACCTCGCACATGGGAGAGGGCGTCTTCGCCGACGTCACGTACGTCCAGCGGGTCAACACGAAGGGCGGCGTCGCGCCCGCCGCGACGGGCTGCGACGCGGCCCACGTCGACATGAAGACCAGCGTCGACTACACGGCCGACTACTGGTTCTACAGCAACAGCGGCGACGGCGGCGTCACCGCCGACTGGCCGTTCCCAACGGTCATGATTCCCTCGGGGCTCGCGCTCAACGGTCCGGCGTTGAAGCTGAAGCTGCACGCGCTCGGCGCGCAGATCTACACCTGCACCGGGACGACGACAGCGGGCACCGACGCGGGCGCGGGCACGACGACGTACGCGTGGGGGCTCAAGCAGCCCGACGCGAAGCTGTACGACGACACGAACACGCTCAAGGCCACGCACGGCGCCGGGCCGAACTGGACGTCCAAGGACGGCAGCGTCATCACGGGCACGAAGCTCCTCGGCGTCGATTCGCCGCTCACCGACGCTGTCCAGTGGTTGAAGCTCCAGGTCGCCACGCACTCGGGCGCGACGGGCGTGTTCTCCGACGTCACCTACGTGCTGCGCCTCAACACGTCGAAGGGCAAAGCGCCCGCGACGGGCTGCGACGCCGCGCACGCGGCGATGGACACGAGCAGCGCCTACACGGCCGACTACTACTTCTACACGGGCGCCGTCGTCGCCACCGACGGAGGCACCGACTAGCACAGATTCGCGCGGCGGCGTCCCGAGGGGCGCCGCCGCCGTTCCTGCTTTCTATTGCGTGGGTTTTTCGTCGACGTGGAAATAGCGGCCGAAGAACGCGTGCCCCGCATAGATGAGGGGCGTCAACAGGATCGCCATGCCGAGCTTGCCGAAGTAGTTGTGCGCCGCGTTCGAGAGGATGAAGGGCATGGGGCGCGTGCCGATGAGGAACACGAAGCTCACGGTGACGCTGTCGACGATCTGCGAGAGCACCGTCGAGCCCGTCGAACGGAGCCACAGCATGCGATGCCCCGTGACGCGACGAAGCCCGTGGAAGATCGCGATGTCGAGGAGCTGCCCGATGAGGTACGCGGTGAGCGACGCGACGTAGAGGCGCGCAGACGTGCCGAAGGCGCCGCGAAAGACGGCGTCGGAGATCGGCGACTCGGGGCTCGTCGGCAGGTGGAGCGCGAGCGTGATCGTCGCCCAGACGAACACGGCGGCGCCGAGTCCCGCGAGCGTGAGGCGACGCGCGCCATGCGTGCCGTAGAACTCGTTGACGATGTCCGTGAGCACGAAGGTCAGCGGGAACGGAATGATGCCCGCGGAGAACGTGTGGCCGAAGATGACGAAAAACTTGCCGCCGATGAAGTCGCCCGCGATGAGCGCGGCGACGAAGAGCGCCGTGAGAAAGACGAAGAGACGCTGTTTGCGATCCACGCGGCGAGCCTAGTGCACGATCGACGTCGTCAAAAGGGAAACGACGTCACGAGGTACAGCTGGTCGCTCCCGCCGTGCGTGAGCCCGCGCGCGACGCCCAGCTGAAGCTCCGCTTGGATGTAGTAGGCGAGCGTCATCTGCAGGCGCAGCTCGCCGCCGACGCCGACGCGCAAGTTGGACGGCTGTAGCTGGCCGTAAAAGGCATCGCCGACGTCGGTGAAGACGTCGCCGTACAAGCGGCGTAGGTAGATCGGGAAGGTCTGGTAGCCGCGCTCGATCCAAAGGAGCGGCGCGCGGTACTCGGCCGAGACCAGGTGATATTGATCGCCGCCGACGGCGTTGGGCGCGTAGCCGCGCAAGAAGCTGCAGCACTGGCGGCTGTTGCGGAACAACGTGCGGAGCAGGTCTTGCTCGACGAAGCCGCCGAGCCCGAAGCTGGCGCGCTTGCTGCCGATGCCGATCCCGCCGCTGTAGATGACGGCCAGCGCGTGAAGGCGGGCCCACGGGGGCGTGAAGTATTCGGTCCACGCCCAGGTGAAGTCCGTCGCGCTGAACTTTCCGCCGAGCGCGGGGTCATGAAGCTGTAACGCGACTTGCAGCCGCCGGCCCTCCTGCGCGCTGATCGAGTAAGCCCAGGCGTGGGCGTTCGCGAAAGCCCACGAGAGGAAGAGGGTGGCGTCGGGCCCCGTCTCCGGCTTGATGAGGATGCCGCTCGTCGGGTCGGGCGCCGCAAAGCGCTCGGCCGGCGCGTAGGTCGACAGCGAGTAGCCGAACGTGACGTCGGCCGAAGCCTCGGGTTTGCGCAGCACGGGGAGCCCCACGAACGCGCTGCCGCTCGCGGAGTTCTGCGTGTAGCAGGTGCGCTGGCCGTCGATGACGAGATCGCACGCGAGCGCGGCCGTGCGGGTGCCCGTGAGGCCGAACGAGGGCCACAGCCGGGAGTACGCGTAGTCGACGCGGAGCGAGGCGTCGCCGCTCGCGGGCACGAGCAGGTCGAGCGAGAGCCCGTGGTTCCCCGCCGGATCGCTGACGGTGACTTGCGCGCGGCCCGAGTTGCCGATCCCGAGCGGGTCGGTCTGGTACTGGAAGATCCACGAGTGCGGATAGAAGTACTTCCACGGCGCGTAGTCGCGCGTGGTCTCGGCGCCCACAATGACAGGCGGCTCGCCGGGCGCCGCATCGGGCGAATCGGCGACGCTCGCCAGGTCCGTCGGCGCGTCGAGGCGTGTGTTGCCGAACGGCTGCGCGGCTTGCCAGGTCCACGGATCGAACGGCGTCTCGAAGAGATCGAAGCCGGCCGACGTGAAGCCCGTGTAGACGAGGCGCTTTCCGTCGGGCGAGACGGCCGGCTGGAACGCGCCGCCCAAGACGTTCGTGACCTGCAGCAGCTTGCCCGTCTCGAGGTCGTGCGCGAAGACGTTGTAGATGCCGGTGCGATCCGAAGCGAAGACGAGGTAGCGCCCATCGGGCGAAAAGCGGGGATCGACGTCGAGCGCTCTGTCGACAAAAAGCGCGCGGTCGGTGCCCTTGGCGACGTCGTAGACGTGGATGTCGCGGAAGCCGCCCGGCTTCCAGCGCGAATAGGCGATGAGGCGCCCGTCGGGCGACCACGTCGGTGAGTAGGCGAGCCCCGGCACGTCGGCGGCGACGATGCGCGGGACGCCGCCCTCGGCGGGGAGGATCGCGAGGCGACGCGTCCCGGGGCCGCCCAGCGTGCAGGCGATCTGCGTCCCGTCGGGCGAGATGTCGGGCTCCTCGGCGCGCCGCGCGCGCGACAGCTCGCGCAGCTCGCCCGAGGCGAGATCGAGGCGGAAGACGTCGTTCCACGAGGCGTGCGACGCGCCCGAGATGCGCCAGCGCAGCGGGATGTAGTTCGTGCGGTGGAAGATCAGCGCGCGCCCGTCGGGCGTCGGCACGGCGTGACCGGCGCTGTAGACCTCGGCGAGCGTGTGCCGCGCGCCCGTCGCCGGGTCGAGGCGCACGAAGGCGGGCGCGGAGTCGGTGTTGTTGCGCGCGTAGACGAGCGTGCCGTCAGCGAAGAAGCGCGGCGCGAACCCCTCGCCGCGCGCGCCCGGCGCGTCGTGCGTGAGCCGTCGCTCGCTCGTGAGGCCGCGCCGACGCGCGTCCTCCTCCTCGAGCGCGAACTTGTGCGACATCGAGGTCCGCCAGTCGTCCCACACGCCGCGGCCCCACACGCTCAGGTAGCCGACGCCGAGCGCGCGCGCCGCCGTCCGGTTGATGCCGCCGGGAATGAGCGCGCCGCCGTAGCGGTGAGAGATCTCGCGCAGCTTGCCGGGCCCGTAGCGATCCTCGGCGTACTTGAGAAGGCTCGAACCGTAGAGGTACGCCGCCGTGCCATTCGGAAAGACGAGGGGGCCGTTCGAGATCCCGTCGAGCTCGAGCAGGCGATCCTCGAGGAACGGCATGCGCAGCTCCATCTGGAACAGCGAGCTGCGAAGTCGGCCCGCCGTCGTTTGGCGAGACTCCTGGAGGACGGCCAGGCCCTCGACGAACCAGTTCGGCTGCGAGAGGTTCGGCGCGTACAGCTTGCCGAAGAGGGCGTTGTAAAGGCGCGCGAAGCCCAGGATCGTGTCGAGGTGGACGACGTGCGTGAGCTCGTGCGTGAGGAGGAGCTTGAGGTAGTCGTCGAAGTCGTCGAGCTCGTCCATGGCGCCAGGGGGCGCGCCGAAACCGTAGACGAAGTTGTAGGGGATCGAGCTCGCGAAGCCGTCGGCGTAGTCGGTCTGATCGTTGAGCGTGATGTTGATGCGCCCCGAGGTGGACCAGTTCAGGTAGCGCGACAGCAGCAGGTGCGCGCGCTCGGAGATGATCGCGGCGTGCGGCGCGAGGAGGCGCTCGTCCTCGTAAAAGTGGATGTGGAAGTGCGGCGTGTCGAGCGTGTACCAACGGACGTCGGGCGCGGGCCCGGGCGGGGGGCCGCCGTGGGGGAACAGCGCATCGCCCCCTGCGCTTTCGTAGGTCGGCGTCCCCGCGGCGACGTCGACGTCGGCGGGCGCCTGCGCGCGCGCGCCCACCGCGGCGAAGAGGCAAGCCGCGAAGGCGGCGCGCGCGGCGGCTGTCCCCATCGCGAGGTCGTCAGCGCCCGCGCCGCGTGAGATCGCGGTACGCGCGCAAGTGGCGGAGCGACGCGCCGTAGTCGCCGCTCTTCTCGTAGAGGCGCGCGGCGTTGTAGTGCGCGTCGGCGTTGGCGGCGTGCAGGACGATCGCCGCCTCGTACGCGTCGAGCGCGTCTTGGACGCGGCCCTGATCCTCGAGCGCGACGCCGAGGTTGAACCGCGCGGTCGCGTCGTTGGCACGGATCGCGAGCGCCTCGCGGTAGTGCTCTTCGGCGCCCACGAGATCGCCGCGCTCGTGCATGAGCCGGCCGACGTTGATGTGCGCGTCGGCGTGGCGTGGCGAAAGCACGAGCACCTGGCGGTAGCTCGCCTCGGCGTGCGTCGGGTCGGCCTCCTCGAGCTCGCAGCCGAGCTCGTAAAGCTCGTCGAGCGTGGGCGGCACGACCTCGCCCGTGGCCGTGATGGCCACCTCGGCGACGGCCGGCGCCTCGGGCCATCGCATCGGGAGCGTCGTGAGGGCAGGGGGCTCGGCGCTCGCGCCGTCGAGCTCGAGCAACACCTGCCCCGATTCGACCTGCCAGCGCGCCGCGCCCTCGCGCGCGAAGACCCGTTCGCCTTCGACGCCGAGCTGCACGCCCGTGAGCGGCCGCGCCTCGGGCAAGCGTTGCCGCAGCTTGAGCAGCGCCGAGCGAACGCGCGCTGGCGGCACGCGCTCGCGCACGAGGCCTTCGGCCGTGCGAAGGAGCAGCAGGTCCTGGAACGAGAACCGCAGCTCGCCGCGCTCGCCTTTGTTGGGCGACAGCACGCCCGAGCGCAGATACGCGCGCAGGCGCCCCGGCGGCAATCCCAGCATTCGCGCCACGTCCTGCGCCGTGTAGCCGCTCATGGCGGCCGGACTATAGCGTAGAGGACCGGCGTCGGGATCGCGCCGACGTCAGCGCTTGGCGCGGCTGCGTTTGGGCTCGGGCGCGGCGGAGCGCTGGGCGCCCTTGCGGTCATCATTCGCGGCGGCATCGTTCGACGGAGCGCCGTCGGCGGGGACGGCCGCGAGGCTCGCCTTTAACGCCTCCATGAGATCGATGATGCGCGCCGGCGCCGGCTCGGGCTGCGACGTCGAGATGTCTTGGCCTTCCATCTTTCGCTTGATGTCGGCCTGGATCCGCTCGCGCACGTCGTCGTGGTACAGCGTCGGGTCGAACGTCTCGACGGTTATCTGATCGATGAGCTGACGCGCGAGCTTGAGCTCGGCCTCGCGCACGTCCGCGCCCGCGAGCGGCACGTCGGAGAACGAGCGCACCTCGTCGGCGTAGAGCAGCTGCTGCATGACGAGCCCGCCGGGCTCCTCGGTCGTCGGCCGCACCATGACGAGGTACTGCTTGCCGCGCGCCGCGTACCGCGCGAGCGCCGTGCGGCCCGCCTCGCGCATCGCTTGCGCGAGCAGCTGGTACGCCTTCTCGCCGCCCTTCTCGGGGCCGAGGTAGTAGGCCTTGTCGAAGTACACGGGATCGATCGCCGCCGCTGGAACAAATTGCGCGATCTCGATCAGCTGCGTCGCGTTCTCCTCGAGGGCCTTGAGCTCCTCGGGCGTGAACGTGACGTACTGGTCCTTCGCGACCTCGTAGCCCTTCACCATGTCGGCGCGCGAGACGGATTCATTGTCCTTCGGGCAGTAGTACTGCTGCTTGACCCGCGTGCCGCACTTGGCGTGCAGCATGTTGAAGGAGACCGCCGCCGAGGCCTCGGTGGCCGAATACAGCTTCACGGGGATCGAGACGAGCCCGAAGGAGATCGTGGCCCCAGCGAGTGCGCGCGCCATGATGTAGGCGATTGTAACGCCGAGTAGGTCAGAGGCAAGATGCGGGCTGTTTTTGGCTCAGCCCAGCAATTCGCGAAACCGGGCCGCGAGCTTCGGTCCCTTGCCCTCGTCCTCGTGCTTGAAGAAGACGAACGCCGTCTGCCACGGCTGGGCGCGCAGCTTGTCGGCCCAGGTCGCGAGCTCGGCATCGCCGTAGTCCTGCCGACGGAGCCGCAGGTAGCCCCAGTCGGCGGTCGCCTCGACGGGCGTCGCGAGCTCTTCCGCCTCGGCGAGGCAGAGCGCGGCGCCGCCGGCCCGCAGCGCTTCATAGACGTCCGACGAGAACCACGACTCGTGGCGGAACTCGAGGGCCGCGCGCAATCCCTTCGGAACTTGCGCGAGGAAATCGGTGAGGCGGGGAAGATCCTTCTTCAGGAAAGGAGGCAGCTGAAAGAGCACGGGCCCGAGCCGCTCCCCTAGGGAGGTCGTCGCGACCTCGTGCAGCCGGATGAGGCTGTCGGCGACGTCGGCGAGCTTCTTTTCGTGGGTGATGCGCCGCGGGCTCTTGAGGACGAACTGGAAACCGGCGGGCGTCTCGGCGGCCCACTTCCCGAGCGCCTCGGCCGTGGGCATTCGATAGAACGTGTTGTTGATCTCGACGGCGTCGAGGCGCTCGGCGTAGTACGCGAGCATCTTCGCGGCGGGCAGCTTTTCCGGATAAAAGCTGCCGCGCCACGGGGCGTAGCTAAAGCCGCTGGTGCCAATGTGGACGCGCATGGCCGATGTGGGCGTAGAGCCAACCCTCTTGTCTGCAAGGGATGTTTGCTAGGTTGGCGCGACGACAGGTAAACTAGCAGCAATGGCGAAGGATCGCGCCGGCAATCCTTTCGAGGACACGACCCGAATGTCGCCGGCCCCTCGGCCCGCGGGCAGCGAAGAGAACGCCGCGTATCTCGTCGTGCTCGCGGGGTCGGCCGTGGGCGAGATGTACAAGGTCGACAAGGAGCGCACCGTCATGGGGCGCGGTGACACCGTCGACGTTCGCCTCCTCGATGAGGGCATCTCGCGCGAGCATGCGCAGATCGTCCAGGAGGTGAACACGAACGGCAAGCAGGCGATCCTCGAGGATCTCGGCTCGACGAACGGGACGTTCTGCAACGGCACGCGCGTGCAGCGGCAGGTGCTGTCCGACGGCGACAAGATCCTGCTGGGCTCGACGACGATCTTGAAGTTCACCTACACCGACAAGCTCGACGAGATGTTCCAGCGCCAGATGTCCGAGTCGGCGCTGCGCGACGGCCTCACGAAGGCCTTCAACAAGCGCTACTTGACCGAGCGACTCGACAACGAGTTCCAGCACGCCATGCGCAACGACGCGCCGCTGTCGCTCGTGTTCCTCGACATCGACCACTTCAAGAGGATCAACGACACCCACGGCCACCCCGCGGGCGACCACGTGCTCGTCGAGCTCGCGAAGCTCGTCATGGGGGCGCTGCGCAACGAGGACATCTTCGCGCGCTACGGCGGCGAAGAGTTCGCGATCGTCTCGCGCGGTGTCGACGTCGCGGACGCGCAGGCGCTCGCCGAACGGCTGCGGAGCACCGTCGAGGAGCACGCGTTCTCGTTCGAGGGCCGCAGCATCCCCGTCACGATCAGCGTCGGCGTCGCGCGCGCGCCGCGCGAGGGCGTCGCCACGCCGTCCGACCTCATCGCCCTCGCCGACGAGACGATGTACACGGCGAAGCGCACGGGCCGCAACAAGGTCTGCGTGGCCAGCTAGCCGACGAGGCGAGCGGGGCGGGCGAGGGCGCGGCGGAGGCGGCGGAGGTAGTCGTTGCGCGGGATCGTGATGGCGCCGAGGCGCTCGAGGTGGGGCGTCTGCATTTGGGCGTCGAGGAGGGAGAAGCCACAGGCGCGCAGGCGCTCGACGAGGTACGAGACGGCGGCCTTCGAGGCGTCCGTCGTGCGGTGGAACATCGACTCGCCGCCGAAGAAGCCACCGAGGGTGACGCCGTACAGGCCGCCCACGAGCGCGCCCTTCTCCCAGACCTCGATGCTGTGCGCGAGGCCGAGGCGGTGCAGCTCGCCGTACGCGCGCACGAAGTCGTCGGTGATCCACGTCGACGGCCGATCGGTCTTCGCTTCGGCGCAGGCACGCATGACGTCTTCGAAGGCGCCGTCGATAGAAAAGGTCCAGCCGGCCCGGCGGACGCTCTTGCTGATCGAGCGGTGCGGACGCCACGACGCGAGATCGAAGATCGCGCGCGGATCGGGCGACCACCAGGTCACGGCGGGATCTGACGACCAGGGGAAGACACCCGAGCGGTAGGCCGCGAGCAGGGTCTCGGTGTCGAGTGTGCCGCCGACGGCGACGAGGCCCTCGGGCCAGTCCTCGGCCGAGGCGTCGGTGGGCGCCTGGATCTCGCCGAGCGCCGTCGCGGCCATCCGCTTGTCGTCGAGGCTGCTTGGCTCGTCCACGCCCTCCAGTGTAACGCGAGCCGAGCCATCTCGCCTGGGGCCACGCGGCGTCACGTCCATGGCGGGCGTCAGAGGGCGCCCACCTCGGCGAGCGCCTCCTCCTCGGCGGTGAGCTCGACGCCGGCGCCGCGCAGCCGGTCGCACGCCACGGTGAGCGCGGCGGGGGGACCGTGGGCGCCATCCTCCGTGCGCGTCGCGAGCGCGAACGCCGCCGCCTCGAGCTCGGCGACCGCCGCGGCGAGGCGCGCGTCGATGCGCTCGACCACGCGCGCGATCGCGTCGCCGCGCGTCGCGCGCTCGCGGAGCGCCGCCTCGGCGCGGGCGTACGACTCGCGCGCGAGCTCGTCTCGAGCGGACGCGCGGCGCTCGGCGAGGGCCGCGAGCTGAGGGTGAAGCTCGGCCGGCGCCGCAGTTTCGAGCGCGCGCCCGAGCTCGTCGCGCCGGAGCGTCAGCGCCGCGA
>JBBQJG010000169.1:0-12598 GCA_038325725.1 Polyangia bacterium | reverse complement strand
CCCCTCCGTCTTCCACAGCGGGCGCGACTCCTTGACGTCATAGGCGAGGTTGAGCGCCGCGCGCACGGCGTCGACGCCGCGCGACGCCGAGTAGAGCGTCGCCACGAGGCCGAGCGTGAGGAGCCGCGGATGTTCGAGGCCCTGCACGTGCTTGTCGACGAGCGCCATCGCTTCGCCCGGCAGCACGGCGCGTGCCGCACCGAGGATCTCCTGCATCGACGGGCTGAAGATAGGCAGGTACGTCGTCAGCGAGACGAGGAAGAAGAGAAAGGGGAATAGTGAGAACAGGAAGTAGTAGCTCAGCGTCGCCGCGCTCGTCGTGAGCGCGTGGTCCGTGAACTTCCTTCCGAGCTGCCGGGCGAAATCGTGGACGCCGACTCGTCCGCCGCCCGGCGTGGGCAACGTCCAAGCCTTCGTGAAATCAAGATGCTTCACGGGGGGCAACCTATGGAGCGTGCCCCCTCTTTTCAAGAGCGATCCCCGGAGGACCACGCGTTACCTCGGCGCGACAGGCCGACGCCACCGTCTGGTAACGGCGGCGCGCGCCCGCCGCCAAAACCTCAGTGATCTTCTCTTTGCCCTGACTGGCTCACCCATTGCTTTGTGGGAAGGCATGTCAATGAACGCGCATCGAATCGACGTCGCCCACCCGCAGGAGCCGCGGCGGCTCAAGAAGACCAGCCAGACGACTTCTTCAACCCTCTCGATGAAGAGGGCGGGTCTCAAGAGCATCCCGCCGTCGCCGGTGTACACGCCCACGTCGGTGTCCGACGAGCCGACCACGACGGGGACCGACGACGATGCCCCGGAGGACTCCCGCGAGCGCTTTTCGCGGCGCGCGGGTCTCGCGGCCTACGTCGCCGACGTTCGGCGCCACCCGCTGATGTCGCGTGAGGAAGAGTGGCGGGTCGCCGCCGAGTACGCGACGACGGGCGACCAGCGTCTCGCGAACCGACTCGTGACGGCCAACTTGCGCCTCGTGCTCAAGATCGCCTTCGAGTATCGAACGGCGCGCGGCAACCTGCTCGACCTCATCCAAGAGGGAAACGTGGGTCTCATCCACGCCGTGCAGAAGTTCGATCCGCACCGCAACGTGCGTCTTTCGACGTACGCGGCCTGGTGGATCCGCGCGTACATCCTGAAGTTCATTTTGTCGAACGCGCGTCTCGTGAAGCTCGGCACGACGCAGGCGCAGCGCCGGTTGTTCTTCGGCGTGCGTCGCGAGCGCGCGCGGCTCGAAGGAGCGGCGGGCGAGGGCGTCAACACTCAACAGCTGGCCGCGGCGTTCGACGTCAGCGAGCAAGAGGTCATCGACATGGAGCGGCGCCTCTCCGCGTGCGAGGCTTCGCTCGACACGCCGGCGCGCGCCGACATGGAGGGCGGCGACCGTGGCAAGCCCATCGTCATGGGCGAGGCGTCGGCGCGCCCGGACGCTCAGTACGAAGAGCGCGAGCTCAATGAGGCGCTCGCCCTGCGCGTCGAGGCCTTCCGCAAGACCCTCACGGGCCGCGACGCCGTGATCTTCGAGGGGCGCCTCGCCAACGATTCGTCGACGACGCTCGCCGAGATCGCCGCGAGCTTCGGCGTGAGCCGCGAGCGCGTGCGACAGCTCGAGGAGCGCATCAAGAGCCGGCTCCGCGCGGAGCTCGTCGCGTCGTTTGGCGACGCCGTCTGCACGTCCGCGGAAGCCGCCGCGTAAGGTCCGGTCGATTTTCGTGATGTCCCGGGGTTGACACGTCGATCCCCAGGCTTAGTCTGTCCGTTTCGCTCGGAGATTCGTCACGACAACACCGTCGAAAAGGCGCCCCGGCTTGTCGGCCGCGGGAGGGGTGGTGCTCCTCGCCGTGCTGGCGGGCGGCGCCTATTCATTTTCCGGTCTGCGGGGCGCGACGGAGTGGCTGCGCCACACCGACGAGGTGAAGATCAAGATCGCGCGCCTGCAGTCGACGCTGCTCGACGCCGAGACCGGCGCGCGCGGCTATCTCGTGACGGGGCTGCCGGCCTACCTCGGGCCCTATGACCGCGCGCGCGGCGCGTGGAAGCGCCAGCTCGACGAGGTCCGGGCGCTCACGAGCGACAATCCGGAGCAGCAGGTCCGACTCCATCGGCTCGAGACGCTCATCGACGGGAAACTGGTCTCGGCGGCCAGCGTGCGCGCCGCCTATGATGCCGGTCGGCGCGGCGACGCGCTCCTTCCTGGAATGGAGGAGGGCCGGCGTCTCATGGACGCGGTGCGGGCCGAGCTCGCGAACATGGAGAGCGCCGAGGCCACGCTCGACGTCGAGCGCGAGCACATGACGCGGCGCCGCTGGGACGAGATGGCCGTCCTGCTGGCGGTTTCGCTCTTCGTTCTGCTGGGGCTCATCGCGGCCGTCGCGAAGCAGCGCCGAGACGCCGACGCCCAACGCGCGCGCGTCGACGAAGAGGGTCGCTTCCTGCGAGACGTCTTCGCGGGCATCGACGACGGCATCACGCTTCAGGACAAGGACGGCCGCATCGTCTTCGCGAATGCGAGCGCCGCGCACACGATCGGCTTCGAATCGGTCGAGGCGCTGCTGGCGGCGCCCGCGTCGCAGCTCGTCGAGCGTTTCGAGATGTTCGACGAGAGCGGGCACCCCTTTCCCAAAGAGCGCCTCCCCGCGCGCGCCGTCCTCGCCGGAGCCCCGAGCCAGGAGCCGGCGCGCATGCGCTACCGCGTGCGCGCGACGGGTGAGGAGCGGTGGACGATGGTGCAGGCCTTCCCCGTGACCGACGCGGGCGGCAAGGTCGTGCGGGCCGTCAACGTGTTCCGCGACGTGACCGTCGAGCGGCACGCCGAGGAGCGCGCGGCGTTCTTGCTGCGGGCCATCGCCGAGCTCGGCGCGTCGCTCGACTTCGAGGTAACCCTGGGGTCTCTCGCGCGCTTGGCCGTCCCCGTCTTGGCCGACTGGTGCGCCGTCGACGTCGCGGACGAGGGGCGGCCAAGACGCGTCGCCACGGCCCACGTCGATCCGAGCAAGGTCGCGCACGTCGCCGAGCTCGAGCGCCGCTATCCCTCCGATCCGAACGCGCCGACGGGCGTTCCGGAGATCTTCCGCACGGGCAAGGCGCAGCTCATGGCCGAGATTCCGCACGAGCTCCTCAAGGCCGCCGCCCTCGACGAGGAGCACCTGCGCCTCATCGAGGCGCTCGAGCTGCGGTCCTACATGGGCGTGCCCCTCATCGTGCGCGGCAAGGTGCTGGGCGCCATCACGTTCGCCATGGCCGAGTCGCGCCGGGTCTATACGGAGGCCGACCTCTCGTTTGCGCGCGACCTGGCCGATCGCGCCTCGCTCGCGATCGAAAACGCGCAGCTCTTCGGCGAGGCCGAGCGGCGACGTCAAGAGGCCGAGGACCAGACGCGCTTCGCCGAGACCTTCATCGGCATGCTGGGGCACGATCTGCGCAACCCGCTCAATGCGATCATCATGACGGCGAACCTCTTGCGCCGGCGCGCTCCTGACGACACGGCCGGGCTCGACCGCATCCTCTCGAGCTCGCGGCGGATGTCGAACATGATCACGCAGCTGCTCGATCTGACGCGCAGCCGCATCGCCGGCGGCATCCCGCTCGAGCGCAAGGAGACCGACCTCGGCCTCGTCGTCGCCGAGGTCGTCGATGAGCTGCGACGCACCTACCCGACGCGCGAGGTCGCCTGGAGCCGCCCGCCCGAGGTCCGCGCGCCCGTCGATCGCGATCGACTCGCCCAGGTCGTCTCGAACCTCGTGGGCAACGCGATCGAGCACGGCGATCCGACGAAGCCCGTCTCGGTGGGGCTCTCCGCTGAAGGGAACGCCATCGAGCTGTCCGTCCACAATGCCGGCGCGCCCATCCCGGCGGAGCTCCTGACGACGCTGTTCGAGCCTTACCGGCTCACGATCGCACGCGGCGCGCGGTCCAAAGGCCTGGGGTTGGGGCTCTTCATCACGCAACAGATCGTCGTCGCGCACGGCGGGGAGGTCGGCGTCGACTCGACACCCGAGCGCGGCACGACTTTTCGCGTCGTCCTTCCTGGGGCGCGCGTCGCGACCATGGCAGCGCCCACGCTCCAGCTGGTATCCTGATGATGATGACATCGGCGAAATCGACAGTGCTCGTCGTCGAAGACGAGGAGGAGTCGCGCGAGACGCTGCGCGACCTGCTCGAGCTCGAGGGCTTCCGCGTCCAGACGGCCGTCAATGGCCGCGAGGCGATGAAGGCGCTCGACGCCGGGGCCGACGAGATCTGCATCGTGCTGCTCGATCTGTTCATGCCCATCATGGATGGATGGCAGGTCATCGACGAGCTCGCGGCCACGGGGCGGCTGTCGAGCACGAAGATCGTCATCATCACGTCGGCGGCCTACAAGGCGCCGCCGGGCCTGCCCGTCTTCGAAAAGCCGCTCGACCTCGACAAGATCATTGGCGAGGTCCAACGGCTCTGCTGAGCCATTAACGTTGCTGACGCTGACATGGCTGGCGCTGACATTGCGGGCGCTGACATTGCTGACGCCTGACGTTGCTGAATCCGCGCCGCCTTGCTTGTTGATGGTCTCCCTCTAGCCACGTACCATGACGAGCACTATATCTCCGGGGACTGTCCACGTAAGCCCTGGAGCGGGAGCAAACGACATGTTGAATATCCTCTTGGTCGACGACGAGCCGGACGTGCGCATCTCGCTGGGACAGGTCCTGCGGGAGGAAGGCCACGCGGTCGACATGGTGGCTGACGCCGAGACCGCGCTCCTGCGGCTCTCCGCGCATCCTTTCGATCTGGTCGTGAGCGACGTCAAGCTGCCCAAGCTGGACGGGCTGTCGCTCCTCAAGCGCGTGCGCGGCGAGTTCCCCGAGACGGAGGTGCTGCTCATGACGGCGTACGGCACGATCTCCGACGCTGTGACGGCCATGAAGGACAGCGCGATGGACTACCTCACGAAGCCGTTCGATCTCGACGTGCTCGTCACGGCGGTCGGGCGCGTCGAGACGCGGCGGCGCGAGCGCGATGAGCACCCCGCGGAGGTGCCGGGGTCCATGAACGGCCTCGCGGCCAACGGCAACGGGACGCCGCCTACGCTCGCCGCCGCCATGGAAGAGTACGAAAAAGAGATCATCCTGCGCACGGTGCGGGGCGCGGGTGAGCGCCGTCAGCGGGCCGCGAAGATGCTCGGCATCTCGCGCAAGAGCCTCTGGAAGAAGCTCACGAAGTACGGGCTCCAGACGCGCCGCCATCAGTCATCTGAAGGCGCTTAGCGCGCGCATCTGAAGGCGCTTAGCGTCCGGCGGTGGCGGCCGGTGGATCCACCGGCAGCTCGAACCGAAACGCCGCGCCGCCGTCGGGCGGATTCAGCGCCGTGATGTGCCCGCCGTGCGCCTCGATGATCTCTCGCGCGATGTAGAGGCCGAGGCCCAGCCCTCGGCCCGTGCCGTCGGAGGCCGCGTGCTCGAAGCGGCCGAAGATGCGCTCGCGATCGTCCTCGGGGATGCCGGGCCCGTGGTCGCGCGTCGTGACGACGACGGACGTGACGCCGCCCTCGAGCGCGATCTCGATGGGGCCCTCGCCGTACTTCATGGCGTTGACGAGTAGGTTCGTGACGACCTGCTCGAGGCGCACGCGATCCCATTGGCCGACCGTGGGTCCGCGCCGCTCGACGCGCACCTCGAAGCTCGCCTGCGCGAGGGCATCCCGTTGCGACGTGCAGACCTCTTCGACGACCGTCGCGAGATCGAAGCGCTCGTGGGCGAGCGCGAGGCGTCCGATGCGCAGCCGCGTCACGTCGAGCACGTCCTCGAGCAGCGCCGCCAGTCGCGTCGTCTGACGGTCGATGACGACGAGACCATCGACGATCTGCTCGGGCGGCATGGACTCCTTGCGCAGGCGTCGCAGCATGCGCTGGACCTGGAGGCGCATGGGGGCGAGCGGCGTGCGCAGCTCGTGCGACGCGATCGAGATGAAGTGCTCGCGCGTGCGGATGGCGCGCTCGCGCTCGACGGCCGTCGCGCCGAGCACGAGCCCCGTGAGCGCCACCGACGCGATGAAGGCGTGCAGCGCCGTCAGGTCGTTCTCGAGCGTCGAGGTTACGAAGGCGCCGTGTCCCGTCACCGTCGAGCCGATCGCGATCGAGGCGACGACGAGCGTGGCCGCCGTCGCGCCGCGCGGCCCGCAGCGCAGCGCCGCCCAGATGAGGGGCGGAAAGACGGCGTAGGGGCGGGTTTGGTGGGGACGCGTGAGCGCGCCCAGGCTCGCGGCGACGGTCGTCGTCACGAGCGCGAGCGTTTCGAAGGGAGAGCGCGGCGTGTCTTCCTCGGTGCGCGCGCCGAAGCACAGCAGCACGGGCGTGAGGAGCAGGGCCCCCATGGCGTCGCCGAGCCACCACACGCGCCACGTCGACCACAGCGCCGCGTGCGGAATGATGCCCGCGAGCACGAGCGTCGAGGCGCCCAAGGTCGCGCTCAACGCGGGCGCGACGCCGGCGCCGAAGACGGCGAGGCGCACGACGTCGCGCGTGCGATCGAGCTGCGCGCGAAAGGGCGCGCCGCGCACGAGCGTCGCTCCTATGACAGCCTCGAGAGTGTTGCCGACCGCGATCGCGGCCGCGACGACGAGGCTCACGCCCGGCGTCGTCGCGTTGGCGACGAAGGCCCCGAGGGCGACGCCCGGCCACAGGCGTCGCGAGTCGAGCAGCAGGGCCGCGAGCGCGAGGCCCGTGGGCGGCCACACGAGGGTGACGCTGCGACCGACGGTCGCGAAGTGCAGGCCCACCTTCGCGAGCGCGACGTAGAGCGCGGCGAGCGCGACGATCCGCGCGGCGACCCTGAGCCGAACCGGGAGCACGAGGCGAGCTTACTTCACTCGGGTGTCAGTCGGGTTCCTGGTCGTCGACGCAGACGCGGTTGCCGCCCGCCTGTTTCGCGCGGTAGGCGGCCCGGTCCGCGCGGCCGAGGAGCTCGTCAGCCGTCTCGCGCGTCTTGAGGCGGGTCAGCGCCGCGGCGCCCACGCTCACGGTGAGCCCGGGTCCGTCACCGAACTCGGGCAGGCGCAGCGCCGCGACTTCGGTGGTCACGCGCCGACAGAACGTCGCCGCGTCGGCGAGCCCCGTGTGCGGCAGCACGACGACGAACTCGTCGCCGCCGTAGCGCACGACGACGTCCGTGTCGCGCGCCTGCTCGCGCAGCACGCGGGCGATCGCGCGCAGGGCGTTGCTGCCGGCGAGGTGGCCGCGCTCGTCGTTGATGCGCTTGAGCTTGTCGACGTCGACCATGGCGAGCGACAACGGGTGGCCGTAGCGCGCGAAGCGGGCACTTTCCGCCCCGAGCCGTCGCTCGAGCAGCCGGAGGTTGCCGAGGCCCGTGAGCTCGTCGTGGTCGGCGGCCTGCTGCAACGATTGGCGCGCACGTCCCTGGCCCAGCGCCATCTGGACGCGCGCCAGCAGCTCGTCGAGCGAGAAGGGCTTCGGGATGAAGTCGACGGGATCGAGGTGCACTTCGCGCACGCGCGAAGAGAGATCGTCGACGCCCGAAAGGAACACGATGGGCACGCTGCGCGTGCGGGCCGAGCGCCGCAGGCAGGTCGCCGTGTCGAACCCGTCGAGCCCCGGCAGGTTGACGTCGAGGAGCACGAGATCGGGGGCGTCATCGAACGCGCTCTTGAGCGCGTCGGCGCCGTCGGCCGCGCACACGGTGAGGTAGCCCTCGGCGCGCAGCGAGTCCGAAAGGGCGGTCGCCGTCGCATAGTCGTCCTCGACGATGAGGATGCGGCTCGGCGGCTCGACGGTGGGGACGATGCCCGCGCCGATGCCGAAGGCGGGCGTCCCGAGGTCGGCCGCTCGTGGCTGAACGATGCCGCCCCCGCGCGCGCGGGTCACGAGCACGGCCGCGAGGCGGGCGACGATGCCCGCCGTCGCGCACGCCGTCTCGGTCGGGATCGCCGCGCGCGCCGACTGAACGAGGATGACGCCGACGCAGGCGTTGCGCGCGACGAGCGGCACGACGACGACGGCGCGCAGGTCGGCCGGCAGGCGCTCGCGCACGGTCGCGAGCTGGGCGTCGTGGTGGACATCGTCGATGACGACGATCTCGCGACGCTCGGCCGCGGCGCGAATCTCTGGGTAGCGCGCCAGATCAATGGGCAGGTCGCTGACCCCCGGCGCGTGCGGCGCCAGGAGCACGCGCGGATTGTCGTCGAGCCAGATGCACGAGCCGCGCTCGCCCAGCAAGCGCGTCACGACGCGCGTCGCCGTCTCGAGCACGTCGCGCGCGCCGGCGCCCGCGGCCATCCCCAGCAGCTCGTCCAGGGCGTGCGCGTCGACGAGGGTGGCGGGCTCACGCGACCCGATGTCGATCTCGGCGCTGTCGGCGGTCTCGGATCGAGGGCTCATGATGCACGTCGCACGACCGCGACGCCTTCAACTACGGCAGGATGCGCTCCAGTCTGTAGGGGTCAAAAAGGCCACGCTCTCAGCGCAAAAATGGCCCTAGGGTTTCGAGGAGCAGCCGGAGGTCGACCGGCTTTCGCAGCGCGCCGCTCGCCTGCGCGATCTCGGCCTTCTCCGCCGCGCCGCTGTCGGCCGTCAGAAGAACGACAGGGATGTGGGCCAGGAAAGGGTCGCGGAGCTGCGTCGCCCGGAAGCTCCAGCCGTCCATGACGGGCATCATGAGATCGAGGAGGATCACGCACGGCTGGGGCGCGTCGGGGTCGCGGAGCTGGGCGAGCGCGGCCAGCCCGTTCTCGGCGGTGCGCACGGGGAGGCCCTCGTCCTCGAGCACCTGAACGATGGCGCGCAGCACGTCGACGTCGTCTTCGACGACGAGCACGCCTCGACACGTCGTCGTCACGCGCCACCGTCCGCGTCGCACGGGAGCGTGAGCGTGAAGGTCGCGCCCGCGTCGGGCTCGCTCTGCACGGCGATCGTGCCGCCGTGCGCGTCGGCGATCTGCTTGGCGATCCATAGCCCCAAGCCGAGGCCGCCGAAGTGGCGCGCCGAGACGCTGCGCTCGAAGCGCCCGAAGATGCGCCGCTGATCGCGCGCGTCGATGCCGATGCCCCGATCGCGCACGGACACGCGCGCGCCGCCCTCGGCCGCCGCGACGTCGATCTCGATCGGCTGGCGCGCGCCGAACTTGACGGCGTTGCCGACGAGGTTCGAGACGACCTGCTCGAGGCGCACGCGATCCCAGCGGCCCGACAACGCGGGCGGCGCCGAGAGCGCGAGCGAGCACCCGGCGAGGCGCGCGGGCTCTTCCATGGCATCGACGACGCCGCGCACGAGCGCGACGAGGTCGACGTCCTCACGCTCCAGTTTGACGCGGCCTTCTGCGAAGCGCGAAATGTCGAGCAGGCTCTCGATGAGCTTCGTGAGGCGCTGCACCTGGGAGAGGGCGGCGCTCGTGCTCGCCGCGAGGCGCCCGCTCGCGAGGTGCTCCTGGGGGCGGCGCTCGATCGAGCGCGCGACGCTGTCGAGCTGCAGGCGCAGCGCCGCGAGCGGCGTGCGCAGCTCGTGCGAAGCGATCGAGAGAAACTCGTCGCGCACGTGCACGGCGAGCTCGAGCTCGAGCTCGAGATCCTTGCGGTCCGTGATGTCGACGCACGAGCCGATGTAACCCGCGAAGCTACCGTCGGGCGCGTAGCGCGGCGTCCCGCGATCGAGCACCCACCGGTACGCGCCGTCGGCGCGCCGCAGGCGATATTCCATCTCGAACGTGCGTCGCTCGGCGAAGGCGGCCATGTACGTGTCGACGCAGCGCTGGAAGTCCTCGAAGTGCACGCCTTCGGCCCAGCCCACGCCCCACTCCTGCTCGAGCGTGCGGCCCGTGAAGTCGAGCCACGTCTGGTTGAAGAACGTGCAGAGCGCGTCGGTCTCGGCCATCCACAGCAAGACGGGCGCGCTGTCGGCCATCGTGCGAAAGCGGGCCTCGGTCTCGCGCAGCCGCCGCGCGAGCGCGTCGGCGTCGGTCTCGTCGGCCGGGAGCGCGGCGGCGGGGCGCGACGGGCTCACGGGCGTTCTCCCGGCGCGAGCGCGCGACGATAGGCCTCGGCGCTCGCGCGCGCGCCCGCGACGGCGGCGTTTGCCTCGGCCGCCGCGCCTGGGACGGCGAGCTCGGGCGCGAGCGCGGCCAGCGCGCCGTCGACCTCGGGCATCCACGCCGCGAGCCACTGATCGTAGGCGGCGCGGTTGACGGAGCTGGAAGCGAGCGCGACCCGCACGAGCGCCGCCGTCCACTGCCGCTGCCACTCGCAGTCCTCCTCGAACGACGTGCACAGCTGTCCGAAGAGAAAGTCCCCGCGCGCGCGCGCGAGCGCCGGGACGGCCTTCATGAACAGCGCGTCGAGCGCCGGCTTGAGGCACACGTCGAGCGCGACGAACGCCTCGGCCCAGTCCCACGTCACGAAGAGCCGCTCGACGAGGCGGCGCAGCGGCTGCCACGCGGGACCGCTCTGCCAAGCCGCGCGCGCGCCCGCCCCGAACGTGGCGTCGACGCGCCGGAGCTGGGCGAGCCGGTAAGCGAAGCGATGCACGCGCCGGACTTCGTCGGCGCCCTGGAACAGCGCCGCGACGGTGATGCGGCCGCCCGGCGCCATCTGCCCGACGTAGGCGGCGATCATCTGCAGGCCGTGGAAGACGAAGCGCAGCGGGCCGATCGTGCGGTCGAGCAGCGCGCGCGCCTCGGGGGCGAGCTCGCGATCGTACGGGGATTCGTCGCTGATGCGCAGGACGCCGTCGACGTAGGCCTCCTTGCCGGCCTGCAGGCGCGTGTAGCTCGCGTAGGTCGTCTCGCGCGGATCGACGAAGCTCTCCCAATCGACGCCGGTCCACAGAGCGCCGGCTTGGTGGCGCGCATACCAGGTCGCGATGGGCACATCGACCTCGAAGCCGCGCTCGACGTGGTGGTGCAGGCGCGTCGTCCCGATCTCGTACTCGGTCGGCTGGCGCCGCGCGCCCGCGAGGTGCGAATAGGTCTTGAGCTTCTCCACCGTCACGCCTCCTGGACCTCGACGGGCCCGAGCTCCCACGAAGCCTCGCTCTCCGAGACGTGGAAGCGTCCTTTGAACGACGAGACGACGAGCTCGAGATCGCGCGGCAGGCGAAAGGGCCGGCCGAGCTCGGCCTCGATCCCGACGCGCGTGACGACACAGCGGCGCGGACACAGCACGCGCAGGTACGAGCCGCGATCGATGACGCGCACGTCGACGTTCTGCCGGCGGATCGCGCTCACGATCGCCGCGGCCTCGGGGCCCTCTTGCAGCACGGGACCGACGTCGTCGCTCGGGCGCGCGAGCGTGGTGAGGCCCGCGGGCCGTCGACCGATGGCGTCGCCGATGTCGACGAGCACGTCGTTTCCGTCGAGGCGGACGGCAAAGGCGCGCAGGCCCGCGCTCGCCGGGTTGACGCCGCGGCCCGAGGCGACGTCGTATTGCCACCCGTGCGTCGCGCAGGTCAGCAGCGTCCCCGCGAGCGTGCCCGTGCTGAGCGCGACACCCTTGTGCGCGCAGCGGTCCTCGTAGGCGCGCACGCCGTCGGCGAGTCGCACGAGCAGCACGGCGGTGCCGCCCACGACGACGCTCCTCATTTCGCCGACCCACAGATCGGCGACCGCCGCGGCGCGCGCGAAGCTCATGGCGGGTCGATCCTGACGTCGAAGCGGTCGAGCGCGCACAGGCCCGCGGCGTCGAGCGTCGTGCGCGGATCGAGGCGCATGCCCTTGACCCACACCGACACGTCGTCGCGCGCGGCGACGCGCAACGCGGCCGCTTGTTGCAAATTCCGCGCGAGCGCCGCCGCCGTGTCGTGCTCCTCGGCGAGGATGAGCAGGCCCAACACGTCGCCCTCGAGGAAGCCATAAAGGGGGATCACGGCGCCTCCTTCGTCCGCGTGCGCGTGAGCCACGGGTACACGCCGCCGTGGGCGTCCTTGCCCCAATCTTCGAAAGAAAGGCCGAAGTATTGGCGCAGCAGCGCGACGAGGTTCGCGGGCGCCTCACCCGCGAGCACGCGTTTGACGACGTCCTTGTGGCCCGCGTAGCGCTCCGGCTCGCGCTCGAAGATCCAGCGGCACGGCTCCGAGCAGAAGATGTACTTGCGCCCACCGCGCTCGACGACCTGCGCGCCGTTGCGCGCCGCCGTGCCGTTGCACAGCACGAGCTGACACAGGTCGCAGAAGCCGACGATCGCCGTGCCGTGAACGCCGAAGTCGTTGTTGGGGTCGGTGCGTCGCCAGCGCTCGGTGATGGTCTCCCACACAGGATCGAGCTCGTCCCACGACTCGGGGTACTTCTCTTTGAGCCACACCCGCTCGTCGGGCCCCGGCACGACGAGATCGAACCACACGGAGGCGCGGTACGAGTACGCCGCCGCGTAGACCCGGTGGTGGAAGCGCGGCAGCGCCGCCTCGAAGATCGGCCAGTACCAGGGCCGCTCCAGGCCGATGTCCTCGAGCATGCGCAGGTACTGGTCGACGATCCACTCGTCCATGAACTCCTTGAACGACAGGGTGCGGTTCGCCAGCGGCGTCAGGTAGTCGATCGCGAAGCCGGTGACGACGGCGAACAGCATCCAGCTCCGCCAGAACCACTTGTCGGCGAGGTACTGGGCGCGCGCGCGATCGTGC
>JBBQJG010000168.1:0-12623 GCA_038325725.1 Polyangia bacterium | reverse complement strand
TCGGCGACGGCGTCGCGCTCGAGCGCGTGTCGCCCGAAAGCGCCGAGGGCACACGGCGGCGATGGCGCGACTACGACGCCGTGCTGTTCGACGGCGTCGCCCCGGCGCCGCCGCCCACGGAGGGACATTTCCTGTACCTCGCGCCGCGGGGCGCGGGCAGCCCGTTCGCGGCGCGTGGGACCATCGCCGCGCCCGTGATCTCCGACGTGCGGCGCGGTCATCCGCTGCTGCGCCAGCTCGACCTCGGCGACGTCAACATCGCCGAGGCGGACCGCCTCACCCTGTCGGCCGGCGACGTCGCCGTCGCGGCGTCCTTCGGCGTGCCGCTGATCGTCGCGCGCGCGCGCCCCGGCCTGCGCGTCGCCGCCCTCGCGTTCGACGTGCGCCGCTCCGATCTGCCGATGCGGCCGGCTTTTCCGCTGCTGCTCTCGAACGCGCTGGCGTGGCTCGCGGGCGAGGCCGCGCGCGACGCTTTGCCCGTCACCGTCGGCGCGCCGGCGCGGGTCCCCGTCCCCGCGGGGACGAAGCACGTCACCGTCGTCGACCCGACGGGCGCGCGCCTCGAGTGGCCCGCGCGCGGCGACGTCGCCCAAGGCGCGATCGCCCACGTCGGCTTCTATCTCGTGGGCGACGTGCCGATCGCCGCCAACCTCGGCGACGCGCGCGAGTCGGACACGACGCCGGCGCGCGCTCTCGTCCTCTGCGGTCGCGCTTTGCCGCCCGCCGACGCCCGCTCTCGACGTCCCGCCTTCGCGCTGTCGACGTGGGCGCTGCTCGCCGCGGCGGCGCTCCTGCTGTTCGAGTGGGTCTCGACGAACCGAAGGTGGACCGTCTGATGTCCCTCGCCTTCGAGCGCCCCGCGTGGCTGCTGCTGCTCGCCTTCGCGCCCGCGATCTTCTGGGTCGCGTCGCGCTCGCTCGCCGACGTCGCGCGCGCGCAGCACGTCCTGCAGGCGATCGCGCGAACCTTCGTCCTCGGCGCCGTCGCCCTCGCGCTGGCCGGCCCGTCGCTGCGGCGGCCGAGCGACGCCGTCTCGGTCGTCGTGCTCGTCGATGTCTCGGACAGCCAGTCCGCGGCGTCCCTCGACCGCGCGCGCGCCGAGGTCGCGGCCCTGCGCGTGGCGGCCGAGGCTTCGCGCGCCCGCGTGCGCGTCGTCCGCTTCGCCGCCCGCCCCGAAGAGATCACGACGCGCACCCTGTCGCCGTTGCCCGCCCCCGCCGGTCGGCAGACCGACCTGGCGCTCGCCGTCGGGCTCGGGGCGGGCCTGCTCGACGACGGCGCCCTGCCCCGCCTGCTCATGATCTCCGACGGCGAAGCGACGCGCGGCGATCTGCGCGCGGCCGCCGAACGGCTCGCGGCGCGCGGCATCCCCTTGTTCGCGCTCGCGACGCCCGCGTCCGAAACCGGGGACATCGCCGTCGAAAGCCTCGACGCCGGCGACGACCTACGCCCGGGCGCGCCGTTCCCCGTCGAGGTGCGCCTGGTCGCCGATCGCGCGGCCCACGTACGCGTTCGCCTCGACGGCGCGGGCGTCACCGTCGACGCGCCCGAGCGAACGGTCGACGTCGCGCCCGGTTCGACGTCGGTCTCCTTCGTCGCGCGCCTCCTCGACACGCCCGCGACCGACGCGCCCCGGTTGCACGCGCGCGTCCTGCCCGACGCGCCTGATCGCCACCCCGACAACGACGAGGGCGTGCTTGCGCTCTCGTCGGCGCGCCCGCCGCGCGTGCTCGCGATCGAAGGCACGCCGTCGTCCGCCGCGCCGTTCGCGCGCGCCCTGCAGGCCGAGCGCATCGCCGTCGACGTGCGCCTCCCGCGCGCGCTGCCGACGCGCCCCGCGCTCGATCGCTACGATCTGGTCGTGCTGTCGAACGTCGCGCGCGCCGCCGTCTCCGACAAGCAGCTCGCGGCGCTCGACGCCTTCGTCCACGACGGCGGCGGCCTGCTCGTCGCGGGTGGCGCCGACGCGTTCGGCTCGGGCGGGTGGCGCGACAGCCGTCTCGCCCCGCTGCTCCCCGTGCTGCTCGATCTGCCCGAGCGCGACGACGAGGCCTCGCTCGCGCTCGCGCTCGTCATCGACAAATCAGGTTCGATGGCCGGCCCCAAGCTCGAGCTCACGAAGGAGGCGGCGCGCGCGACGGTCGACCTCATGCCGCCCGCCGATCTCATCGGCGTCGTGACGTTCGACGCGCAGGCGACGCCCGTCGTGCGCCTGCAGCGCGCGTCCAACCGCGCGCGCATCGTCTCGGACATCTCGCGCATTCGCGCGAGCGGCGGCACGAACATCCTGCTGGGCCTGCGCGAGGGGTTCGACGAGCTCGCGCCGGCACGCGCGCGCAAGAAGCACATCATCCTGCTGTCCGACGGCGCGTCGCCCCCCGAGGGCATCGCCGATCTCGTCGACGCGGCGATGGGCAAGCGCATCACGATCTCGACCGTCGGCGTCGGCGACGGCGCCGACAACGCCCTGCTCAAGTCGATCGCGACGCGCGGCGGAGGCCGCTTCTACCAGACGCGCGATCCGGCGAGCCTGCCCCGTATCTTTTCGCGCGAGACGTCCGAGGTGAACCGCGGGTCGATCGTCGAAGAGTCCACCGTCGCGAAGGTCGTCAAGCGCGCGGACCTCTTCGCGGGCGTCGCGCTCGACGGCGCGCCGCCGCTCGGCGGCTACACGGTGACGCGCCCGCGCCCGCGCGCCGAGCTGCTGCTCGCCGCCCCGAACGGCGCGCCGCTGCTCGCGCGGTGGCAGGTCGGCCTGGGCCAGGTGGTCGCGTGGACGAGCGACGTCGAGCCGCGCTGGTCGGCCGCGTGGATGCGCTGGCCCGCCTTCCCGAAGTTCTGGGGCCAAGTGACACGCGCGACGATGCGCCGCCGCGCACCCAATCACTTCCCCGTGCGCGCGTCGCGCGACGGAGAGCGCGTGGCCCTCATCATCGACGCCGCGGGCACAGACGATCGCTTCCTCGTGGGCCTCGACGGCACCGTCGACGTGACGGCCGTGTCCCCGGCGGGAGCCGCGTCTCCGCGCCGCCGTCTCGCGCTCGCCGAGACGGCGCCCGGCCACTACGAAGCCGCCTTCGACGCCGACGCCGCGGCGGGCGCCCTCCTCTTCCAAGCGTCGCTCGCCGACGCCGATGGCGCCCCCGTCGCTGATGCGACCGGTCACCTCTCGCTGCCCCTCGCCCCGGAGCTGCGCCCCTCCGTCCCCGACCTCGGCGACGACAACGACTCGCTCCGTGGCGCCGCGCTCCTGGCCGCCGTCGCGACCCGAACCGGAGGCCGCGTCGTCCCCCACGCGACCGACATTCTCAGCGATGTCGATGTCGGTCCCCGCCCCGACACCCGCCGCCCGCTCCGCACGCCAGTTCTCCTCGTCGCCCTCGCCCTATTCGGCTTCGACGTCTTCCTGCGACGCGTGCGCCTCGACGCGCTCCCCCGCCTCCGACGCGGAAAGGTTTGACTCTCCTCGGGATCTTTGGCAAAAGCCTTGGCTCACGCAACGGGGCGTGGCGCAGCCTGGTAGCGCGTTCGGTTCGGGACCGAAAGGCCGGAGGTTCAAATCCTCTCGCCCCGACAACTGTAAGTCCGCGCGGATCCTTTCCAACGGCTCCGCGTCGGGTACCCGGTGCATGCCCCTTCGGGGGGTCGGGTAGTAAATGGGTAGTAAATGGAGCCGCTGGGCGCGTCTCAGCGCGCGCGTCGGCGGGTAGCGGCGGCTCCTGGGCGCCACCCGCCGCGTACAGCCTCTGCCCTTCCTGGGCGCTGTGGAGCGCGTCACCGGGCTCCGCCGGGGCCGCCCCGAAGCTCAGACGCTCGATCTCCTTCTTCAGGTACGTCCCCGAAAGGTGGCCGTAGACCTCGGTCGTGATGCGGGGGTCCTGGTGGCGCATGATCCGCTGGACCGCGGCCAGGTCGGCGCCGCCCATGAGCAGCAGCGAGGCGGTCGTGTGGCGGAGGTGGTGGAAGCGGATCTTCCGGACCTGCCCGACCGGGAACAGCTTGAAGTCGCACTTCGGACAGCGGCGGGGGTTCGCGTCTGCGGCTGCCTCCTGGTGGCCGCAGGCGTGACGGCGGCACTTGTGGACGTAGCCGGTGACCAGGCCCGCCCGGCACATCGCCCGCCGAAGCACGTGCTCGAGCGCCGTGTACCTCGGCAGCATCTTCCCCTGCTCGTCCGGGAAGACCAGCTCCGATGGCGACGCCGTGATCGCCCGCTTCAGGTACACGAGCAGCTCGCTGTTGATCGGGACGGCCTCGACCCGGCCGCCCTTCGGGATGTCCCGCTCGTGCGACCGGCTGACCAGGATGAGCCCGGACGTGAAGTCGACGTCAGACTTCTGCAGCGCGAAGAGCTCGCCCTTCCGCATGCCGGTGTAGAGCGCGGTGGCGAACAGGCTCTTCCACTTGGGCTTGAGCGACGCGAGCAGCGGCGGGACCTCGTGTGGCCTGAGGTAGTCGGGCAGTCGCTTCACGACCTTCCGCTTCGGCACGTCGGCAACGGGGTTCGGCCGCGGGAACTTCTCCATGCGCCGGGCCATGGTGAAGGCCCGACTCAAGTAGCCGCGCAGGTGGTTCACGCTCCGCGCCGCGAGCGTCGACTCCTTCTCCGAGAGGAAGAGGTCCACCTTTCCCGGCGTGACGTCGAGCAGGCGGCGCGTCCCGAGAGTCGAACCGATGATGTGCTTGCGGATGCTCGAGATCCCGGTGTCGGAAGCCGATCGCCGCAGGAACTTGTCGATCCACCACGCCATCAGCTCGTCGACGGTCCCTCCGCCGTCGTCGAGGTCCGGCTGCTCGAGGCCGCGACGCTGCCGGTCGAATCGCTGCTCTTCGAGGATGGCCAGGCGCTTCGCCTCGGTCTTGGTCGTGGCCTTCGAGGCGAGGCACCGGCGTCGCCCGGCCGCGTCGGTGACCTGGAGGTACCAGGTGTCCCGCTTCTGGTAGACCGACGCCACGGTTAGAAGCCCCCATCGGGAGACAGCGGTTGTGGTGGACCAGGCCCTGCACCAGGGTCAAGGATCGCTCTGGCGGGGACACAGTCAACCGTTCTTTCCCGACGGAGAACCGGGGAAAGCGAGCACCTTGGGCGGCTGGATCTCGCCCCGGGCGAAGGCGCGGACGATCTCAGGATCAAAGCGGACCAGGCCACCGACGCGCAGGCACGGCAGCAGGCCGGACTCGGCTCGCTGGTAGATCCAGGAGCGGCTGACCTTCAGGTAGCGGGCAGCGTCGTTCGCGTCCCAGAGTTCGGCATTGGTATCGGAAGCGGCATCATTGGCGTTCGGCATCGCGGCCCTCCAGAACGCAAAGGCGGTCCGCGATGCTCCGATGTGACGGCTCGTCATGCGGGAGTGCTACGACGCCCGGTGGTCAAGCCGCGCTGCCCGCGTTCAAGAGCGGCGGCCTACCAGTACCGAATCTCGAAGCGCTCAACCAACCGGTCGATCTGACGGTCACACTCGATCCACCCTTCCCAGCGCTTCTCGAGTTCACGAAAATCGCGGGTGTGCCCTTGCTTCAAGTAGACGTGGAGGTACTCGTGCCACAGCAAGAAGCACAACGCTTCCTCGGAGACATCCGAGGAGTTCATCAGACAGTTGATCCGGATTCGGCCGTGACCGGCGTTGGTGTCGGTTTGCCAGTTGGCGTAGCCCCACCACGACTTCACCGGGCGCCGGCTCCAGGTCGGTGGCTGGGGCTGCGGTAGGAACGGCACGTTCAGGAGCTTCGCGCCTGCTTCCAGCGTGCGCTCCAGAAGCTTCACGAGGTCGTGCGGCTTGTCGTCCTTCAACGCCTGATCGGGACGAGGCTCGAAGTTTACCGTAGCGGGCGTACGTTCGTCGCCCTCATACATCAGGCTGCTGAGGGCGATCTGGACGGCATCGTGGAAGTCCTTGGCCGTGGGATAGACGGCGCGCGCAAAACCTCCATATCGAGATTCGACCAGCTGACGCTGAGCTGTGGGCCCGAGATCCTGGGCCTTAATCTCAGCAGCCAGACGGCGCGGGTCGTACTTCTCGCGATCCTCCATGGCGTGGTACTCGGGCTTGTCCGCCCCCGCCGCAAAGTGGCGAACCATGGCGTCGATCTCGTCTTGCGGCGGAACGGGCGGATCACAATCCGCGAAGATCGTGTCCCAACGTTCAGCTCCCTCGAAGTCCACCAGACGTCCCTTCGGCGTGCTTTGTAGTTCAGCCATCAACTCATCCCAGAAGGGCTTCTGGTGCTCGAAGATGCTGACGACCTGACGAATAGATTCCTCGCCTTCCTGCCGCTCCAGGATGTACTGACCAAGCGGGACGGCCTCGAAGACCTCGACCTTCTGGTCTGGTCTTAGCTGCCGGAGCTGCGTGATCACGGCATGAACGACATCGTGAGGCAGGTCCTCGATGTTGAGGCGCGGCCTGCGGTCGGGTTCTTCCGTATGCCCATCGACGCCGATGTCCTGGCTGTCAGCCCACGCGGTGATGTCGGGCACGAGATCCAGCGGGCTCTGCCAGTCACGGTAGCGTTCCCAGTGGTCGTCGAAGGACACCAGGTACGCCTTCTCGGTGCCGCCGGCTTCCAAGCCACGAAGGGCGCGTCCGATCATCTGGCGAACGAGGATCTCGCTGCTGGTGGGCCGGGCCAGGAAGACCGTCTGGACATCCGGCACGTCCACTCCTTCCGTGACCATCTGAACGTTGACTAGGACCTGGTACTCGCCATTGCGGAAGTTCTCGAAGATTTCGGCAGTGTCTTGGTCCGAACCGTCGGGCCTGTGACTCGCGACGTACTCGGCTTCCACTCCTTCCTCGCGGAACTCACGAGCCAGAATTGCGGCGTGCTTCACGTTTGCAGCGAAGACGATCGTCTTGGCGTACTTCTCCCGATTCGCCAGATAGTGCTGGACGATCGCGCGATTGCGACCCTCCATCTCGCCGATGCGCCCCAACCACGCTTCGCTCAGCTCACCGAACTGTGCCAGGTGGCGGCGATCATTTTCGGTTAGACCGACTTCGACGTCGGCACCGGTTTTCACCCGGACAGGTACCGGTCGCGCCAGGATGCCGCGTTCGATCAGCTCACGCAGATCGACCTGATGGATGATCTTTCCGCCGAAGAGCCGGCTCAGTTCGGGCCGCTCCTTCTCGATGGTGCGTGTAGGGGTTGCCGTCAGTCCGAGCAAGAAGCGGCCGCCTGCCTTCTCGTACTCAGAGATCAGATCTCGATAGCTCTTCGCCGGGGCGTGATGGGCCTCGTCGATCACGATATGGAGATTGTCGTAGGAAAGGATCTCGGCGCGGCGTTCGGGGTTGCGCGCGAGGACGCCGATGGACGCAACGATGATGTCGTCATCGGAACCAATCCCGGCCAACGATTCGTATCCGCCGCCAACGAGTCGCCCTCTGAGCTGGTCTCGGCTTCGAGCCACACTGGCAAGGCGCTGGAAGTCCTTCGCGGCTTGGGCCAGCAACTCGGTCCGGTGGGCGATCCAAAGGACCTTGCCTCCGCGATTCAGGATCCGTTCGGTCAACCATCGGACGGTGGTGTAGGTCTTGCCCGAGCCTGTGGGCATGACCAAAAGGCCTTTCATTTTTCCGCCGGTGTCGTGGCGCGCGAGCTCCACCGAGAGGCGATTCCAGGCTTCTCTCTGGTAGTCGTGGGCCCGGCGACTGTCGTCTTGCTGCTTGGCGATGGCCAGGACCCAACGGCTCTGAAGCCCGCCGTCGACCGTCGACGCTTCACGCTTCGTTGGACCACTGTCGCCGGCCGATCGAAGTTCCTTGAGGAGGATGCCGCGAAACTGGGACGACCGTCGGCAGTCCCGCAGGTACTTGACGTAGCCCGACTCCGAGCGCGGGCGACCGCCCGGCCCAAGATTGCGTGCGATGAGTTGCTCGACGACATCGCCAAGGCGCTTTTGTCTCGGCAACCATTCGAACCGAACCATGTCGAAGATCTCGTCGACTTCCAGATGCGCGGCCCGAAGACCTTTCACCTCGGACTCCAGCCACGCGCGCGCGGTGCCGTCGTGGCGATCAGGATCGTAGCCCAGCACCTCCGCGAACCTGGCGACGGACTGATCGTCGAACTTGTCCCACGTGAACCTATATTTCGGCACGTCGTTCTCCTCGTTCCAATCAGACTGCGACAGACCACAACCCTGGGAGGTGGCGCAAGGCCGACACGAAGAACTCCTGGACCTCTGTCAGATCGCTAAAATCGAAAACCGGGCGCGGATGTGAACCGTCGTTCCGCCGACGGCGCAGAGTGTCGGCAAAGTCCCATGCCGCAGTAGCCGCGAAGGATTTCTCCCTATCCTCGGCCTTAGAGAACACGTGTGGAATCGCGGGTCCGACGACCGAGATCTTCTTCCAGGCTTTCTGATCGCCGAGACGGCTCGCCACAAGTCCTCGGTTCGCGAGTACCTCCACTACCTTGTCGATCGCGGCCTCATATGCGAGACCCGCGAGGACTATCGACGGGCGAGCGAGCGCGTGTTCGAGACAAGAGTGCGCATCAACCAAGTACTCGATCACCTCATCGGGGATCCCAGGACATCGAGCTCGAACGCGCTCAAGGGCACCCGGCAACAAAGGATGATCGACCTTCGAGTCCAGAAAGCACCCGCCAGCGACGGTCAGCCGCATTCGGACGAGGTTGCCGTTGTCGTGCGCCAGGCGAGGAATCAAAAACCCTGCTCGAATCATCCACCAGATGAACTCGACAACGTCGTTCATCCAGGGCTCTGCCTGACATTCGAGGAACGCCTCTTTGCCGTTCTGCGCCTCGATGGTGGTGCCTGTTCCCTCTGCAAGAAGGGGCACCATCGCTCGGCCAAAGTCGCCGTGCATCGAGATCTCGCCGTCGGGGGCGATCGTAGTGCGGCAGCGGCGGAGCGCCTCGATCCCCATCACGCGCACCTCCTCCGCGGTGAGCTTCTCCAGCAGGTCCCGAACGGCCTGTTGGTTCTTGTCGGGATGGGGGGGCATCGCGGAGCCGGATTGTATCTGCAGTGGCGTCTCGTAGCGCGAAGTCCTAACGGACTGTCGTCGCCGGGAATGCCGCCGCCCGTTTTCGAGAAAGTCGGTTCGTCAGCACCTGATGACTTTTGAGGCCCAGCATTCTGGCAGCCTCGCTCTTTTTACCGCGGGACAGTTCCAGCGCCTTCTCGATGTAGTGCTGCTGCAACTCGTTCACGACTTGGTCGAGACTGAAGCCAGTTCCCATCGGGCGCTCGAGGATCGAGCTGCGGTCGCCCTCTGTTTCGATCTGAAGGATGGCGTCCTCGATGTCGCTGGCGTCCACGACCGACGTCGCCGACCAGACCGCCGCGCGCCGCAGCGTGTTCGCCAGCTCGCGGACGTTCCCGGGCCAGGAGTGACGGAGGAGGCGGTTCTTCGCTGCCGGTGTAAGGGAGCGCTCATCAATCCCTGCGCTCCTGTGGTCCTTGTTGATGTCCTTCAGCAAATGGTCAACGAGCAACGAGAGATCTCCCTCGCGCTCCTTCACAGCGGGAAGTCGCAAGATCGCGATCGCGAGCCGATAGAACAGGTCCTCCCGGAAGCGGCCGTCTTGGACCTCGCGAACGAGGTTGCGGTGTGTAGCTGCGATGATCCGGACGTCCACCGGCACCGGGGCGCTGGCGCCGACGGGGATCACTTCGCGCTCTTGAAGAGGCCGGAGCAGCTTCACCTGCACATGCAGCGGCAGATCACCGATCTCGTCGAGGAAGAGCACGCCGCCGCGAGCAGCACGAAAGTGTCCGTCTCGGTTCTGGTCAGCGCCCGTGAAGGCGCCCTTGAGGTGCCCAAAGAACTCCGACTCCGCGAGGTTCTCGGGAACCGCGCCGCAATTGACGCTGATGAAGGGACCATCGCGTCGCGGACTCGCGTTGTGAATAGCTCTGGCGAGAATCTCCTTGCCGGTGCCGGACTCGCCCTCGAGGAGGATCGGCACGCTGTGAAGGGCTACCCTTCGCGCCCGACTGATGAGGTCACGCATCTGCCGACACTGGCCGACGATGCTGGTAAAGGCGGCATCAACGGGGGCGGGTTCGGCGCTCGATGCGCGCAGCGCCGAGTCCGTGCGCTCGAACAGGATCGGAACGAACTCGGCCGATATCTCGAACGGGACGTCCACGGCTTCGAGGCGCCCGTGGTAGGTCGACCAGGCCAGAAGCTTCGCCTGGTATCGGCTCTTCCCGAGAAGGAGCCACACCGAACCCATCGGCGGAGTCCCCGAGTTCAGAAAGAACGACAGATCGGCTCGAGGCGCACGCGCGCGAATGCCGTCGACCGCCTTCACGGCTTGGCCATGGATCTCGCGGTAGTCGACCGGCGACAACAGCGGAGCCTCGATGATGGAGACGCGGGACGGGTCCGGCAGAGACCCGACGTACTCTTCCGCCTGGTCGGCCGAGAGGTTGTTGAGCAAATAGATCTGATCGAATGCCCCGCCCCCTTGCTGGATCGTCTGCGTCAGCGGTCCGACGGGGACGGTCACGCCTGGCTTCGATAGCTCATGGCTTCCCAGCCACGATACGAGGACTCGCATAGTAAGAATCATTATCATAAGTAATCTTTCTTACCCATGACCTCAAGCTAAGTACCTGGTTTAACTGTGTTCCATCATGGCACTGGTTTTGATGTAACCGGGCTTATGACCAATCACCGCGATCTGGAAGCCGACGTCGAGACGGCCGACGACACCATCACCGCGACGGTGCGCGACCAGCGGCCCGAGTTCGTCGAGGTGTTCGAGGCCCTGACGCCCGCCCAGCGCGCACAGCTGGCCGTGGAGGCTTGGGCCATCGGCCTGCGCGCCCTGCGAAACGCTCGCGCCGAGGCGCAGGAGTCCCAGCTCTCTGACATTGGCGAGAAGCTGAAGGTCGACTTGGGCGACGCCCTTGCGACGATGGTGCAGCTGCACCAGGAACGGGTCGAGACTGCTCTCCGCCGGTACTTCGATCCCAACGACGGCGAGCTGGCACGTCGCCTCGAGAGCTTCATCGAAGACGACGGCGAGCTCCCGCGCCTCCTCCAGCGGTTCGCCGCGCCCGACGGCGGCCTCATCGCCGAAACCCTCGCGCTGCACGTCGGGGAGCAGAGCGCCCTCTTGCGCAGCTTGAGCCCCACGGCCAGCGACGGCATCGTCCAGACGCTGCGGACGGTCTGCACGACAGCGGTGACTGACTCGCAGGCTGCGATGCAGCAGGCGCTCGACCCTTTTCGGGCTGACAGCCCCGTCGCGCGGTTCCTTCTCGCCCTGCGGCAGGAGCTCAAGAAGGCCGAGAGCGACCGCTCCGAGCAGATGCTGACCGCCTTCAAGGCACTCGACGCCAACGACCCGAACTCGCTGCTCAGCAACCTTGCGCGGCAGAGCAAGACGGCGAGCGACTCGCTCGTCAGCGCCATGAACCCTGCCAACGACAACTCTCCGCTCGCGCACCTGCGGAACAGCCTCACCGAGCTCCTCGAGCGTCATGCCAAGACCTCACGCGATCTCCTGGAGGAGCAACGCGGTCGTCAGACGGTCTTCGAGAAGGACCTCCGGGAAACGGTAGCTCGCCTCGAGACCCAGCGCGCGGCGAACCGGAACTCTCCACGCGGCGGCATCGACTTCGAAGATAGCGCTCTCACCGCTGTCCGCGCGCGGCTGGGGACCGGCCCCTACGTGTGTGTCAAGACCGGCAACGTGGCGGGCATTCGCGACACCTGCCGCGTGGGCGACTTCATCGTCCGCTTCACCGACGAGAGCGCCTGGGCCGGCGCGTCCGTCGTATTCGAGTGCAAGCACGACGCCTCGTACAACGTCGACAAGGCGATCAAGGAACTCGACATCGCCCGCGCGAATCGCGATGCCAGCGTGGGTGTGTTCGTCATGGCCCAGACTCATGCTTCGGCGGACTTCCCGGAGTTCAGTCGCGTCGGCCATAACATTCTCGTCTGCTGGGATCCCGATGACGCCAGCTCGACTCACCGACTGCACGCCGCGGTGATGCTCGCGATGGCCCTGGCGTCGCGCAAGCAGCAGGTCGCTGACCACGCCAGCGCCGACGCCGTCCGCGACATCGAGACCCTGCTCGCGAACCAGGCTGCGCACGTCGAGAAGATGCGCAAGGCCAGCAACGGGATCCGGAAGAATAACGAGATCATTCGCAAGGAGCTCGACCGCGCCGAGACCGAGCTGAAGGACCTCATCGAAAAGGCGCAGGAGACGCTTCGCGCGTTGGACCTCAGCGCTGGCAGCGAGCGGGCGGAGCGCGAAGAGCCGATCGCGTTCGAGATCGACGACGACGACTCCTCGCAGGTTGCGTAGTAGCCTCCTAACGAGATCCCGCCATGGCATACGAAGTTGCGTATTTCGCCTCAATGTCCCTCCCCGGGGCCACCCTCGCCGGCATCAGGGACAAGTATTGCGCGTGGATTCTGGGACGCTGGCCCGACTACGACGGAATGCGGCCCCAGCGGGTCAAGATCGGTATCGATCAACGTTGGTGCTGAACGTCAACTACATAGACCCAAGGGCGTCAATTACATCGCCCCATGTTCCTATGGGGTAGTTGTCGTCGCCTGAGTAGTTGTCGTCGTAATTGTCGCTGGGGTGGCGTCACCTCTCTTGCGTGCGGTCTCGTCGCG
>JBBQJG010000167.1:0-12834 GCA_038325725.1 Polyangia bacterium | reverse complement strand
GACGTCGTGCAGGACGATCACGGTGCGGTACCCCACGGGCAGCGCCGCGAGCGCCCGTTCCAGGTGGCGGCGCAGCGCGAGATCGCCGGGCGGCGGCCCGACGGCCAGCGCGATCTCGGCGGCGGCGTCCGTCGAGGCGTCGGCGGCCGGCGCCGGCCGGCGCGCGCGGTGCGACAGCGCCGCGTTGACGGCGAGCCGATAGATCCAGGTCCCGAGCGCCGCGTCGCCGCGAAACTTGGGAAGGCCCCGGAAGATGCGAATGAAGGCCTCCTGCGCGACCTCCTCGGCGTCGACGGCTCCGGCGATGCGCACGGCGAGCGCGAACACGCGCCGCTTGTAGCGGTGGTACAGCGCCTCGCGGCTGCCGGGGTCGCCCCGACGCACGGCCTCGACGAGCGCCGTTTCATCGGCGCGCGCCCCATCACTTTTCGCCGTCGCGAGACCTTCAATCACGGAAACGCCAAACATCGTCGAGTTGTCGCTTTTGACTCCCATGGCGCGCCTGGCGTTGCCCGCCGAACTTAGCAGCATTGCTGGTACATTCGCGGCCGGCGATGCGGCCCCTCATCCTGGCGTGCTTTTTCCTCTCGGGAGCGTCCGGGCTCATCCTCGAGATGCTGTGGACGAGGATGCTGACCCTCGTCTTCGGGTCGACCACCTTGGCTGTCTCGACCGTGCTGACGGCGTTCATGGGCGGCCTCGGCCTCGGGTCGTACCTGGCGGGCAAGTTCGCGGACCGGCTGAAGACGCCCGTGCGTGCCTATGCGCTCGCCGAGGCGTCGATCGGGATCTACGCGCTCCTCGTTCCGCTCGTGATCTCGTTGTACCCGTCGCTCAACCGCTGGCTGTGGTCGGCGTTCGGCGATCGCTACGCGCTGCTGTCGATCCTGCGCTTCGCCGCGTCGGCGGGCCTGCTGCTGCTGCCGACGACGCTCATGGGCGCGACGCTGCCGATCCTCGCGCGCCACTTCGTGCAGCACCCTTGGGAGCTTCGTCGCATCGGCGTGCGCATCGGGACGCTGTACTCGGTGAACCTGTTCGGCGCGGTCGCGGGGTCGTTCTTGGCGGGCTTCGTGTTTCTCCCCACCTTCGGGCTGCGCTGGACGAACGTCACGGCGGCGGCCTTCAACCTGACGCTCGCTGCGGCCGTGCTCGTCGCGCGCCGCTTCGTGAAGATGGACGCGCCCGCGCACCAACAGTCATTAGACGAGCTCATCGACGCCGCCGCGGCCCAAGGCACGATCGCGGCGCGCGCGGCCCCACCCGCGGTCGTCATCGACGAGCGCTCGCGGCGCGTCGCCTTGGGCGCGTTCATCGTCTCGGGCGCGACGGCCATGACGCTGCAGGTGATGTGGACGCGCGCGCTCGCCGTGCTCATCGGCTCGTCGATCTTCTCGTTCACCATCATCCTCGTCGCATTCCTCATCGGGCTCGGCATCGGGTCGGCCGTCTTCGGGCGGCTCTCGCAGCGCACGGCGCACCCCGTGCGGTGGCTCGCGGGCCTGCACCTCGGCATCGCGGCCGCCGTCGGCGTCTCGTACCTGTGCACGGATCGGCTGCCCTTCGTCTTCACGTGGCTGCTGCGCTCGTCGAGCTTCGCCGTCGACACAATCCTCACCTGCCAGTTCGTCCTCGCGTGCGTGACCGTATTGCCGGCGACCATCCTCATGGGCGGCATCTTTCCGCTCACCGTGCGCGTCGCGACCGGGCGCCTCGAGTCCGTCGGCCGCGACATCGGCAACGCCTACGCGCTCAACACCATCGGCGCCATCGTCGGATCTTTTCTTTCGGGCTTCGTGACGCTGCCGAAGCTGGGCCTGCAGCGCGGGATCTACGCGTCTGTTCTAGGGGGCCTCCTCGTCGCCGCGGCCCTCTTCGCCGTCGCGCCGGGGCTGTCGCGTCGTCGACGCACGGCCGGCGTCGGCGCGGCCTTCGCGCTCGCCGTCCTCGGGCTCGTGCTGCCGCGCTGGAACCTCGTGGCTTTCTCCTCCGGTTTTTTCAGGGTGTCGATCGCGCGCGAGTACATCTCGCGCCAGATCCACAAGAAGTCGTGGCAGGACCCGAAGCTCGTCTTTTACGAGGACGGCACGGCGACGACCGTCACCGTCGATCAGTGGGGCAAGACCTACTCGCTCAAGAACAACGGTAAGGTCGACGCGTCGAACGACAGCGACATGGCGACGCAGATCGTCGTCGGCTTGCTGCCGCTGCTGCTCTACCGCCAAGAGGCGCCGCCCAAGGTCGCGCTCGTCGGCTTCGGCTCGGGCGTCACGGCCGGCGCCATCACGCAGTATCCGATCGCGTCGCTCGAGGTCGTCGAGCTCGAGCCGGCGATCTACCGCGCGTCGCACTTCTTCGACAACGACAACCACCGCCCGCTCGAGAACCCGAAGGTCACGGCGCGCGTCGGCGACGGACGCAACTTCCTGACGCAGCGGCGCGATCCGTTCGACGTCATCGTGAGCCAGCCGTCGAACCCCTGGCTCACGGGCGTGTCGAACTTGTTCACGCGCAAGTACTTCCGTGACGTCAAGAAGCGCCTCGCGCCCCACGGCATCTTCTGCCAGTGGGCACAGCTCTACGAGATGTCGCCGTGGAACATCAAGACGATCTACCGCACGGTGCGCGAGGAATTCCCCTACGTCTACGTCTTCTCTGCCGAGGATCTGTCGTCGGACACGATCCTCATCGCGAGCCTCGAGCCGCTCTCGCTCGACCTCGATGTCTTGACGAAGGCGTTCCGCAATCCGTCGACGGGCGCCGAGGCGAAGCGCGGCGGGCTCGCGTCGCCCCATGACGTCGTGTCGTACCTGCTGCTCGGCCCCGACGAGCTCGCGTCGTTCACGGCGGGCTCGCCCGACAACACCGACGACAACGCGCGCATCGAATTCTCGGCGCCGCGCGATCTGCTCGGCTACGCGAAGTTCGATCCCTACCTCGCGAAGGTCTACGGACCCATGTGGCCGTACGGTCGGGTCACGGAGCTCGTGAAGGGCTACGACGAAAACGGACGCTGGCGCAGCGCCGAGGCCGGGCTCCTCGGCCGCAGCCTGCTCGCGCACGGCAAGTCGCGAGAGGCCGAGCTGTGGACGCGACGGGCCGAGGCCGCGGGTCCCACGCCCCAGGCCGAGCAAGCGCGCCTGTTGCTCGAGCTGGTTTCGACGCGGATGGATCGCGATCCCGAGATCCGGCTCGCGCCCACCGAGCCACTTACGCCGCCCGTTGTGCCCGCCAAGGTCGCCGCCAAGCACCCCAACGACGTCACGCTCGTCGCGCAGGAGTACCGCGAGGTGCTCGCCGAGGTCGCCGAGCGTCGCTACGCGACCGCCTACAAGATCCTCGACAAGTGGCCCGAGGAGCTGTGGAACGGCTTGGGCCAGGACTTCGCGCTGCTGTCCGGGTTCCTCGACTACAAGGCCGAGTTCTACGCGGACGCCGTCGAGTCGCTCAAGCCGCTGTCCGACGACGCGGCCTTCGTCGCCCGCCGCCCCGAGGTCTTGTACTACCTAGGCCGCGCGCACTACGCGAGCGCCGCCTACGGCAAGGCCGTCGACGCCCTCGAGCGCTTCGTGCGCTCGCAACGCGTGCTGAATCGGCCCGTCCTGCCCGCGCGCGCCCCGCCGCCGCCGCCTCGGCCGTGATACCGTGGAGCGATGACGGACGCACGGGAACACGCGTCTGGCTGCGTCGTCGGGCTCGGCCAAGTGATGGTCGAGCAGATCGGCGTGGGGCCGCGTTCGCAAGAAACGGTCGTCGAGCTCGCCGCGTTCAGCATGCAGGCGGGCGGCGCCGTCGGCACGACGGTCGCCGCGGTCTGCGCGTTCGGCGGCCACGCCCGCTACATGGGCCGCCTGTCGAACGACGACTTCGGCAACATCATCCTGCGCGGCCTCAAAGAGTTCGACGTCGACGTGTCGCACGTGCTCATCGAGCCCGGACGTGTCTCGCCCGCTTCGTTCATCCTCGTCGACGACCGCACGGCGCGCCGGATCGTCCGCTTCACGCGCGGCAACACGACGCCGCTGACGCCCGGCGAGCTGCCGCGGCAGCTCTTCGACGGCGCGCGCGCGCTGCTGGTCGACGGGCGCACGCCCGCGGCCCAGATCGCCGCCGCTGAGAAGGCGAAGGCGCTGGGCCTCACCGTCATTCTCGACGCGCGCCACCTGGGCCCCGGCATGGGCGAGCTGCTGGGCATCTGCGACGTCGTCATCGGAAACGAGCGCTTCGCCGCCGAGTTCTCTCACTCGGCGGACGTCAAGCGCAGCCTCCAGGAGCTCACGAAGATGGGCCCGCGCACGGCTGTCATCACGCTGGGTGAAGAAGGCGCCATCGGGCTCGAGGGCGATCTCGTCATCCGCAAGGCGGCGCTCGAGCTGGACGTTGTGGATCGCACGGGCGCGAGCGAAATCTTCCGCGGCGCCTTCATCTACGGCCTGTTGGAGGGATGGGGCCTCGATCGCTGCCTGCCCTTCGCGAATGCGGCGGCAGGGCTGAACTGTCGCCACCTGGGCGGCGTCGGCGGCATTCCGTCGACGCCCGAGGTCCTCGAGGTCGCCGGTCTCGCCGGCACCTGAGGGACGTCAGGGCTTCGTTCGTTGAGGCTTCGTCGTCACGGCTTCGTCGTCACGGCTTCGACGGTGATGCCGGTCGGCGCGAGCGTGACCCGCGGCGCGGGCCGCGCCGCGGTGAAGAACACGCGAACGTTCGTGCCTCCGCCCGCGAGAGGACGCACCCAAACGGCGCGAATGCCCGGCAGCGCGGCCTCGTACGTGCCCACCCCGATCGTCGCCTGCGCGTGCGGGAGATTGAACGCGACCCCGTCGGGGGCGCGAAGAAGATAGCGACGCGCCCCGGCGACCGAGCCTTCCAGCGCGATCGTGAAGTGCTGCGCGACCGGCTCGGGCGCGGGCGCCGCGACCGGCGTGGGCGCCGCGACAGGCGCGGGCGCGGTGACGGGCGCGGGCGCCGCGATCGGAGCTGCGACCTCGACAGGAGCCGGCTCGGGCGCCGGCAGCGCGACGGCCACGAGCGCGGGCTCGACCGGCGCGCGCTTGACGTGTCGGAGCAGCACGGGCCCGAACGCGGCGAGCCCCGCCACTCCCGCCAGCATGCCGAGCGCGAGCGCCCAACCGGGCCGCAGCTTCGGGGCCAAGTCGACGATCTGCGTCTGCTCCTCGGGGGCAATCGCGCGACGGAGCTCGACCTGGTCATCGAGCTCGGCCTGCTCGTGGGGCTCGGCCTGTTCGTCGTGCTCGTGCGGGACGATCTGTGGCACCGCCTCGCGCGGCATCGCCAACAGCGGCTCGAGCGGCTCGACGACGGGCGTGAGCTCCGAGTCCCCGAGCGACGTCGCGCCGTCGACGCGAACGTCGATGAGCAACCGCGGCACGCCGTCGCTCTGGACGACGTCGAGCGCGACCGCCGACACGCGGCCCGACGCGCGCGGCAACCCCCCGGCCACGAGCGACACCTCAAGCGCCGTGCCGACCTTGAGAAACGACAGCGACGTCGCGAGGCGAAAGCCCGCGTCGGTCGCGATGGCGCGCGCGCGCACCGTCTGCTCCGTGCCCTCGAAGCGCACGAGTACCCGCTGGGGGCGCTCGTCGCCCGCGTCGACGAGGCCGCGCAGCTCGGCGGCCTCGTCCGGTGACAAGTCGATGAACTCGATCCCCATGCCGACCTTCGCCGGCGACAACAGCCGCCGGTGCGCGACGCGCCCGCGCAGCAGCACCGACCCGTGCCGCGGCAGCGCGACGTCGCAGAGCAACTCGGACCCGACCTCGCACGGCGTCGGCGTCGGCGCGTCGACGAGGATGCCCGTGCGCGAGAGGTTCACGGCGCGCCCTTGCACCCCGCTGACCTCGCCGGGCCAGATCACCCGCACGGGCTCGCGGTAATCGACCCGCGGATCAGAACGCCTCCCCAACCAAGCTGTCATGGCCCCGCGAGTCTAAGTCGCGGGTCGCCGAAGGCAAGAAACCCGCGTCGTTTCCGTGATCGGTTTTTCGGCCGGTTTTCCCAGAATTTCAGGCGCTTTTCGTCGTTTTGCGAACGTAGGCGCGCCTACGCGATCGCGACGCAAAACTACGGAGGCGGAGGCGCCGCTTTGGGCTCTGGACCGCGACGTCCAGGCAACCCGGCGCCCGTGACGAACTCCGGCGTGACGTTCGCGGCGGTGCCCCAGCGCGACTTGTTCCACTTCGTTTCGTACGCGTACAGCAACGCGAGCACGCCGCGCATCTGCCGCAGCGCGATCGGCCGCTCGGCGGCGACGTTCTTCTGCTCGCGCGGGTCGGCGAGCTCGTCGTACAGCTCCAGGCGCCCCGGGCCGTAGTGCACGAGGCGATAGCGTTGCACCTTGAGGCCGCGCGCGACCTGGCCGTCGACCGTGAACGCGGCGCGCGGTGTGGCGCCGACCTCGTCGCGCGCGAGCGGCACGAGCGACGTGCCCTGCACGTTCGGCCCGGGCTTGATCCCCGCGAGCGCGAGCATCGTCGCGTAGACGTCGGTGATCTCGACGTCGGCGTCGACGACGCCGCCCGCCGGGAAGACGCCGGGAGCCCTGATGATGAGGGGCACGTGCGTGAGCTCCTGGTACACGGTGTCGCCGTGGCCGACGCTGCCGTGCTCGTAAAACTGATCGCCGTGATCGGACACGACGATGACGGCCGACTTGTCGTAGACGCCGGCCGCCTTGAGATCGGAGATGAACGTCGCGAACGCGGCGTCGCTCTGCGTGATCTCGGCGTCATGCAGCGCCTCGAGGTACGCCTTGTCGTTGTCGTTGACCTTGAGCTTCCCCGCCTTGATCGACCCGAGCTGCGCGCCCGTGAGGGCCGGCTTGATGGGCCCCACATAGGGCTTGTTCCAGTACTTCACGAGGAACTCTTTGGGCGGGTTGTAGATGACGTGCGGCTCGACGGTCGCGAGGTAGACGAAGTCGCGCTTGCCGGCCTTGAGGCCGGGGAGGATCCACGCTTTTGCCGTCTTCCACAGATAGACGGCGCCGTTGGGCAGCGACTCGCGGATGAAGTTGCGGTTGATGTCCCAGCCGCGATCGAAGCCCCACTTCGCCGACACGTAACCGTTCGACGAGAACATGCCCGTGCGGTAGCCAGCCTTTTTCATCTCTTCGGCGACGAAGGGAACGTCCTTCGACAAGCGCGCCTCGTGCGCGACGGCCTTGTGCACCGTCGGGTAGGTGCCCGTCAGCAGCGACGCGTGCGACGGCAGCGACCACGTGCCCGGCACCTGCGCCCACGCAAAGCGGGTCGCGTCGGCGGCGAAGGCGTCGTAGTTCGGCGTCTGCACGCGCGTCTTCGGATTGAAGACGTGCACCTTGTCGGCGCGCAGCGTGTCGACCATCCACACGTAGATGTGCTCGATCCGCGGCGTCGCGGCGGCCGGCGGCGCGGGCGGCGCCTTGACGACGACGCGCGGCTCGGCCCACGCGACGTCGCCGCCGCGGGCGATGAGATCGATGCGCACCGCTTGCCCCGCGGCCGCGCCCAGCGGCAGCACGATGTCCGTCCACTGCGCCTTGACGGGACCTTCGTGCAGCGTGCGCGTCGGCTGACCGTCGACGGAGACCCGCACGAGCGCGGTCGCTCCCGCGGTCGCGGCCCCGTAGCCGAGCGCGAGCTCCGCCGACGCGGGGAGCTGCGTGTAGAACGAGACGCGCGAGCTGGCGCCGCCGGGCACGAGCGCGCGGCGCTTCGCACCACCGACGGTGACGTCCTGCACGGCGACGATGCCGGGCTCGGTCTTGGGCGCGGGCAAGGACGCCGGCCCGAACGCGACGAGCTTGAGCGCCGCGGCGCCGCGCTTGCCCCCCGGCAGGTTCGCCGCCGCGCGGAAGGTGAGCCGCACGCGGTTGTCGCCCACGTGCAACACGGCGGCCGGCACGGCGACGTCGTAGCGCTTCGTCGCGACGTCGACCTCGATCGTCGAGACAGGCTTCTCGTTGACGAAGATCGACACGCGCTGCTTGGGCGCGAGCGCGCGCATCGTGAGCGACAGCGTCGAGTCGCCGAGCGCCTTGCCCCCGCCCCCGTCGCCATCGGTGTCGAGCGGAATGAAGAACATCGCCGAGAGCCCCGAGACAATCGCCGTGGGCTTGCCCTCATCCATCTCGCCGACGAGGAACGACGTCTTCCATCCGCCGTCGACGTACTTGAGGAAGTCGAGCGAGGACGTGTCCGTCACGAAGCGCCCGTCGCGATGCGACGTCGCCTGGACGATGTTCGTCGCCAGGTCGAACGCCGTGCGCATGCCCGCGAGGTCGGCGGGCGGCGCGCTCGGCTTTTCCGGCGCGGCCACGGCTGCCGGCGGCCCGGCCTCGAGCGGCGCGGTGTTCTTGACGCCCCCGCAGCTGACGAACGCGAAGGCCGCGATGGGGATCAAGCGAGGACGGGTGAGGAGGCTCCGACGTGTGTGCTGTTTCAACGCGAATTCGCGAATAGCGCGCGCAGGCGACGCCGTCAAGTCAGTGGACTGCCCTTGGCGACATACGTGTGCGCGAGCCAGCGCCGCTCCTGCGCCATTTCGCTCTTCTCGCCCGCGCCTCCCTCCACGGCGTGGTTAGCGCGCGGCTGCAATCCTCTTGATCTTGCGCTCCGGTCGGGTGCTCGCCAGGTCGTAGGCGGACTGCAGGTTGGTCCAGAACTCCGGCGTCGTCCCGAACGCTCCGGAGAGAAGCCACGCCGTCGCCGCGGTGACGCCGCGCTTGCCGTTGACGAGCTCGTTCACGCGCTGGACGGAGATGTCGAGCTTCTGGGCCAGCGTCGTCTGCGAGATTTCGAGAGGCACGAGGAACTCCTCGCGGAGGATCTCGCCGGGTGGGTCGGCGTTCTGTTCGCTGGGATCATGGTCGGGCTCCTGTCAGTGGTAGTCGACGATCGAAACTTCGTAGGCGGCGTTGTTCATCCACCGGAACGTGATGCGTCCCTGCTTGTTCCGCAGCCGCCGCAATGGCGACATTGACGTCGACGATGGTAGAGCAACAGCGCCGAAACTTGGCGGCGGCGGGGGCGCGTGGTAGTTCCGTTCGAACCGCATGCGGCTTCGCTCTGCGCACGGGCCCCTCGCAGCCTCGACCTTTGCCGGTATCTTCGGCGCCGGATTGCTCGACGCCGTCGTGACGTTGTGCCGCAGCGATATCCCCGGCGCGGCGGCGGGCGTGGTTGCGCTCGCGCTCGGCCTCTACGGTGTCGCGGGCCTCGCGCTCGCGATCGGCGTCGGCCTGCTGGGCGACGGCGTGCTCGAGGCGCTCACGGACGGCCGCGGCGCGCTGCGCTCGAACGCCGAGCGCGACACGGCGATCGCGACGGGGTTCCTGTCGGTCGGCGTCGGGGTCGGGGTCGCCGCGATCGTCAACGCCGCCGGCCAGCACTTCCTCATCGGCAACATGCAGAGCCAGAAGCTCGCGACGATCGCGGCCGCCGGCATGATCGCCGTCGCCGCCATCCCCGCCGTGACGATCGCGCTCGCCGCCCTGCCCCTGCTGCGTCGAATCTCTCGCGCGCTGCCGAGGCCGCGCGTCACGGGCGTGACCGGACTGCTGCTGTTGCTCACCGTCGCGGGCGGCGCACTCGCGCTCCTCTTCGCGCTGTCGCGCGCCGACTGGCGCGTGCTCGATCTCGGCCCGCTCGTCGCGTTCGCGGCGGCGGGCGTCCTCGGCGCGGGCCACGGCGTGTTCTGGTTCGGCACGGCCACGGGCCGGCGTCTCGCGACGCGCGTCCCGACGATGCCGCTCAAGCTCGCCGCCGTCATCGTTCCCCTCGTCGCGCTCGCGCTCGGCGCGCGCGTGCCCGAAGGCGCGCCGGCCTACGCGGCGATCACCGAAGGCGCGCTCGGCCTGCGGCTCGCGCTCGCCGTCGCGCGCAAGGTCTCCGATCACGACGGCGACGGCTTCGCCGCGCGCTTCGGCGGCGGCGACTGCGACGATCGCAACGCCACCGTCTTCCCGGGCGCGGAGGACCTCCCTGGCGACGGCATCGATCAGAACTGCGAGGGCGGCGACGCCAAAGGCGGCCTCGGCGAGCCCGCGCCCGCGGCTGCCGCACACGCCGCGAAGCCTCCCGCGAACGCCTTGTGGAAAGGCAACATCCTCATCATCACGATCGACGCGTTCCGCGGCGACCGCCTCGGCGTCGCGGGCTATCGACGCCCCGAAGGTCCGACCGGCAAGTCGCTCACGCCGACGCTCGACGCGCTCGCGGCGCGCGGCGCCTACTTCTCGCGCGTGTGGTCACAGGCCCCGAACACGCCGCGCTCGTTCCCGTCGATCCTCACGAGCCGCACGCCCTCGGGCATCGCGTTCGACAAGCCCGGCGTGAACTACCCGAACCTCCTGCCCTCGAACACGACGCTCTTCGAGAGCCTCGCGGCGGCGGGCCTCGAGCCGCTCGGGATCTTCTCTCACTTCTACTTCACGGCGGATCGCGGGATCAGCAAGGCCTTCGCCGAATGGTCGAACGACGGCGCGGGGACCATCGCCGAGTCGAACAAGGACAGCGCCTCGCCGCGCATCGTGCCGCGCGTGATCGCGCGCCTGCGCGCCGCCGCCGCGAGCAAGGAGCGCTTCGTCCTGTGGACGCACCTGTTCGAGCCGCACTCGTCGTACATGCCGCACGCGGAGTTTCCGACGACGCTCTCGGGCCTCCCGGGCCTCATGGAGAAGTACGACTACGAGATCGCGTTTGCCGATCTGTGGGTCGGCAAGCTGCTCGCCGCCGTCAAAGAGCTCGGCCTCGCCGACGACACGGCGATCGTCGTCATGGCCGACCACGGCGAGGCGTGGGGCGAGCACAAAGCATTCTTCCACGGCTCGGATCTGTTCGACGAGCAGCTGCGCGTGCCGCTCATCATCTCGATCCCGGGGCAGGCCCCCAAGAAGCTCGACGACCGCGTCGCGCTCATCGACGTCGCGCCGACGCTCATCGAGATGGTCGGGGGCGCGCCGCCCGCGACGATGCGCGGGCACAGCCTGCTGCCGCTCCTCGAAGGCCACCCGCGTGCCCCCCACCCCATCGTCTCGGAGCTGGTGCCCGCCACGGCGTGGCCGCATCACGCCGTCATGATGGTCGACGGCTCCCACAAGATCATTCACCGCGTGAGTGATCGCCGCTGGGAGCTCTACGACCTCGACCACGACCCGCGCGAGCAGCACAACCTCGCCGACGCGCCCGCAAGCCGCGCGACGTTCGAAGCGCTGCGCGCCAAGCTGGTCGCCATCGAAGAGCAACCCAAGTAGCTAGGGCGAAAGCGAATCCAACGTCGCCGCGAGCGACGCCCGCCGCTCCGGCCGCGCCCTGCCGAGCACGTAGCCACGAATCTCGCGCCAGTCGCCCGCGCCCGGATCGCGGCGCGCGCAACCGACCGCGCGGCGCCACGTCGGATCCTCCGCATCGTCTCGCCACTTGGCGGCGCGAATCCACTGCGCGCACGCCTCGCGCGGCCGCGCCAGGCTGTCCCACACGGCGGCGCCGCGCGCGAGGCCCGCCGCGCGATCCGGCGTCGCGTACGCGAGCTCCATGAGCATCCGCTCCGTGCCACCGAGGCGCCCCGCGCGCCCGAAGACGTACGCCGCCAGCTCCAGCGTCTCGGGCGCCGTTCCGTCCTCGCCGAGCGCGAGATCGATCCAGCGCACGGCGCGCGGCACGTCGTCGAGGATCTCGGCGTGAGCGTGCGCGAGTGGCAGGAGGCGCGCCGAGAGGCTCACGTCCCCCAACATCCACGCCGCGAGGTTCGCGGGCACGGGGAGCGGGGGAGGCGAAGGCGAGGCGTCCGGCTCCGCAGCATCGGGGGGCTCACGTGCGTCGGTGACCCCGCCGTCATCGCCCCCCTCGTCCGCCGCGTCGCCACCGTCCGACGGCGCGTGGGCGGCGTCGCCCGCGGCGAGCGCCTGCGCGACCCGCACGGCGAGCGTCTCGAGGCGCTCTTGCCGGGCCGCCGCCAACGCGCGCGTGAGAACGACGCGGTCCGTGCCGCCCCGCGCGAGGTACGTCGTCGCCACGGGGCCCACGGCCCGCAGCGGCAGCGCCTCGATCGCGGCGCGCAGCTCCGCGAGCGACGTCGTCTCCGACGGAGGCTGGCCCCACAGCGCGCGCACGCGAAAATCCATGTCGGCGGCGCCCAGCGCCCGCGCGTGCTCGTAGGCCGCGCGCGCTTCGGCGGTCGCGCCCACGGCGAGCCAAGCGTCGCCGGCGGCGCGCAACGCCACGGCGCGCTCGCCGAGGAGCCCCGCGCCCCGCGCCGGCGCGAGGCGCGCGACGCGCTCGAGATCGCGGCTCTCTGCGACAGGACGCGCGAGCGCGCGGAACGCCCGGGCGCGCCGCTCGAGCAACGCCACGAGCCGCGCCTGTTGCTCGTCGGTCAGACGTTCGACCTCGTCGAGCGCGAGCAGCGCGCGAACCTCGAGCACGGTCTCGCCCGCGGCGCGCGCCCGCGTGGCCTCGGCGCGCTGTCGCCTGAAGGACAGGTTCTGGCGCGTCGACGGGATCGAGGGAGCTCCGTCGAGCGGCTCCCCCATGTACCAGGGCGGCCCCGAGCACGAGCCGCCGAGCCCGAGCATCGCCAGCACGAGCCCGGCCCGCGCCGAGGGTTTCACCGCTGCCTCCGCGCCGCGAACGCCGCCGCCATCACGCCGCCCGCCGCGAGCGCGCCTGCGAGAAAAGCGAGGCCCCACAATCCGAGGGGCTCGCGCACGACCGCCGCCGCGAGCGCCGCGTCCGCCCCCGGCGCGAGCGCGATCGGCAACCACGCGAGGCCATTGAAGCCGCCGAGCGCGAACAGCAGCACAGCCCACGCCGCGATCAGCGCGAGGCCGAGGCG
>JBBQJG010000166.1:0-12904 GCA_038325725.1 Polyangia bacterium | reverse complement strand
CGGGCGATGCGGGCGACGACGACGGCGGCGCCCCGGCCGAAGAGGCGTACCCGCCGCCGCTGTTCAACAGCGACGGCTACGACGACGACTGCAAGTACCACGTGACCTTCACGTCGACGCCCATCCGCCGCAACGACGACGTCACGTTCACCGTGACGATCGTTGGCCTCGCCCCCGCGGAGCCGGCGACGGGTGCTCAGCCCTACGCCGAGGTCACGTTGGGCGACACGCACGTCTCGCCGAGCAACAACACGACCGCCGTCGAGACGCCAGCGGGTTCGGGTGTCTACAAGATCGGCCCCATCAAGTTCGATCGTGCCGGGCAGTGGGTCGTCCGCTTCCACATGTTCGGCGACTGCTCGGACACGCCAGCCGACTCGCCCCACGCGCACATCGCCTTCCGAATCGACGTTCCGTAGCCTCGGATCGGTTTCCGGACGACGTTCGCGAGCGCGTCCGCTGGGCGTACCGACGATCGTCCTACCCAGGGATCCCCGCTGAATCCGGTGTTCCCGTGAAGCGACGCGGCGACCTGCGCCCTACAGAGACGCCAATTGCCACCCATGTGCCGCGGTGTAAGTCGGCGGCCGCGAGTGCAACAGGCAAGATTTATTGATCGATCTGACAGTGATCGGGCTCAAACTGACGTGACCTTTCCTAACTGGAGGCAGCTGATGCGCACGATCAACCTTTTGGGCCGTTCGATTGTGGGCGTCGCAGCTGCTGCGACGCTCGTGGGCGGTACTCTCGCGAGCTGCACGTTCAGCCCGGGCCCCCCGGGGTCCGCGAGCTCCGGCAGCCAGACCCCCGGCCAACCGGGAACGATGATGTCGAGCAACCCGTTCGGCGGGAGCAGTGGCTCGAGCGGCGGCGGCAACGCCGGCTCGAGCGGCGGCGTGCAGCCGAGCCTCGACGGCAAAAACTGCGGTTTGCAGCAGTACGGCCTCCAGGCGCTCCCCCCCGACCTGCTCGTCGTCCTCGACCGTTCGGGCTCGATGGCAAATGGCTACGACGACGTGAGCTGCACCAGCACCAAGCCCGTTCCGATGCAGCCGTGCACGCCGAAATGGCCGGACATGGTCAACGGCCTCACCATGGTCGTCGGCAACACGGTGGGAACGATTCGTTGGGGACTGAAGTACTTCCCCGACGACGACGTCATGGGCTCCTGCAACGTCGGACCGGGAGCGGCCGTCGCCCCGGCGCCGAACAGCGGCACCATGGTCAACACCTTGCTCGCGACGGCGCAGCCGGACCCCGGCGGTAGCACGCCGACCGCCAAGGCCGTCACGAGCGCCGCCGCGTATTTGATGACGCTCACCGATCCCAACCCCAAGTACATTCTGCTCGCCACCGACGGATTGCCCAAGTGCGGCACCAAGAACAGCGGCGCGGATTCCGGCGCCGGAGCCGCCGTGCTCGCGGCCACCATGGCGGGCATTCCGGTTTACGTCGTCGGCATCGGCAACGTCAGCGGCGCCATCGCGACGCTCAACACGATGGCAGACAACGGCGGCCGCCCGCGCATGTCGACGACCGATCCGACGACCCATTACTACCCCGTCGCCAGCACCGCGGATCTCGTCTCGATCCTGACGGCGATCGGCGGCCAAATTGCGACGTGTACGTTCACGCTCGGCAAGGCGCCGCCCGATCCGACCAACATCGCCGTCTACGGCGACATGGTGAGGCTGCCGCAAGACAAGACCCACGCCATGGGCTGGGACTACGGCGCGGGTATGACGTCGGTCGAGCTCTTCGGCACGACCTGCGACGCGGTCAAGAATAAGCAGATCAAGTCGGTCCAGGCCGTCTTCGGCTGCCCCGGCGAAATCATCCCGTAGCGTTTGAAAGAAGCCAAACCGAGCCGGCCGCTCGCGCCGATCAGGGCGAGCGGTCGCGGACGTCACGCCCCGAGGCTGCACTCCCAGCGGGCGATCTCCGGCTCGAGCGCGGTACGCTCGTCGGCGTCCGCCGCGGCGAGCGCGCGCAGGCGCTCGAGCAACGGCCGCGCCTCGTCTCGGCGGTTCTGTGCAAGCAACTGGCGCAGCTCGTAACGAACGCGGATCATCTCGCGGGTTTGCACGAAGTCCATGCGGGCCTCCTCGCGTTGAGTGATTCCACCGTAGAGGCTCCGCGAGGGTCGTCAATTTTTCGGCGCGCGCTTCGCAAGCGGACCGCCGCTCGACTTGACCGGCCTTTCTTGTTACGAACGCCCTTCAACCATTCCTGGAATAGGAGCGTAGACGACATGGCTCACCTCAATTTCTTTCGTGGCGCCGTCCTCGCGACCGGCCTGATCGCCGCGTGCAGCGGCAAGAGCGGTGGCGGTTCCGCTGGAACGGGCGGATCGGCCGGGGCCGCGGGCGGCAGCGACGGTGGGGTGACCTGTCCGATGACGACGTTCGGCGGCGCGGGCGCCGCGGCCCCGACGATGCTCGTCAGCGCTCCAGGCGCCATGGATGTCCAGCTGGTCCTCGCGGGCGGAAACGTCTACTGGACCGAGAAGGCCAAAGGCACCGTCAACAGCATCCCCGTCGCGGGCGGAACGACGACGGTCGTCGCGACGGCGCAGATGTCGCCGGGGCCGCTCGCGGTCGACGGCACGAGCGTCTTTTGGGCGAACGGCGACGGCGTCGTCATGAAGAAAGCGGGCGCCGCCGCGGCGGCGATGTTCCTCGCTGCGACGACGAACCCGACGACCGACGACCAGGACTCGAACACCGTCAACGCCCTCCTCGCGAACGCGGGGACGCTCTACGTCGGTCGCTTCCTCGAGGCGCTCAAGGTGCCGACGGCCGGCGGCACGCCCGTCGTCCTGAGCCACTCGCCCTCGGGCGACAAGGGCCGCCCTGGCGCCTTCGTCCTCGATCCGACGCACCTGTACCAAACGGAGATCGACCACCGCGCGATCACGCGCGAGACGCTCGACGGCCTGCAGAACGGCCTCATCGACGATCACGTCACGCGCGTCGCGCTCGCCCCCGATCGCATCGCCGTCTCGCAGGGCGCGCTCGTGAGCGACGCCATCGAACTGTCGGGCAGCAACGTCATCTGGGCCGACGGCAACAACATCAAGACCAAGAAGGTCACGGCCGTCGAGACCGACTCGTTCACCATCATCGGAAACTCGACCGAGTACAACGCGATCTCGGGCTTCGTCCTCAGCGGCACGACGGTCTATCTGGGCGAGACCTCGTCCAACAAGATCGAGAAGCTGAAGCTCTTCCTCGATCTCGACATGGCCTGCACGAACGAAGGCACGGTCATCGCGAGCGATCAGGTCAACGCCGGCCAGTTCGCCGCCGACGACGCGAATATCTACTGGCGCACGTGCGGCGCGACGGACTGCCAGATCATGAAGATGGCGAAGTAGCCGGCCGCGATCAACGCGGCGGCCGCCGGGCGTACGCCTCGGCGAGCAGCTCGACGGGGTGCACGACGCGGATGGGCAAGCCGGCTGCGGCGACGGCGTTGCGAATCTGCATGAGGCAGCCCGGGTTCCCCGTCGCGACGACGTCGGCGCCGGAGCGGCGAATCGCGTCGAGCTTGCGCGAGGTGACCTTGGCCGACAGCTCGGGCTCGGACAGCCAGTAGACGCCCGCGCCGCCGCAGCAGGCGTCCGCCTCGTCGAGGTGCACGAGCGAAAGGCCACCGCAGGCGCGCAGCAGCTCCTTCGGTGGGTCGCTCAGCTTTTGCGCGTGAAGCAGGTGGCAAGGCTCGTCGTAGGCGACGCGCACGGGCGCGTTTTCGGTGGGCGGCGGCGGGCGCACCCCGAGCTCGCACAACAGCTCGGAGACGTCGCGCACGCGGGCGCCGAAGCGCGCCGCCTCGGCGTCGTCGGGCAGCAGCGCGCCGTAGTGGCGCAGCTCGGCGCTGCAGCCGGCGGCGTTGGAGACGATGACGTCGAAGTCATTGGAGGCGAAGGCGCGCACATTGGCCCGCGCCAGCTCCTGCGCTTGATCGCGGGCGCCGTTGTGGAGGTGCAAGGCGCCACAGCAGCCCTCGGCCGGCAGGATCTCGACGTCGCAGCCGTTCTCGGTCAGCACGCGCACAGTGGCTTCGTTGACGTCGGCGAACAGATGGTCGGCGACGCAGCCGGTGAACAGCGCGACGCGCTTGCGGCGCGGGCCCTTCGCTGAAAATGAGGTGACGCGCTGGCGGGCGCGAAACGAACGAAACGGAACCACGGGCGGCGCCGCGGCGAGCGCGGCGAGGCGACGCGGGAGCAGGCCGCGCTTCGCGAAGAACGCGCCCAGCCGCAGCAGACCCAACGTCTGCGCGGCCCAAAGCAGCTTGAACACGACGGACTGCGCGGCGCGCGACGGCAGCAAGACGCGAAAGGCGAGCCACCGGGCGCAAGCGCGCACGCGGGACGGCGGCCGCAGGGGCTCGAGCAGCGTGCGCGTCTTTTCGAGGATCTCGCCGTACTTCACCGTCGAGGGACAGGCCGTCTCGCAGGCGCGGCAATCGAGGCACCGATCGAGGTGCTCGATGACCGACGGGGTCGGCGCGAGCTTGCCCTCGACGAGACCACGAATGAGATACAGGCGCCCCCGGGGCGAGTCCGCCTCTTCGTGCAGCTCTTTGTAGGTGGGGCAAGCCTCGAGGCACATGCCGCAGTGAACGCACGCGGCGATGTCGGCGAGCGGCGGCGCGCCGGGGCCCACAAAGGGTGAGGCGACCGGGGAAGCCTTGTCGTCGTTCACCACGCGGCGCGCCCCGGGTTGAGGGTGCCCGTGGGATCCCACGCGCGGCGCAGCGCAGCTGCCGGACCTTCGGCGCTCGGCGCACCGAAGGGCAGCGTCGCGCGGTTCTGCAGCGCCGACGGCGCCGACTCGACGACGGCGTAGCCACCGCGCGCGGCCGCGAGCCGGTGCCAGCGCGCGATGAGCTCGGCGAGCGGCGCGGCGTCGCCCGCGGGCGCGAGTGAAACGGCCGCGAGCCCCACGCCCGCGCGCACGGTCACGCCGACCGCGTCGGGACGCTCGAGCGCCGCGAGCAGCTCGGGCAAGTCGTGCGGCCGCGCGCCGATGCGCACGCGGACGTGCGCGGCGTGCGCCGCGGGCAGCTCGCGCAGCGCGTCCCAGAGCGCATCGACGTCCGGGCGTTCGACGAGGCGCGGGTGCCCCGCCCCGCCCCGCCCCGCGAACGTCGCGAGCTCACGCGCGTGGCGGTCGAAGCTCGCGCGCGAGCCCTCGAGGCCGACGACCGCGAGCGCAACAGTGCCCGCTGCCATCCCGGGCATGCCCAGGTGCGCGGCCTCGGCGGCGTCGAGCGCCTCGAGCGCGACCGGGCGCAGGGCCGTCGCGCCGATCTCGAGCAGCACGCGGTGCGCGGCGCCGAACGTCTCGCACGGCAGCACCCAGAGCGCCGACACCTCGGGCCGCGTGCTCACCTTGAAGTGCGCCAGCGAGATCGCTCCGAGCGCACCGAACGCGCCCACCTGAAGGCGGTGCAGATCATAGCCGCTCACGTTCTTGACCACGCGGCCTCCCGACTTCGTAGCCTGTCCGTCCGCGCCGACGACGCGCAGGCCGAGCAGGTGGTCCTTCGCCGTGCCATAGCCAGCGCGGCGTGGGCCCGACGAATTCGTCGCGAGGATTCCCCCGATCGTAGAAACGCCCCCGAACGGCGGGTCCAGGGGAAGCCACTGGTCGTGCACCGCGAGCGCGCGCTGGACGTCGGCGAGGCGCGCGCCGGCCTCGACGGTGAGGAGCATGTCGCCGGGCTCGTGCGCGACGACGCGGTCGAGCCGAGCGAGCGAGACGACGCGCGCCCCCGTCGACGCCGCGGGTCCGAAGCTCCGCTTGCTGCCCCCGCCCTCCGTCGCGAGCGCGTGCCCGGCGGCGCGCGCCTCCCGGATGACGTCCGCCAGCTCGGCCTCGGTCGTGGGCGCGTCCGTCATCAATGTCCGAGCGGCAGCTTGCGCCGCGCCTCTCCGGTTTCGATGCACTGACCCGGTGACGGGATGACCTTGCCCGGGTTGCACAGCTCGCGGGGATCAAAGAGCCGCCGCAGCTTCCTCATCTGCTCGAGATCGGACTCGGTGAACATCGCGCCCATATAGGCGATCTTCTCGAGCCCGATGCCGTGCTCACCCGAGAGCGCGCCGCCCATCGCGAGCACGAGCTCGAGGATCTCCTCGCTCGCGGCGCGCACGCGCTCCAGGTCGCCCGGCTTGCGTTCATCGTAGAGCACCGTCGGGTGGAGGTTCCCGTCGCCCGCGTGGAACACGTTCGCGATGATGACGCCGTGTCGCGCAGATACGCCCGCGATCGCCTCGAGCACCTCCGGGAGCTTCGTGCGCGGGATGACGCCATCGTGCAGGTACGCGTTCGGCGCGACGCGCCCGAGCGCGCCGAACGCCTGCTTGCGGCCCTTCCAGAACTTCGCACGCTCGGCCTCATCGCGCGCGACGCGCACGTCGCGCACGCCGCACGCGCGACAGGCTGCGAGGACGCGCTCCGCCTGCGGCTCGAGCTCCTCGACGAGGCCGTCGACCTCGACGAGCAGCACGGCGGCCGCGTCGAGCGGGAAGCCGGCGTGGATCCAAGCCTCGACGGCGCGCAGGGTCGTCTGGTCGATCATCTCGAGCGCCGCCGGCGTCACGCCGCGGCGGAGGATCTCCGAGACGGCGCGACACGCGTCGCCCACATCATCGAAGATGGCCAGCACGGTCTTGATGCCCTCGGGCACCGGCGTGAGTCGCACGAGGATCTTCGTCGCGATGCCGAAGGTGCCCTCCGAGCCGACGAACGGCGAGAGCAGATCGAAGCCAGGTGCGTCGGCGACGGGGCTCCCAAGGTTGATGACCTCACCGTCGGGCAGCACGACCTCGAGCGCGAGGATGTGATTGGTCGTCACGCCATACTTGAGCGTGTGCGGACCGCCGGAGTTCTCGGCGACGTTGCCGCCAATGGTGCAGGCGTTCTGGCTCGACGGATCGGGGGCGTAGTGCAAGCCGTGGCGCGCGACCGCTCGCGACAGGTGCGCGTTGACGACGCCTGGCTCGACCCACGCCGTGCGGTTCGCGGCGTCGATCTCGCGGATGGCGTTCATGCGCGCCGTCGAGATCAGCACGGCGCCGCGCGCGACGGCGCCGCCCGACAGGCCCGTGCCCGCGCCGCGCGGAAGAAAAGGCACGCCGCGCGCCGCGCACGCGCGCACGGCGGCCTGCACCTCGGCGGTCGTCTCGGGGAACACGAGCGCGAGCGGCTGACCGCGATCGAAGCGCTGCGCGTCGCACTCGTAGACGAACAGCGCCTCGGGCGCGCTCACGAGGCGCGGCCCCGGAAAGAGCTTCGCGAGCTCGGACAGAAGGTCAGCGCTCACGCGGGGCTCACGACCGCCGCGGCCGGCTCCGGACCGACCAGGCTTGGTAGAGCTCGTCCTTCGTCTTGAGACCCATCTCGGGGAGCGCGTGGTTGAGCACGTAGTTCGACGCGCGGTGCCGGTTCTCCCACATTTCTTGGTGAGCGGCCGGGCCGTCATCGAATGGCACGACGAGGGGTTCGCTCACTTGCAGGAGGCCCGCGTCGACGAGCTCGTTCATCTTCTGCACCTCGTACGCGTTCGACAGGTGCGTGCCCCAGATGTTCGCCGTCGGCAGGTAGATCCGCCGCTGCCGCATCCAGACCTGTGGCGCGTAGAAGGTGTAGCGGCGCCCCGACATCTCTTCGCTGAGCACGACGCGCCCCGTGAACGGTTTGACGAGCATCGACGAGAGCGCGAGCGTGTCCTGCCCCGCGCGCTCGAAGACGACGTCGGGCGTGCCGCGCGGGTTGCCGGCGCCGCGCAGGAAGGCGCCCACCTGCGACGCGAACGGTTTGAACACCATCTCCTGGTACCAGCGCACGGCCTCCTTGAAGGCGGCCGTCTCGCGACGGGGATCGGGCAGGAGCGGCATCGTGCTCGGCCACGCGAACCCGTCGCCCTCGCGGCGCGCGAGCTCTTGTACGCTGAACACGCCGCGGACGGCCTCGCCGAAGCCCATGCTCTTGACGAAGTCGCGCTCGGCGTCCGTGGCCGTGCACACGACGATGCGCGCGCCGTGCTCGCGCGCCGTCTCGATCGCCTCGAGGCCGACCGCATCGAGGCTACCGGCGCCGCCGGCTCCATAGAAGATCACGATCGACTCGCCGGCCGTGAGCCCCGCGCGCCCCAACACGGCCTCGGGCGTGCTGGCGCCGCGCTTGCCCATGAACGTGAAGCGGTAACCGCTCGACGCGCCGAAGAACGTCAGCACGCCGCCGTCCTCGAGCAGCTGAAAGCCGCGCGGGAACGACGTCTCGCCCGCGTGCGACACGACGTAGTCGGCGAGCCGGCCGTCGTTCTGGCGACGAAACTCCGCGACGAGGGGCGCGCCCGCCTCTTCCCACGCGCGCCACGCCGCGGGCTCGTCGGGCACGGGCACGAACGCGTCGGCGAAGCGCGGATCCTTGCGGTCGATCGCGCCCCGGCCGCCGTTCGCGACGACATCCTGGGCGCGCGCCGCGCTCGACACGAGGCCCGTCACCTTGACGCGGCTGCGCGATGCGGCCTTGACGACCTCCATGCCCGTGCCCGTCGCGGCGCCCTCGACGAAGAGCGTCTTGCCGGGCTCGATGTCGAGCGTCGTGAACAGCGCGCGGTAAACCGTGCCGAGGTTGAGAATGTAGCTGCCCGCCGCCTCGAGCGTGAGATCGGCGCTCTTGGGGAAGAGCTGCGGCCCCTGCGCGATCATGAACTGCTGGTGCGAGCCGTCGGGCGTCTCGTAGCCCTGGATCTTCTGGTCGGCGAACATCGGATCGAGACCGGCCACGGGCGCGAGCAGCTGCGATTGCCCCGAGAACACGGCGACGAGATCGCCGACCTTGATGCGGCCCTCGCGTTTGACCTCGTCGCCGACGCGCGCGACGAGGCCGAGGCCGCCGCTGCCCGTGACGTGCCAGTCCTCGTCGTGGCTGTCGAACGGCGACACGGGCACGCCCGTGACGGCCCAGATGTCGTTGAAGTTGATCTCACTCGTGAGCATGTACAGCAGCGCCTCGGTCCCGCCGGGCGCGGGCACGGGGATGATCTGCTTGCGCTCGGCGATCGATGGGTCGCCGTGGCGCGCGACGCCCGTCGCCTCGTCCTTCTCGGCGAGCAACGCGTACTGGACCTCGGGAAGGGCCGTGACGCCGGGGAAGAAAGCCGCGCCCACGGGCAGGAGACGTCCCTCGCGCAGCGCCGCCGCTTCGTCGGCGCGCGCGACTTCGAGGCCGGGCCGGCGACGCGTCGGCAAGGGCGCGCTCCGGCGATCAAAGAAGGCGCGCAGGCCGATCTTCCCGGCGCGCGGATCGACGACCGCCTTCGAGAAGAGCTGACCCTCGTGCTCGAGCCCCTCGGGCAGACCGTGCTCGTAGCCGAAGCGGATCGCGTCCATGGCCCACGCGGCCGGCAACTCGCGCCCCGCGGACTTCGCCTGCGCGAGGAGCCGCTTCATCTCGGGGTGAGCTTCGAGCGCCTCGACCGGAAAGGTCGAGGGCGCGGCCCAGCGCGCGTTCGCGGCGAGCCGCGCCGCGTGCGCGTCCGCGAGCCGTCCCTTGCCGTCGAGGATGAACTGGCGCGCGAGCGCCGTCGCCCGCGACAGCGCGTCCGTGTCGCGCGAGACCTCGTCGACGAGCCCGCACGTCTCAGCCTCGTCCGCGTCGAGCGCGCGTCCGCCGAGGATCAGCCCGATCGCGACGAGGAGCCCCTCGAACTGATTCTTCTCTTCGAGCAACCTCGGCAACCGCTGCGTGCCGCCGTAGCCCGGGAGGAGGTGGAGGTTGATCTCGGGCTGGCCGAAGCGCGCCGTGGTCTCGGCGACGCGGTAGCACGCCGCCATCTGGAGCTCGTTGCCGCCGCCGAGCGCGACGCCGCCGACCGCGGCGATGACCGGCTTGCCCATGCTCTCCAGGCGACGCGTCACCTGCGCGGCCTTGTGACACAGCGGCAAGACGTCTTCCGGCGTGTGCATCTCTTCGAGCAGCTGCCGGACATCCGCGCCCGCGACGAAGGACTGCGTGCCCGCGCCGGTCAAAATCACAGCGCGGATGTCGTCCCGGCGCGCGAGGTGCTCGACGACGGTGCCGAGCTCGTCGAGCGCGCGCTCGTCGAGCGCGTTCACGGGCGGCTTGCTGACCGTGAGGATCGCGAGCGACGCGCCCGGCGTGACCTCGTGGACCTCGAGCCGCAACGTCGAATAGATGTGGAGAATCTGCTGATCATCCTCGAGCGTCGCGCGCGCCTGCCACTTGCGGATCGCGCGCCCGATCTCGTCGAGCGACTCTGGGTTCCGCAGCGTCGTCGTGTCGCCGAGCGGCTCGCCCTCGAGCAGGTTCTTGAGGAACCGCCGCATGTACTTCCCACTGCGCGTCTCGGGGAACTGCGACACGTAGATGTAGCCGCCCGGTGCCGCGACGGCGCCCTTCTCTTCGCGCACGAGGTTCGTCAGGCGACGCTCGTCGTCGAGCGACAGCGGCCGCCCTCCCGCCGTGAGGATGAAGGCGAGCGGCACCGTCCCCTTCTCCTTGTGCGGCGCCCCGACGACGATCGCGTTGCCGACCGCCGACTTCGGGTTGCCTTGTTTGTCTTTGAGGATCGCGCCTTCGATCTCCTCGGTGCCGATGCGGTGCCCCGACGTGTTGATGACGTCATCCGAACGCCCGTGCAGCGTCATGCCGCCGTCTTCATATCGGCACGCGAAGTCGCCCTGCGTGTACGCCCACTCCACGCGCCGCCCGTCGCTGCCGGGCTCGGACCAGCGATCGAAGTAGATCTCCGTGAAGCGCCGCAGATCGCCCCGCCAGCCGGGCGTGCCGACGTTCACGCCGTCGCCCCACACGGTGCGCGCGAGGTACGGGTACGGCCGCGTGATGACGAGCTCGCCCTTCTCTTCGAGCGCCGCGCGCCGGTGCTCGTGGCGCACGCGTGTCCCCGATTCGGTTTGGACCTCGAACGTCGCCGTGGGCGCCCAAACGTCGGCGAACACCCACGGCAGCGGGAACGTGTGCGCGTCGGCGCGCAGCGGAAAATCTTCGTTGCCGTGAAAGTGCGTGAGCACGATGCCCCCGTGCTCGGTCGCCCAGTACGAGTTGAGGTACTGAGGCGTGAGTAGGTCCATGCCGAACTGCTGGATCGACGGGCTCACGGGCTCGGCGCAGAACGTCGCCGCGCGGAGGCTGCTTCGATCGTAGGCCTTCACGTCCTCGACGTTCTGCGGATCCGACGCGACGGCCTTCAGGAACGTCGAGCCGGCCTTGAACAGCGTGACGCCGTAGCGCTCGATGATGCTCGAGAAGCGCCCGCTCGACGGGAACAGCGGCGAGCCCTCGGTGACGATGCTCGTCGTGCCCGTCGTGAGCGCCGCGCTGATGAGGTACGACTGCCCCGTGATCCAGCCCGGATCGGCGACGACGTAGATGACGTGGTCGTTGACGGGCGCGTCGCCCGCGACGTCGACGCGCGGCACGTCGAACGACACGCGCATCGTATAGGCGAGGCCGGCGACGTAGCCGCCGTGCGTGTGCACGACGCCCTTCGGCTTCCCCGTGCTGCCACTCGTGTAGATGATGAAAAGCGGGAACTCGGCGTCGACGGGCACTGGCCGCGTCGTCGCCCACACCGCCCTGACGAAGCTCGGCGCGGTGAGGGCCAGCGCCTCGGCCTCGCTCGCGACGGCGACGCCCGCCGCGCGCGCGTTGGCGAGCAGCTTGCGCTCGGCCGCGGCAAGAAGGTCCTCGGCCCACACGTCGCGCCCCGCGACCCACGCGAGATCGGGCAGTGTCGCGTTGCGCACGACGACGACCTTCTCGACGCGCGCCACGGGCCGCGCGAGCGCCTCGGCGATCGCCGTGCGCACGCGCGACTTCGCCGACGCCTCCCAGGCCGAAAGGTCCTCGAGCGCGCGCCCCACGCCGCGCATGACGTCGGCGCGGTCGACGGTGATCTCGCCAGCGAGCGTCGACGCGACGGCGGCGTTCACGCGCGCGGCGTCTTGCACGGCGCAGCCCGCCGCGCGCAGCGTCTCGGCGACGGTCGCGAGCGCCGTCGGCAGCGGCACGTAGTCGTCGAGCGCGCGGTCGGTATAGGGCTCCTTGAACCCGACCACCTGCGCGTTTCGGTACGCGCCGTCCGTCGTGATGACGATCTTCGCGCCGGCGTCGGCGATGCGATCCGACAGCGTCTTCGCCGAGAAGCCGCCGAACACGGGCGTGTAGATGACGCCGAGGCGTTTCGCCGCCTCGATGAAGTAAATCTGCGCCATCACGTTGGGCATGTTCAGCGCGATGCGATCGCCCTTCTTGCACCCCAAGTCCGCGAGCACCACGGCGTGCTTGGCGACCTGCCACAAGAGCTCTTGCCGCGTGACGGCCTTGCCGACGACGGGTCCGCCGCGTCCCGCGTTCGCGCTCGGATCCCACCGGTCACCCTCGAAGTGAAACGCGATCTGCGCGCCGCGCCCCGCGAGCACGTGGACGTCGACCTCGTTGAAGCAGGCGTTCGTGAGCCCGCCCGCGAACCAGCGGTAAAACGGCGCCTCGCCGTCGTCGAACCCGCGCGCCCAAGGCGTCCAGTCGGCCGGCAGCGCGACGTCGCGACGCGCGCCCGTCACCGCGTCGAACGCGAGCCAAGGCGCGCGCCCGTCGACGCGCTTGACCCACACGCCTTCCTTCTCTCCTTCCTTCTCACCTTCCTTCTCAGCGAGCCAGAAGAGCTCGCGCCGCGCGATGTCGCCGTGAAACGCGCCCGGATCGCGGGTCGCGGCTTCGCGCGCCCCCTCCCAGTCCTTGCGCGTCCGGATGGGGTTGGCGGAGACCTTCTTCGGCGTGCTCACGGGCTCGACCGGTCAGCGCGCGGTGCCTCGAAAACGAAGCTGCCGCCCCCGCTCACTTGA
>JBBQJG010000165.1:0-12959 GCA_038325725.1 Polyangia bacterium | reverse complement strand
GCGTGATGAGCTCCCAGACGTAGTAGCCGATGATGAGCAGCACGATCCCCGTGATGCCGAAGAGCGTGGCATCGAGGAGCAGGCGCCACAGCGGCTCGGGCGTGGGGGCCATCGGCATCGAGAGGGGCAGCGGGACGGCGGGCATGGGCGCTATTGTGTGGCCGTTCGCGTCGCGGCGTCAAAGCCCGCGGAGATCGGGGTAGGTCGTCATGACGTCGGTCTCGGTCATCGAGTCGTCGGGGTCGGCCGGCGTCCACACGACCTCGAGGCCCAGGAGGCCGTCGGCGCTCAGGGAGCCGAGCCCCGACAGCAGGGTCGACAGCTCGTCGAGGGAGGTCACGGACTGAAAGCCGTCGAGGGGCGCGCGCGTCGCGACGACGACGGTGACGACGACGAGCTCGAGCGCCTCCTTGCCTTCTTCGGCGGCGACGGCCGAGCGGTTCACGTGGCCGTCGGCGGCGCGCACGCGCTCGACGGAGAAGCGCGAGCGCTCGGCGAGCGCGAGGCTGTTCATCGTCGTTTCGGCGTTCGTGAGGCTCATGGGCCCGCGGCCGTCGGCGCCGACGTAGCGGACGGCGTCTTTTTCGCGCAGCAGCTCGAGCGCCGTCTGTGAGAGCAGCGACGCGAGGCCTGCCTCGCTGTTCGTGTCGCCCTGCTCGGCGAAGCTCGCGAGGCGATCTTGAACGCCGCGGGCCGAGCGCCCGAGGGCGAGCTGCAGGCGGTAGAGGTACGCGCGCCCCACGGCCGCGGTCTCGTCCTGATTGCCGTAGGCGCCGGACATCCAAGAGGGCGACCAAGAGGGCGACCCGCCGGCGTCGCGGCTGCGGCGCACGGCGCGCATCATCGAAGACACGGCGAACCAGCCGATGCCCAAGATGACGATCGTGCCGATGAGCCCGCCGCCGCCGAACCCGTAGCCGCCGTAGCCGTAGCTCGGCAGGAAGAAGAAGTGCGAGCCGCCGCCGTTGCCGTACCCACCGCCGTAGCGGCTGCTGCCCGACGAGAAGCCGCCGCCCGACGAGAAGCCGCCGCCGCTGCGGAACCCGGTGCGTCCGCCGAAGCTGCCACCCGACCGCGGCCCGGCCACGGCGAGCGCTGGGAGCGCGATGAGCGCGAACAGCGCGAACAAGAGCGCGAGCCACGAGGTACGACCAGCGCGACGGGGGGGCTTCATCACGAACGGAGTCTATGCCGGGGCCCGACAGCGCGCCCCCAAAACCGGTGATGCTAGGATTCGCCGCGCATGGTCGCGACCTGTCTCGGAGCGGTGTTACCGCCTGGTCAGCTCGCGCGTTGAGGGGAAGGTCAACCTTTGCAGCCCTCCGAGGACGACGGTCTCATGGAACGATTTTGTCGAGGCGACGAGAGCGCCTTCGAGACGCTCTACGCTCGCCACGCGCCCCCCACGCTGGCCTTCCTGACGCGCATGGTGCGCGACCAGGCGCTCGCGGAGGATCTCCTGCAGACGACGTTCTTGTCTGTTGTCAGGGCGCGTGGGCGCTATCAGCAGGGCACGGCGGTGCGCTCGTGGGTGTTCGCGATCGCCGCCAACGCGGGGCGCGACGCGCTCCGGCGCCGCCGCGCGCGGCCCGAAGACTTGTCGAGGACGGGCGTGCCGCCCGAGGGCGTCGCTCCGGGAACGCCGCTCGTCGATCCGGGCACCGCGCGCGCCGTCGAGGCCGCGCTCATGCAGCTCCCCGTCGATCAGCGCGAAGCGGTCGTGCTGCACAAGATGCAGGAGCTGTCGTTCGAAGAGATCGCGGCGGCGCTCGGCATCACCGTGGGCGCCGCCAAGGTGCGCGCGCACCGGGGCTATGCGCGGCTGCGCGTGTTGCTGGCGCCGCTCGGGCCCGGGGGTGACGCGTGAGTGATCCGGTGGCGCGCGCGCGCGCCGCGGCGTTGGCCGAGCTGCGCGCCGCGCCAGTGGCGACGCCGTGGCGACGTCAGGTCCCGCGCGTCGTCGGCGCGTCCGTCGGCGTGTGTTTGCTCGCGGGGGCCGGCGCGATCATCGCCGGTCTGTCCGACGGGGCATCGCTCGCCGAGCGCGGCCCGGCCTTGGTGTCGTTGCTCGCGCTCGCCGTCGTCGCGGGGCAAGCGTCGCTCGCGCCGCGGGCGCGCCCGTGGATCGTCATCGTGACGGCGCCGCTGCTGATGGCGTTGCTCGTGCTCGAGCGCGGCGCGGGGCTGCCCTCGACGACGCCCGCGTGGGTCTGCTCGGTGAGCCACGTCGGCGTGGGCGTGCTGCCGCTCGTCGTCGGCCTGTGGGCGCTTCGCCAATCCGCGTGGACGTGGCCGCGCGCCCTCGCGACGGGCTTGGGCGCGGGGACCACGGGCGCGTTCTTGGGCGAGCTCGCGTGTCACCAGGGCGCGCTGCACGTGCTCGTGCACCACGTCGGTGCGTGGGTGTTCGTGAGCGTCGCGTGCGTCGTGATCTCGCGCGGTCTTCGGCCCCGGACCTTTGCTCCCTGATGCGCGCGACCTAACGCGCGTCGCGAAAGAGCGCCAACGCCTTCTCTTTCTGGACGGCGTGGTCGACGAGCGCGTCGCGCGGCTCGTGAAGGTCCTTTGGGCCGTCGCCCCGACGCTCGGGCACGAACGCGCGCACGTAGGCGCCGTCGGGATCGAAGCGCCGCCCCTGCAGCACGGGGTTGAACACGCGAAAATACGGCTGCGGATCGCAGCCCGTCGACGCCGCCCACTGCCAGCCGCCGTTGTTCGACGCGAGCTCGCCGTCGAGCAGTCGCTCCATGAAATGTCGTTCGCCCCAACGCCAGTCGATCAACAGATCCTTCGTGAGGAACGACGCGACGATCATGCGGACGCGGTTGTGCATCCAGCCCGTCTGCGCGAGCTGACGCATGCCCGCGTCGACGATGGGAAAACCGGTGCGCCCGGCTTTCCAGGCGTCGAACCAGTCTTGACGATTCTCCCACGGCAGGTCTCGAGCGCGCGGCAGGAACGCGCGCGTCTCGACGTCGGGCCGGTGCCAAAGGACGTGACAGTAGAACTCGCGCCACGCGAGCTCGCGCAGGAAGGTGCTGCGGCCGCTCGCCTCGGCGAACGCCACCTCTCCGAGGCCGAGCGTCGCGCTCGCCTGCGCGGGGCTGAGCGAACCGTTCTTGAGATACACGGACAGGCGCGACGTCCCGTTCTCGGCGGGTAGATCGCGTCGCTCTTTGTAGGCGTCGAGCCGCGCCGCGAACGCGCGCAGGCGCTCGCGCGCGGCGACGCTGCCAGCGTCGGGGAGCGGCACGCGCGCCCGACCTCGTTCCTTGGTGAGGCGAGTGAGGTGATCCGGGACGGGCGCGCGTCCGCGGAACAACGCCGCCCACGTCAGCGTGAAGCGCGGAGGCGTCTTCGCGCCGCGCGGGTGACGCGCGCGCAGCTCGAACCAGCGGCGGGCGAAGGGCGTGTACACCTGATAGAAGGTCGCGTCGTCGCGACCCGCGCTCGGCTTGCGCAGCTCGTCCGGCTCGACGAGGAGGTTGCCGCGCTCCGTGTGGACGCCCAGGCCGAGGCCGTCCGCGAAGAGATCGTGCATCGTGGCGTCGCGCGCGCGCTCGGCCGGCTCGTAGTCGCGGCTGAACGAGACGGTCGCGGGTCGCGCGTCGAGCGCCGCGAGGAGGCGCGGGAAGGCCGCCTCGGGGCCTTCGTCGAGCACGAGCAGATCGCCGCCCGCGTCGCGCAGCTCGTCGCGCAGCGCCGCGAGAGTCTTGCAGAGAAACGCGAAACGGTCGGGCGAGAAGTCGGAGCGCGCGCGCTCTTTCGGGTCGACGCAGTACACGCCGAGCACGCGGCCGCCGTGCTCCTTCGCGCTCCAATGGAGCGCGGGGTTGTCGCTGACGCGCAGGTCGCGCCGAAACCAGTGGAGGGCATACGTCGCCACCTCGGCAGAACGCGTCGACCTCAGACGTGGTTACGGAGCATGAGCTCCTTGGGGTGCGGCTCGAGGTACGTCTGACCGAGCAGATACGCGACGTCGAGGCGCCGTGCGTGGTGGCGCAGCAACGTCACGGGCACGACGAGCGGCACGAGCCCCGTGCGGTGATCCTCGATGACGGCGAGCAGCTCGCGCTTGTCGCTTTCGTCGAGCTGATCCTTGAGGTGCCCGAGCATGTGCTGAAGGACGTTGCCGTGACGCCCCGGCGTCGCGAGCTTTTTGAGGACGGCCATGAAGGCGGCCTCGTAGCGCGCGCGCAGGTCGGCGCGTGCCGTCTGCTTGGCGGCGCCGACCAGGCGCCCCAGCGCGCGGTAGCCGTCGGTCGAATGCGCGAGGAGCTGCATCTTGTGCGCCGTGTGGAACGCGACGAGCCCACCCACGGTCCAGCGCTCGGCGAACAAGCGCCGCACGCGCGCATAGGCGAACACGCGCTCGACGAAGTTCTCGCGCAGCCGCTCGTCCTGCAGCCGGCCTTCCTCTTCGACCGGGAGGTTGGGCAGCCGATCCATGAGCGCGCGCGCGAACAGCCCGACGCCATCGCGTTTCGGCTGCGCGCGCGTGTCGGCGTCGGCGAAGACCTTGACCCGCTCCATCCCGCAGCTCGGCGACTTTGCCTTGAGCACGTAGCCGGAGAGCTCTTCGCGCGCGAGCGCCTCGGTCCTCCGCGCGGCGAGCGCGTTCATGCGCTCCGTCCAATCGGCGCCGCTGTCGCTGGCGAGCATCGACGTGCGGCCGCCGGGCCCGCGCACGAGCCGCACGGGCTCGCGCGGAATCCCCATGCCGACCTCGACCTCGGGACACACGGACACCCACGTCACGAAGGGCGCGAGCTGCTCGGTCAGGAACGCGCTCCGCTTGTGCTGACCGTCGAACCTGACCTCGGCGCCCAGCAAGCACGCCGACACGCCGATCTTCACAGTCTCCACGTCACCTTCGAAACGCACGATCCGAACCCACAGTTACACGAAACCCGAGCGCAGCGCGGCTTGGTCGGAGAGTGGAAAAGAACGGCAAAATAAAGGGCGAGCGCTCCCGCGCACTCAGGTGCGCGGGTCTGCTCGTAAAAATGTAGCGCTCGATGTCGTCGCGCGCGCACCCGAGCATGATGAGCGGCCCACAATCATTGGGTCTCGGTGAGCGCCCATCGATCCCGTCTCGCGAGCCCTTTCATCAGCCGACCGGAGGTCACAGTCGTCTCGGCGCCAGTCGCGGGCGGCTGGGCTCATTCGACGCGCAGGTCGTCGATAACGATGCCAACCGAGGGACAGGGCCCAAGGGTACTGCAGCCGAGGAGGTTGTACATGAACGCGAGCGCGACCTCGGCGCCCGTAGAGGCGTCCAACGGGAACTCGGCGCTGGTCACGGGTCCGAGCAAGGTCATTGTCTGGTCGGGCATCGTGAAGGTCTTGGGGTTCTGCGCAGCCGGGAGGCTGCCCGAGGAAATGGGCTGGCCGGCCGATGCCCACTCGACGCCGACAAAGCCCGTCCCCGGGCCGCTCGAAGTGTACGTCACAGAGCGATAGGAAAACCGAATCGTGGTCGCGCCCGCTGGCACGGCCAAACGTAGTGACGCCAGCAGCGTCTGATTGGCGCAGGTATCGCGGTGGTTCTGCAGGGGAACGTACAGGCTTTGGGCGCCTGAGATCACCGGGTTGCCCGCACCCGAGATCAGGATGGCGCCCCCCAGACTGGTGCCGGTTACAGATTCGAAGCCGTCCGGCGCGGCGAGCGGCGGGGGCGCGACCGTCTGGAACGTGGCGGGCGTCGTGGTCGCGTTGCCCGCAAAGTCCACGATGCCGTCGGGGATCACGCTGTACCCCTCTCCGTAGCGGAGCAGCACGTTCGGTGTGTGGAAGTTCGTGGCGGCCGCGTCCCGAGACGGGACGCCGTACGGCACCTGCGCGAGCGTGAAGCGGTCGCCGCTCGTCGAGGTCATCGTCGGCCGCGTCGTAGGGGGCAGCGGCTCCGACGCGCGGACGGTGGCGCCGACGAACGGATCGACCGCGCCGCCACTGTCATCGACCGTCAGCGTGGGCGCTTCGACATCGGGCCGACCGGCGAAGACCATCGAGACCTTCGCGCAAACGCTATTTCCGAAGCCCTCCACGCAGCCCAAACCCGTGCCCGTGCCCGTGAGGGAGGCGCCGTCCGCGAACATGACGGTCATGGCACCGTAGCCGACGTACGGTGGGTAGCAGCCTCCGCGCAGCGGCACGGTGAAGCCGCCCGGCGGGTCCGGGTCGATCTGGAACGTGCGGTCATCGTTCGACTGGTACGGCCGCGCGTCATGGTCTTTCGCACCCACGATGGCGCTGCGCGCGTTCGTGTCGAGAACCAGCGTGACGGTTTGCGTCGCGGGCAGATTCGCACCGGTCTCGGTGAACTGGGAGTCGGTCCACGAAACCGTGGAGGTGACCGTATAGGCGTGGACGCCCATGAACGTCCACGCACCGCCGCCGCCTCCCATCCCTGAGCCGCTCGGCCCACTTATCCCGCCGGTTCCCGCGGGCGCGCCGGCGCTGCCGGGCTGGAGCGGGCTCGCGCGGTTCGAGCACGCGATGCTTCCCGAGGCCGCGACGAACGCGGCAAGTGCGAGGAACGTCGCGGTCGAGCGCATCCGCTCTATTTTATCCCCCCGCCCGCATCGGAAGTTCCTTGGCAGGCTGATGAGGTGTCGGGGTTGCACGCCCTTGGCTCACTGCAAGTAGAGGACCATTGCAATTGCCCTAAAGTTGGCCACATCGGCTCGAGAACGGGCCGGTGTCGCGACATCCAGATCCGGATCGCCGCGGGCGCTTGTTCGAAAAAGAACGTAGGCAAAGATTGGCCTCGCTCCGCGAGGGGGCAGTCGGTTGAAGGCCGATCGTCCTACAGCTTGAAAGTTTGCGAATGAGCGATTCGTCAAGTTCGACCGCCACCTCCAGAGAACGAGCCGCGAGCGCCCTCGAAACGGAGGCGATTTCTTGGTTCTCTTCTTCGGCTTCGCCGTGCGGAGCGAGCGCCGGGGGTGGGGGACCTCCTCAGGGTCCCGCACAAGATCGACTTAGACAATCACGCGGGCGTCGGGGGAGGTGTGGCGCTCGCCGGCTTCGTCCTCCTGGCCGAGGGCCAGGCGGTTTTCGATGTCGCGGCGCTGCGACAGCTCCTCGAAGTATTGCCGAATCGCCGGCAGCGCCGCGACGAGGCGCTGGAAGTAGTCGCGCGCGAGGAAGAGGATTGTCGACGGGCGCGCCGCCGTGACGGTCGCGCTCGTCGGCTGGTTCGTCAGCAGCGACATCTCGCCGAAGGCGTCGCCCGCGCGCAATCGCGCGAGGGAGAGCTCGGCGCCGTCGGCCTGGCGCTTCGAGACCTCGACCTCGCCCGACAGGACGACGAAGAGGCCCTGGCCGGCATCGCCTTCGCGAATGACCGTCGTGCCGGCGGCGACCTCGTGGCCGTCGAAGCGGCGGATGAGATCGAGCTGCTGCTGGTGGTTGAACGGCCGGAAAAGCGGCGACGTCGCGAGCAGGTTGCGCAGCAGCCGCTCGCGCGCGAATTTGTCGAGCGCCGCCGCGAGCGTCGGCACCTCGGCGGCGATGGCCGCCATGTTCTCGCGCGACAGCTCGAGGATGTCGGCTTCATCGACGACTTGAACGGATGCGGTGCGGGGCTGCTGCGTCAGCAGCGACATCTCGCCGAAGAGCGCACCCTCGAGCAGGCGCGTGCGCTCGATCTGCTTGCCGCCCTGGGTCGCGAACACGCGCACCTGGCCCGTCGCGACGAGATAGAACGCGACGCCCGGCTCGCCCTCGCGGATGACGAAGTCGCCGTCGCGCAGCCGCCGCAACGTCACGATGCGCAGCACGGGCGCGAACACCTCGCGCGGCAGCTCTGAGAAGAATGGCAACGGGAGGAATTGCTCGGGGTATTGAACGAAGACAGAGAAATCGAGAGCGCGCTCACGCGCCCGCTCGGTGACCTTGGCGACGTCGACGGCCTTCGTGAGATCGGGCCGCGGGATCGCCGCGTCGAGATCGATGGGCGCCTGGCGCGCCGCGAACTTCGCGAGCGTCGTCGCGCCGTGTCCGTACAGCGCGCCCATGTGCTCGACGAAGTCGTCGCCCGGCTCGCCGAGCGCCTCGAGTTGCTTGCACGCGACGAGACCCGGCAGCGGGTGGCCCGCGCGGATGTTGTGGAGCGCGAGCCCGCGGTATACGGCGACGGCGCCCTCGCGATCGCCGCTCGCCGCGAGGAGATCGGCGATCTTGAGTCGGCTGTCGTAGTCGAGCGGGTTGGCGGCGAGGAGGTGATCGTACGCCGCGAGGGCCGCGCCCAGCTCGCCCGCGCGCGCGAGCGCGCGCGCCTCGGTCTTGAGCTCCCCGACCTTGATCTCCATTGCGCAGACGTTAACTGGAGCGCCAAATGTGATCCAGCGTGCTCGACCCAGCCCCCGACGACGCCGGTCTCCTCGCGGCGGTCCGCGCCCTCGGCTTCCCCGAGCTCGGACGATCGAGCGAAGGACGCCCCATTTTCGGCGCGGTTTTCGGGGCCGTCGCGCCGCCGTTGCTCGTCGTCGGCGGCGTTCACGGCGACGAGCCGTCGAGCGTCGAGGCGGCCGTCGCCCTCGCGCGCCGCCTCGTCGCGGGCGCGCCGGCCGCGCCGCTCGTCCTCGTGCCCGCGCTCAACCCGGACGGCCTCGCGCGCGGCGCGAAGAACTCGGCGCGCGACGTCGACCTCAACCGAAACTTTCCCGCGCGCAACTTCACGACGGCGCACGCGCCCGGTTACTTCCCCGGCGCGGCGCCGCTGTGCGAGCCCGAGTCGGCGCTGCTCGCGGCGCTCATCGCCGCGCACGCGCCCCGCGGCGTCGTCGCGATCCACGCGCCCTTCGCCTGCGTGAACTATGACGGTCCTGCAAAGGCGTGGGCCGAGGCCGTCGCGGCCGCGTGCGGTTGGCCCGCGCGCGGCGACATCGGCTACCCGACGCCGGGTTCGCTGGGCAGTTGGCTCGGCATCGATCGCGGCCTTCCGGTGCTGACGCTCGAGCTGCCCCCGGGCCCGCATGCCGCGTTCAGCCCGGCGGCCGCGGCGGCCCTGGACGAGGCCGTGCGCTTCAACGTGCCCTTCAACGTCAGGCTGTGACCGGGGCGACGAAAGAGGTAGTATCTGAGGTCCGTCCGGGGTAAAGGACGTCCTTTCTGTTTCACGTCACCCGTCTTTTTCCGTCTCTCTCGACCCGCACCGACCCATGGACAAGGAACTTGAGCGCCGTTTTCTGGAGACGATCTCGCGAACGCTGGTTTCCCTCCCGTTCGACGTGAAGATTCTCCTCGAGGCCGTGGCCGACTCGGATCTCGAGCACGCCACGCGTGAGGTGGCCGCCGCCACCGTCGTCCACATCATCACGCCGAAGGACGGCAACGTCGATCCGCCCGTGCGCTTCGTCGAGGACGTCATCCTGCTGCGCATCGCGCTCGCGAAGATCGCGGCCGAGGGCGGCGAGGGCGCGCCCGCTTTCAAGGAGCGCTTCGCCGAGGACTACGCGCGCATCGACGACGATCTCGCGCTTTTCCGCGAGGTCTTCGGTGACGAGGTCGTCGATTGGATCGGGGGCCGCTGGGCGACGCTCGGCAAGGCCGTCTACGCCAAGAAGAAGATCTCGATGTTCGTCGACGACGAAGAGGTCGGCACGTTCCTCTACGACGAGGGACTCCAGTTCGGCACGCTGTACCCCATCACGGAGAAGTCCCTCGCGGGCCGCGTGAAGCAGGTTCAGCCCTTCGTCGATCACCTGGCGCGCAAGCGCGATCAGGACAAGAAGAAGATCACGTCCTAACCGGGATCTGCGGGTTGTCTTCCGTGTCTCTCGGAAATGCGGGCGGGGCGTTCGGCTCGCCCGAGGCGTTGCTCGACGTAGCCGCCCAGATCGCCCAGACGGGCGAGCTCCCCCCCGCGGAGCTCACCCTCGCGGCGCGCGCGGCGGCGCCGCTCATCGCGCAGGTTCCCGTGGCGCGCGTGCGCGCCGGCATCGAGGCCGTCATCTTGGGCAAGTCGCTCGAGGCCGGTCTGCAGTGGATGCACGACGCCGGGCTGCTCGCGGCGCTGCTGCCCGAGCTCGAGGCGACCGTCGATTTCTCGCAAGAGGCGGGGCGACGCCACAAGGACGTCTGGGAGCACACGAAGCAGGTCGTGCGTCAGTCGGTGCCCAAGCCGTCCGTGCGTTGGTCGGCGCTGCTGCACGACATCGGCAAGGTCCCGACGCGCGTGATGCTGCCCGACGGCAAGGTGACCTTCCACCGCCACGCCGAGGTCGGCGCACGCATGTGGGATCCGATCGGGCGGCGATTGGGCTTCGACAAGACGGAGCGCCACAAGATCCGTTTTCTCATCCTCAACCACCTGCGCGCCAACGCGTACGAGGCCGGGTGGACCGACGCCGCCGTGCGCCGCTTCGATCACGAGATGGGCGAGCACCTAGAGGAGCTGTTCGATCTCTCACGCGCCGACGTGACGTCGCGTCGCCCGGGCCGCCGCCAGGAGGCCGTCGGGAACATCCACGCGCTCAAGGAGCGCATCCTCGTGATCCGCGAGCTCGACGCGCGCGTGCCGCCGCTGCCCGCGGGCCTCGGCAACGCCATCATGGAAGCGTTTGCGTTGCCGCCCAGCCGCCGCATCGGCGATCTGCGCAAGCTTTGCGAGGACGCCGTCGAGCGTGGCGAGCTGCAAGAGCGGCAGGACGCCGCCTACTACGTCGCGTATCTGAGAAACGCCGGCCACACGGCGTAGCCTCTTCGAGGCTCTCGCACGCGTGACGGACGCGCCGCCCGGGGGAGCGGCGCGTCCCGATCAAAAAACGTCGCTAGCGGCAGACCCACGCTCTGTTGCGGCAGTAGCAGAGGGTGCCCGTCGCCGGAGCGCAGGGCGCGCTCGTCGCCGTGCAGGTGCCGCCATTGGCGACGCCAGCCGCGCACCCGGGGAGCAGCGCATCGAGCGTGATGCCCGCATCGCGAACGACGGCATCGCGCGGAGGCTGCGCATCGCGCGGAGGCTGCGCGTCGCGGGGAGGCTGCGCGTCGCGGCGCGGGGCCGCGTCGAACGTGAAGCCGCCGTCGCGTCGACCGGCGGCGCCGCCATCGTTGTTGCCGCCGGGCCGACCCGCTTGGCCGCCACCCATGGTGCCGGCCTGACCGCCGCCGTTGTCGCCGGCCTGACCGCCATTGTTGCCGGTCTGACCGTTGCCCGTGTCGCCGCCTTGTCCGACGACGACAGGCGTGCCACCAGTGCCCGCGGCACCGCCGACGCCAGTGGCTCCGTCCGAACAACCCACGGCGGCGAAGAAGAGGAGCGACGTCCCCAGAGCCCCGATTGCAAACCAACGAGTCGTGATCATGTAGCCCCTCCGAAAGTGTGTACTGACGGGTGGGAGGCTCAGCGACTCCAGGTTCATCAAAAAGTCAGTCCGAGAATCGCAAAAAGGTTGGCGGCGCGACACGGCGATTTATGGAAAGGCCGCGTCAGCCTGCGCGGCGGAAGGTCAGAGCAGTGCGCCCAGCAGCGCAAATGCGAAGCCAGCGCGGGGCGACCCGGCTCGCGTCAATCCCAGTCGCCCACGCCCTCGAGGGGCTCGCCCTTCTCATAGTGCTCGAGGTTGCGGCGTCGCCGGCGGAGCGTGCGGACGCCGTTCGTCAGGAAGATGAGCGACCCGACGACGGCGATCGTCACTGCGACGGCAGCGGGGATCGGCATGAACGCGAGTTTGGACCGCCGAGGCGCCGAATGCCAGACTGTCGGCGTGCCGGAGCTGCCCGATCTCGTCCACGTCGAGGAGGTGCTCGCGCGCGTCGTCGTCGGCAAGCGCGTCGCCGCGGCGCGCACGGGCGATCCGCTCGTGCTGCGCGTGATGGTGCGCGAGCCGTTTCCCGACGTCCTCGTGGGCCGGCGCCTCGAGGAGGTGCGGCGGCGCGGACACTTCTTGCGCTTCGCGCTCGAGGGCGGGCTCGTCGTCGTGGTCAACGCCATGCTCGTCGGCAAGTACAAGCTCGTCGAGGGCCGCGGCACGCCTGGCGCGAACGGCGCGAAGAAAGATCCCGTCTCGCTCGGGCTCGCGCTCGTGTTCGACGAGGGCCCCGAGCTTCAGTACCTGGACGACCGACGGATGGGGAAGGTCTACGTCGCGCAGGCCGCCGAAGAGATGCAGATCCCCGTGTACGGCAAGCTCGGGCTCGATCCGATGTCGCCCGACTTCACGCGCGAGGCCTTCGGCGCGCTCATCGCGAAGCGGCGCGATCAGGTGCGGCGCTTCATCATGGACAAGTCGGCGCTCGCGTCGATCGGCAACGCGTACGCCGACGAGATCCTCTTCGCGGCGCGGCTGCACCCGAAGACGTTCTGCAACAAGCTCACGCCCGCCGAGCTCGACGCGCTCTACGCGGCGATCCCGCGCGTGCTCGGGGACGCCATCGCCGAGATCCGCCGGCGCGACGAGCCGATCGAGCTCAAGGTACGCGATTTTCTCGCCGTGCGCGGGCGCGACGGCCAGCCGTGCCGCGTGTGCGGCACGAAGATCCGCGCCGTGCGCGTCGGGGAAGCCGACGCGTGCTTCTGCCCGACCTGCCAGCCGACGGCGCGCAAGCTCTTCGTCGACTTCAGCAAGCTCCCGCCGCGCGGCTGAGACTCCGGCCGCGCGGGCTGAGCTCGCGCCGCGCGGCTAAGGCGCCCCGGCGCGCGTGAGCGCGTAGAGCAGCACGGCGCCGGCCGTCGCGACGTTGAGAGAGTCGGCGCCGGGTGAGGTCGACATGGGGATCGTGACGCGGTGGTCGCAGCGCGCGATGGCGCCTGCCGACAAGCCCGGCCCCTCGGAGCCGAGCAGCAACGCCCAGCGCGGCGGCGGCGCGAACCGCGGGAGCGGCGTCGCGTCGGGCGCGACGACGGCGGCGACGAGGGCGAAGCCGCCTGCGCGCAGCTCGTCGAGGCCCTCTGGCCAGCGCTCGAGCCGCACGACGGGCAGCTCGAAGATGCCGCCGAGCGAGACGCGGATGGC
>JBBQJG010000164.1:0-12961 GCA_038325725.1 Polyangia bacterium | reverse complement strand
AAGATCATGCCTTCCTTCTCAAGGGCGACGTCTTCACCTCCGAGGTCATCTCGACCTGGATCGACTACAAGCGTGAGAACGAGGTCGACGCCATTCGCCTCCGCCCGCACCCCCACGAGTTCGCGCTCTACTTCGACAACTAGAACGCCGCGACGATTCGACCCGGGCGCCGCTCTCCGACGAGAGCGGCGCATTTTCTGATAGGTTGCGTCCGTGGAGCCGAGCCCCGAGATCCAGCCGTCGCAGGTCTCGTTCAAGACCGTGTTCACGATCTGCTCGGGCGTGCTGCTCGTGGTCGGAATCGTCTCGGCGCTCGCGAACGCGCTCGTCGCCGTGGCGCTCACGGGCGTCGCGCTCATGCTCGCCGTCTCGCTCGAGCACGTCGTGCGGTCGCTCCAGAAGCGAGGCCTCGGGCGCAACGCCGCCATCGCGCTCGTGTTGCTCGCCGCGACGCTCGTGCTCGCCGCGTTCGGCCTCATCCTCATCCCGCCCGCGATCGACCAGGGCAAGCAGCTCATCAAAGACGCCCCGGGCTTCCTGCACACGATCCGCGACACGTCGATCTTTCAGCGCCTCGACTCGCGCTTTCACCTCGCCGAACAGCTCGCCCGCGCCGAGCGTGAGCTCCCGCAGCGGCTCGAGGGCGCGGCGAGCCCCGTGCTCGCGGCCGTGGGTGGCGTGCTCACCGCCGTAGGCGCGGCGATCACGATCGCCTTCCTGACAGCGTTCATGTTGATCTTCGGCGGACGCCTCATCGAGGCGTTCCTCAAGGAGGCCCGCGCCGACCGCCGTCCCGTCTACGAGGACGTGCTCCACAAGATCTATCAATCGATCGGTGGCTACCTCGGTGGCCTGCTGCTCATCTGCCTCGCGAACGCGACGCTCACGACGACGTTCCTCGCGATCGATCGCGTGTCGTTCTTCCTGCCGCTCGGCATCTGCGCGGGGCTGTCGAGCCTCGTGCCCTACGCGGGGCCGTTCGTCATGGGCACCGTGATCTCTCTGATTGCCTTTGCGACGCGAGGCCTCGGACCGGGCGTCGCCGCGGCGATCTACTTCATTGTCTACGGCCAGGTCGAGGGCAACCTCCTCGCGCCGCTCGTGTTCCGTCGAACGGTCCACGTGAACCCGCTCATCGTGACGCTCTCGATCCTCTTCTTCGGAGAGCTCGCGGGCGTGCCGGGGGCCGTCGTCGCGGTTCCCGTCGTGGCGTGCCTCCAGGTCGTCTTGCGCGAGCTGCTCCTCATCCGCCGCGGACAGCTCGACCTCATCCGGGAGTCCCGAACCATCGACTCTTAGTCAGTCGCGGCGCGGGAGCGCCCGCACGGGATTCGGCGTCTCCGACATCACGAGCGAGCGCCGGAGCGGCCCCGCGAACGCGAGCCAGGCCAACACGATCGCCGCGAGGCCCGCGAACGCCGCGTTCATGCTCAACGCCGTACGTGCACCCCAGCGGTCCCACACGAGGCCCGTCGCGAGCCCCGCGGGCAGCGCCGCGACGCCGACGAACCCGTGGTACAGGCCGAACGCACGCCCGCGGCCGCCCTGCTCGGCGAGATCGGCGATGATGGCGCGCTCGGCCCCTTCCGCGAGGCCGTGATACAGGGCGTAGGCCAGAAACAACACGACGATGTGCCAGCCAGTCGTCGCCATGCCGAAGCCGACGTACACGAGCGCGTACGCGGCCCACCCCGCCGCAACCACGATGGCGCGGGAGTGTCGATCGGACAACGCCCCGCCCGGAAGCGCCGCCGCGGACTTCACGATGTGATGGAAAAACCAGAGCAACGGCACGTTTTTCCAGCCGAGCTCCGTCGCGCGGACGAGGAGGAACGCGTCCGACGAGTTGCCGAGCGCGAACAGCACGCAGACGACGAGATACGACCAATAGCCCGGACGCAGCTTCGTGTCGGCGGTGGCCGCCGGCGCCTCGTCGCGCGCGACGTGGGCGGGATCGCGCAGGCGCAGGAACAGCACGAGCGGCGCGAGGAGGCCGAGCGCGGCCGCGACGAAGAACGTCGCCCGCAGCCCGACGCCGAGCGCGATGAGGCCGCTCGCGACGAGCGGGCCCACGGCCGCTCCAAAGTGATCCATGGAGCGATTCAGGCCGAAGGCGCGCCCACGTTCCGATTTGCTCACCGAGTCCGCGATCATCGCGTCGCGCGGGCCTGAACGAATGCCCTTACCGGCGCGGTCGACGAGCCGAGCCGCCAGGACGTGAAACGGCGCCGCCGCGAAGGCGATGCCAGCTCGCGCGAGCGCGGGCAGCGCGTAGCCTCCCGACACCATGAGGCGACGCGGGCCGCGGTCCGACAAGCGGCCCGCGATCATCTTGATGACGCTCGCGAGCGCATCGGCGCTGCCTTCGATGAGGCCGAGGTAACGCATGGGCGCGCCGAGCTGCGCGAGGAACAACGGCAGCAACGGAAAGATCGCCTCGCTCGAGACGTCGTTCAGCAGGCTCGCGAGTCCCAACAGCCACACGACGCGCGGCATGGCCCGCAGCGCGGGCAGGCCACGCACGGGCCCCGCCGGAGGCGATCCCGAGCCCTGCGCGGACGTGTCGGTCTGCCCCGTCACTCTTCTAAATTTCTACAGCGAAACCGCGGCCGTGCCGAGTTTTTAGCCCGCGGCGGCGCCGCGGGCGGCGACCAGGACCCGCAGCGCGACCAGATCGAACGGCTTCTCGATGCAAGTGTTCGAGACCGAAGCCAGGAAGTCGCGCGCGTGGTCGGTGAACACGCCACCCGTCATGAACACGACGCGGCCCGCGAGCTCGCGCGAGCGGCCGCTGAGCGCGGCGTGCAGCTCCATGCCCGTCATGTCGCCCATCATCAAATCGCACAGGATGACGTCGAACTTCGTGTCGGTTTCGAGACGTTTGAGCGCGTCGCGCCCGCAGGCGTCGACGACGACGTCGTGCGCGTCCAGCGCCCTTTGGAGGCTGCGCAACACCTGCGGCTCGTCGTCGACGGCGAGCACGCGCACACGTCGCGTGGGCAGCGCCACCGGAGGCGGCGTCGCGTCGCGCTTTGCCACCGCCGGCGCCGCCGCCGGCAGCGTCACGGTGAACGTCGCGCCCGCGCCCGGCTTGCTCTCGGCTTGCAGCGTGCCACCGAGCCCGTTGATGAGGCCGTGACACACGAAGAGGCCGAGACCGAGGCCCACGCCGCGCGGCTTCGTCGTGAAGAACGGCTCGAAGATGTGGTCGAGCGCGTCGGACGCGATCCCGGGTCCCGTGTCGCTGATGCGCACGACGGCGCGGCCCTGTTCGTCCGTCGACGTCTCGATGCGGATCTCGTTGTCGGCCGTGTGGCCTTCCGAGATGGCCTGCGCGGCGTTCACGAGGAGGTTGACGAACACCTGGCCGAGCCGCGTCTCCGTCGCGCGCACGCCCGGAACCGGCCCGAGCACCTTCACGAGGCGCGCGCGGTGGCGAATCTCGTTCATCGTCATGTTGACGGACCACTCGAGGACGCGGTGGATGTCGACGGACTTCTCGGCCTCGTCCTCCGCGCGGGAGTACGCGCGCAGGTCGCGCACGATCTGTTTGACGCGCTCGGCACCCTCTTGCGCCTCGGTGAGCGCCGTCCGCACCTCGTCGAGCTCGGCCGCGAGCGGCCGGCCGCTGCGCGCGACGCCCTGCCCGTCGCCGACGAGGCCGAGGCGCTCGAGCGCGAACGAGACGTTCGTAAAGACGTACGTCAGCGGGTTGTTGATCTCGTGCGCGACACCCGCGGCGAGCGTGCCCAGCGAGGCGAGGCGATCGGCCTGAACGACGTGGGCCTCGCGATCGCGCACGGCCTTCTGCAGGCGCGCCCGCTCGCTGATGTCGAGCGCGATCCCGATCGCGCCCACGATGCCGCCGCCGGGGTCTCGCAGCGGCTCGACCCAGCATTGCCACACCATGTTGCGCGACGACCAGTCGAGCATGACGCCCTCGCCCGCGAGGGCCTGACCATGCGCCGCGAGGAGCGCGTCGTCCGAGAGGCGCGCGCCGAGCACCTTTTGCAAGCGCAGCCCCACGACGCGCTCGGGGTCGATGTTGAGCGGCACGAGGCCGGCGCCGATCGCCGAGGTGAGGCGCAGGTCGCGGTCGGTCGTCCACACGATCGAGGGCAGTTGGTGCGTCACGAAGGCGAGGCGGATGTCGGCGGCCTCGCGGAAGGCCGGCATGCGCGCGTTGCCGTTCGTGATGGGCGCGGCACGCGGCTGGGTGAACGCGCCGTCGTCGGCGTCGGCTTCGTCGTCGTCGCGCAGCGGGGACACCTTCGCAGAGAGCCCGTCGAGCGTGTCGTAGCGACGGATGCGCCCCAGCGTCGCGCGGAGCTCGAGCTCGTCCATGACGACGGCCGCGAGGCTCGCGAGCATGTCGCGCTCGGTCGCCGACAGGTCGCGCGGCTTCGTGTCGGCGATCTCGAGACAGCCGATGTTGTACCCATCCGGTGAGCAGATGGGCGCGCTCGCGACGAAGCGGAGGCCCGGCTCGCGCACGACGAGCGGATGACCCGCGAAGCGTTCGTCGGCGCGCGTGTCCGCGACGACGAGCACCTCGTGGCCCTCGATGGCGCGGCCACAGAACGACAGCGCGCGCGGGATGGGCGGCAGCGCCAGCCCGTAGCGCGACTTCGACCACGTCCGCTCGGCGTCGACGAGCACGATCGCGACCGTTGGCACGCGGAACAGGCGCGCCGCGAGCGCCGTGATGCGGTCGAACTCCGGCTCGGCCGGCGTGTCGAGGACGCCGTAGCGCGCGAGCGCCGCGAGTCTGCCCTTGTCGTCCTCGGTCGCCATCATGGACTTGGGGGCGGGGCCCGCGCGGGAGCGCGAGACTTCCGCGCGCTCAGTTGTATCAAATTTGGCTGGTTTTGTCGCCGACCCCGTGGTCAGTTTCGATTTGAATGCGCTTCGATTGCCCGACCTGTAAACGTAGTTGCGAGGGAACGCTCACCGACTTCCCGATGCTGCCCTTCTGCTCGGCGCGCTGTCGCTCGGCCGACCTCGGGAGCTGGCTCAACGGGAGCTATCGAATCGGCTCGCCGATCTCGGAAGAGGATCTCGACTCAGGCCTTCCCGTCGAGGGCGGCGCTACGCCGCCCGTCGACGAGAACTAGAACGAGTCGCTCAGTACCAGGCGATCTCGCGGGGCGGCAGCTTCTTCGCGGGGTCGGCGTCGAGGGACGCCGTCTGCGTCGTGTCACCCGTCGCGGGGACCGTGTAGGAGCGAACGCGCGGCAGGTTCGCGACCGACGACGCGTCGGGGACGAGCAGCGTCGTCGCGTTCACGGCCGCGCGGCCGAAGTCGAACGCGGGGCCCTCGATCCCGAGCGCCGTCCCGGTGCCCGCGACCAGATCGATGGAAAACACGGTGTCGTTCGTGCTCGGCGTGTTCGTCTTGAGGTCTCCGAAGGTGCCGAAGGTCGCCGCGAGCACGCGGGTCGCCGACAGCGCGCCCACCCAAGAGAAGTTCAGGGCGTGCCCGTCGAGCGCCGCGCCCTTGACGGTCCCAGTCACGGTCGGCGGCGACACGCCGATGTCGATCGCGGCGACGCCAGAGCCCGCGGCCTGATCCGCGTCGGCGAACGAGCCGCCGCACGCGACGAGGACCTTCTTGTCGTCCTCGCGCGCCGTGATGGCCTCGCAGCCCTTGAGCCCGGGGAGCGCGATCTTCGCGACGACCGTGTCCATGACCGGATCGATCACGACGACGGCGCCCTCTCCTGCCGCGAAGAACTTCTTGTCCTGATTGTTGAGCGTCACGTAGACCCGGCCGCCCGCGATCACCATGCGGTTGGGACGCGCCTGGATCGTCGCGCCCGCGACGGGCGACGCCTGGTTGGACAGGTCGATGCGCCCCGTGAGCGCTCCCGTGCTCGGATCGAAGATGATGATGTCGTCGCCCGCCGCCATGTCGCTCGCGGGCGCGAGGTTCTTCTCGAAGCGGGTGACGTACGCCTTCGTGTCCGACAGGACGACGACGTCGCGGGGATTTGCGAAGAAGCCGGTCGCCACGGAGATCTGAGCGAGGGGCGCGCACGTCGTCGGCTCGAGGATGGTGACGGCCGCGTTGCCCCGGTCGACGATCCAGAGCTTGCCGCCGATCTGCGGCTGCGAGGGCAACGTGACGTCGCCCGAGAGCGCGAGCGAGAGCTTGTCGCTCGCCGCCGTCCCCGAATCGATGCAGTCGTCCTTCGCGAGCGTGCCGTCCGCCGCGAGCAGCGAGATGACCGACGACATGAAGTCGCCCCCCACGACGGCGAGGCCGCTCGCGGGGCCCGCCTTGACGGCGACGTTGCTCGGCATCGAGCCGTCGCCGACGACCTGGGCGCCGTCGCAGCCGACGCTCCCCGTGACGATCCCCAACACGACCACGCCCAGCGCGAGCCCGCGCACGACACCCATAGTCTCGATCTTCATCTTCGTTTCGCTCCTAGTTCGGTGAGTTGCTTCCGTTTGCATTGCTGCCGTTTCCATTGCTTTGCGGCGCCGCCTGCCAGGCGAGCGCGAGATAGATCGTCCGGCTCGGCACCGGGTAATTCGCGAGGTCGTTTGTCCACGTCCGCGTGAGGTCCTGACCGCTGAGCACGGCGCGCAGACCCCAACGCGGGACCTCGGCGCTCACGCCCGCACCGACGAGGAAGCGCGCTGGCAGCGCGTGGATGTTGGAGGCCACGTCGTACAGGCCTCCAATGACGGCGCCGTCGACGTAGGCGCCGAGCACGACTCCGCGAGGCAGGGGCAGCCGCGCGAGCTCGGGGCGCAGGTAACCCTGCCACCGCGGGCGAAACGGGAGCTGTTTGCCTTCGTGAGCAGGCACGCCGCTGTGATCGAGCGCGTCGAGGTAGGTCCCCTGCGCGACGAGCCGGCCCCACCTGCCGACGGCGAGCCGGACCTCTTGCTCCGCACCCAGGATGCGCGCCGCGGCGACGTTGTCGGCGCGCGAGTGGCCGTAGGGATCGTGCTCCCACTCGATGAGGTCTTCGACGCGCGCGCCGAAGATCGCCGTGCGGGTCGAGACGCCAACGCCGGGCCGTGGGCTCGCGTCGACGGTGAGCGCGAGGTCCCCGTTCGTGCCGCGCTCGGGACGAAGCCCCGGATTGCCGAGCAGCCGGCCCGAGCCGGCATACAGCTCGAGGAACGAGGGCGCGCGGGCGTAGCGCCCCACGTTGCCCTTGAGCGTGACGGCCGAGCCGAGCGGACGGATCATCGCGAGGCGCCACACGGGCAACGCGCGCTCGATGGCCGCGTCGGGAGGCCGCTGCGTCTGCAAAAGGGGATCGCGCCCCGTGACGACGTCCTGTTGCAGCTCGACGCGCACCGACGGGATGACGTCGAGGTTCGCGGCGCGCCAAAAGAAGGTCGGCTCGACGCCTCCCACGGCGACGAGGCGGCGCGCCGGCGAACCGACGGGCATCGGCTCGCCGTCATTTTGCGGCTGGAAGATCTCCGCGCGCGCCTCGGCGACGAGCGCGAGGCGCAGCCAGCCCGCGACCGCGCGCGACGCGTTCGCCGTCGCGCCCACTGTTTGGGTGTCGTCGTGCGTGTTCCACGCCCCCGCCGACAACTCGCCGGGATCGGTGTAGTGGTCGCGCTGTCGCGATGCGAAAAGCTGGGCCGACAGGCGCCCGCCGTCGCCGAGCGAATCGCGATCCTCGTAGCGCAGGTACGCGAGCGCGCGGGCCGTGGCGAACCGAACGAACTGGGTCTGTGCGCAGCTCGAGCCCGGCAGACCCTGGTCTCGTCCGAAGGCGACGACGCCGAGGGAGAGCGTGCGGCGTCCCACGAGATCGGTGGCGGCCCGCAACGTCCCGTCCGCCTGCTTGACGTCGTTGTTCTGCCGCGAGGCCCACGCGTCGTCCGTCGCGTTCAGCGGCGTGCAGTTGTCGTTGAAGAACCGGTAGACGCCCGTCGACGACAGGCCGTGCGCGCCTAGGTAGAGCCTCACGCCACCCAGGTGTCCGCCCGCGCTCACGTCACCAAAGCGCGTGCCCACGGAGCCGACGCCCGCGCGCGCGCCGACGCCCGCGACGCCGGGCGTGCGCGTCGTGATCGACAGGATGCCCCCGAGCGCCGACTCGCCGAACGACAGCGGCGCCTGGCCGCGATACACCTCGACGCGCTCGACGTCGCCGAGCGGGAGCGTCGACAGGTCGACGGCGCCACCCTCGGCGATGTTGAGCGGAACGCCATCGATGAAGACGCGCACCTGATCGGGGTTGCTGCCGCGCAACGACAGCGTCGTGAACGAGCCCGCGGAGCCCGTGCGGGTCGTCGACACGCCGGGGACCTCGAGCATGAGCGAGCCCATGTCGTCGTGAGCGCGCGGGCTGTCGGCGGGGACGACGACGCTCGCGGAGGCGGCGCGATCCTCGCGCGGGGCGCGCGCCGCCTCCGCGAGCGTCGGCGCCGTCACGACCGTCTCGTACGGCGCCGGAAGCTTCGCGCCGCCGTCTTGAGCGCGCGCGACCGACGACACGAGTGACACAGTGAGCGCGAGGCTGAGCCCGACGCCGCGTCGCGCCGCCGACGTCGCGCGCGCCGCTCCCGCCGCGGGAAGCGGCGCAGGTGAGGATCGCGGGCACGGTGCGGCGGACACCGCCACGCGTCCTTCGCGCGCGGCGGGCCCGATCTCGGGCGTCATGCAAAAACCCCTCGCTCCGTGCGGGCGAGGGGTCGGGGCGCGCGACCATGAGCCGCGCGGCCGATCTCCGTCCGCGCGGAAAAGAAAGCGTCGGCCTTCGGTAGGTCTCCTGGCTCGTGGGTGGCGAACGATCAAGTCGTCGCCCCGCCTCTCCCCTTCCCCGTCGCCAAGCGCGCGACGAGTGGGTTCTCGAGAAGCGGATCCTCACTCACAGTGGCGGGACCGCGCCGGCATCGCACCGGCTTCCCTGTTATGCCCCTTTGGGCACCGAAGGCTTTTATTTGGTTGTCAGAGGCGCCATCAATTCATCGCGGGCGTCGCGGTGTCAAGCCACAAGGTCCGGGCGCCGCTCCCGCGGGCCTGAAAAAGGCGTATGTTTCGAGCATGTCGGTGCAGCAGGTCGGCCCCGCCGAGTCGCCAGCGACTCCGCCGCGCCCCGCGGAAGTTCCCCTCGACGCCGTGTGGCGCCCTGGGAATGCCGAGTGGGAGCTCGGCCCGCTCGACGCCGACGGACGCCGCGCCGGTCTCGTGCGCACGTGGCGCGTCGACGGCACGCTCGCGGCCGAGCAGACCTTCGTCGCGGGCGAGCGCGACGGCGCGTACCGCCGCTTCCACGAGGACGGATCGGTCGCGCGCGAGGGCGTCGTACACGAGGGACGCCCGCAAGGCCTCATGCGGGCCTACGGCACGGAGGCGCCGACGACCGAGCCGATGCAGCCGTGCTGCGTGCCGCAGAATGCGTGGCGCCTCGAGCACGACTACAACGACGGGCACCTCGCCGAGATTCGCTGGTACGACCGCGCCGGGATCCACATCCTGCCGAGCGGCGCGCCCCACCCGATTCGCCCCGCGAGCGTGCCTCGAAACGCCCGCTACGAAGAGGGACGCGATCAGTGGGTCGTCTCGCAGTACGCCGACGACGCCCAGGCCGACGGCGTGTGGCTGCGCTGGGCCCGCGACGGCGTGCTGCGCGAGCGCGACGAGTACCGACGCGGAAAGGCCCACGGCCTGTGGCAGCGCTTCGACGTGCGCGGCGGCGTTCTCGAAGCGAGCGATTGGTGCGAAGGCGGCCGCGGGGGCGCCTACCGCCACGTCTTCGAGGTTCCCGGCGCCTACGTCGACGCGCGCGTCTGCGAGGAGCGCGGCCACTTCGACCGCGACCAAGCCGTGGGCGCGTGGTCGCTGCACGACGAGGGCGGCGCGGTCCACGCGACGTACGCGCTCGGCGCCGCGCTCGAGGACGAGGCGCTGCTCGCGTCGCCCGCCTTCGCGACGGCGGCGCCCGACGCGACCGCGGCAACGTGGGAAGCGACGGCCGACGCGCTCGCGGCGCAGGAGCGGCCCGTCGAAGCGCTGCTCGCGACGGCGCGCGCGGCGGCGGCGGCGCGCGACGCGGCGCCGCTGCGGGCCCGGCTCGAGCAGCTCGCGCTCCGGCGCGGCCCCGACAACGCCGTCGCCCTCGCCACCGAGCTCGTCACGAGCGCGGGCGAGCGCCTCGCGCTCGTCGCGAATGGCCTCGTCGCGGGCGCCGACGCCGCGAACCTCCTGCGCACGCTCGCGGCGTTGCTCACGGGCCGTGATCGCGTCGCGCTCGATCTCGTCGACGCCGCGCTCTTGATCGAGCCCGACCGCCTCGCCTGCCACGTCACGCGCGCGCTCATCCACGTGCACCTCGGCCGGCCCGACGACGCCCGCGCCGACGCCGCCGCGCTGCCTGAAGATCTCGTCGAGCAGCGCGAATTCATCGAACAGTACACGCGCGTCCTGTTCACGGAGTTTCCCTTCCTGCCCGCGCGGACGGAGATCTCGACGCACTTGTCCGACGTCCCCGAGGCGCCCGAGCAGCCGCTCGAGAACGTCGTCGCGCACGTCCAGAAGTACGCGACGCGGCTCGGCCTGCTGCGCGCGGCGATCGCGGCGCGCGCCCCCGCCGGCGTCGCGCCTCCTTGGCTGCCGCCTGATCTGTCGGCGCTGCTGCCGCTCGGCGACGTGCCGCTCGAGACGTGGGAGTTCGAAGAGATCATCCAAGACGAGGCTGACGAAGGAGACGCGCCGCCCGACCCCGCCGGTGCCGTCACGACTCCGGTTGCGCCACCGGAGCCCATGCGCGTCACCGTCGACGAACGGATGGAGCTGCCGGCCACGACGTCGCTGCCGTCGCTGTTGCGCCTCGCGCGGCGCGAGTGGGCGGGCCTGTGCTGGCTGTGTTGGAGCGCGGGCCTCGACCGCGTCGCGCTCCCGACGGAGCTGCGCCCGCCCGCCACGTTCGGCGCGGCGGCCGGCATGTCGATCGAGCGTCTATGGCGCTGCCGCGACAAGCTCATCACGGGCGGCCTCCGCGCGCTCACGCAGGGCGTCCCCGGCTTCGTGTGGGAGGGCCTCGAGATCGACCTCGTGCCGGCCGTGCTCGCCGAGATCGCCGCCGACGAGCACGTCGAGATGCGCGCCGTCTTCTATTGGCTCTGCGACGCCGGCGTGCAGTCACCTTGGCAAGACAACCTCCGCGCGCCGGACTGAGCCCGCGCGCGCCGAGAGTCACCGCGAGGAGTGGCCGCTCAACCATGCGTCGACTTCGGCCACGCGCGCCTTCGGCGCAGCCGTGGAGATCAGGATCCTGCGGGCGTCCTTCGCCATCGCGATGGCGGCGTGCCGGTCGCGGCGCGTCTCCCACATCGACCGAGCGAGGTAGAAGTGCGCCCGCGCAGCCGAAGGAGGATCCTGTCCAAGCTGGTCGACGGCTCCGGTCAACAATGTCCGCGCCTCCGCGACGCGGTTCTCGTCGAGGGCGACCTGAGCGAGGTCGAACTGACCGTAGGCCACGAAGAACGCGCTGGAGCCACCCGCCTTCCAGATTCCAATGGCGTGCGTCAGCGCCGCCCGAGCATCCTCGAGCCTGCCCTGCCCGCGCAGCACTTCACCGTAGTCGAGGAGGGCCGTCGCCGTCTGAGCGCTGCCGGACCCGAGTACGGCCTCCATCACTTCGACCGCCTCTCGTGACACGGGCTCCGCCGCCGCGTCGTCCCCGAGCTCGTGCAGGGCGAGGCCCACGTTCATGAGCGACACGGCGGTGTCTGGGTGCCTCGGTCCCAGCACCTGCTGCTTGAGGGCGAGCGCGATCCGCTGCTGGCGAAGAGCCTCGGCGTGGTTGCCTTCCGCCTGAAAGATCACGCCCCACTCGACGGCCAGGTAGGCCTGCAGCAGGCCGTGCCCATTCAAATGGGCGATCGTCGCCTCCGCGTGCTTCGCCCAGAGGCGCGCGGTGTGCACGTCATGAAAGCGCTCCGCATACTCCGTCACGAGGAAGATCGAGGCTTCAGCGACGACCTCGTAGTGATGCGACGCCTCGGCCGCCCACACCGCCTCTTCCAGGTCCGCGGTCGCCTCCTTCTCATCGGCGCAAAAGTCTCCGAAGCGCCCCGTGACGTAGAGTGCCTCGGCAGAAACGGGAAGGTACCTCGTCTCCGCGGCCGCCTTGACGGCCTTGCGCCCAACGCCGAGGCCTTCGGCGCACTGGCCCGAGTCGAACAGCGCGCGGGCCCGATTGATTTCTTGCCGAACGGCCTCTACCCGCGCACGTACGTTCGGATCGTCTGGCGGCTGGACGACGGCCCTCAACAGAGCAACGTCGGCGCAGCGATCGAGGGTGGGCAACGCGCCGGCGGCGTTAACGCCGTTCTCGACGATCTTGACGTCGGCTGTCGCGAAGATGTCGGTGAGGGCCCGCAGGCTCGAGAGACGATCGGTGAGGCAGGCCGTCCGGAGATCGAGCACCTCGGCCGACTGTTCGCGGCGGATCTGGGTCGCCTCGCAGCTCTCCTCGTGCATCTTCGCCCAAGCTTCGGCATAGCGCTCGAGCAGGACGCTCACGGACGCGAAGACCTTAGCGCCCCCGGCGTGCCCGGGCGCCTCGAACCGCGCCCGAATCGAGTCCTTCCTCGGCGACGCGGAGCCCGGCTCCCAGATTCCCGCGAGGCGCGCCGCCGCGCCAGCGCACACGGAGACTCCCGACTCGGTCACGGAGCGACGAAACGCGAGCCCTGTCGCGATGACCGCGAGGAGCGCGACGCCCGCGGTGAGCCATCCCCGGCGTCGGCTCGACGGATCGTGCTCGAGCGCCGCGAGGAGCTCGTGCATCGTCGCGTGGCGCTCGCTGGGCTCGACCTGCAGCCCGCGCAACACGACCTTACGCAGGCGCGCCGGAACCGGCGTCCCCTGCGGCGCGGGCCGCACGGCGCCGCTGATGACGTTCGCCATCAGGCTGACGACAGAGTCGCCCTCGAAGGGGCGCTGCCCATACAGCGCCTCGTAGAGCGCGACGCA
>JBBQJG010000163.1:0-12964 GCA_038325725.1 Polyangia bacterium | reverse complement strand
GGGGGGGGCTGGGGTGGGGCCCCGCCCCCCGCTTGTGGGGGCGCTGGGTATGACCGTCTTGGGGGGGGGCGCCCCCCGCCGTCGCTCCCGCGGGCGCTCGACTCCATGCCAATGCCGACGCGACGGCGCCGAGTTACTTCGTGAAGACTCGGCGTCCTTCGCGGATCGCGAAAAGACGATGCAAGGGAAGGGCGCGCGCACGGGCGAGATCCTCAAGCCCGCCCACGGCGACGATGGCGTTCGGCTTCGACGTCACGGGGAGCTCGATTGGCGAAGCGACTTGTCCGCAGCATTGCGGCGGAGCAATGGTCGCGACCGTCGCGCGTCAGTGATTGCCATCAGCCGATGATCGGCGGGCGCACCCGCGGTTAGATAGTCCACTCGGAGGTGATTCCATGCGCGTGAGAATCTTGGCTGCGTTGCTGTTCGTTCTCGGTGTCAGCGCTTGTGGTGAACCGGACGACGCGCCCGCGAAGTGCCAACAGCTCGTGGACCTGTCCTGCATGCGCGCCGTCGAGTGCGGCACGCAGAACAGTCAGGCCGAATGCCTGACCGAAGCCATGCAGATGTCTTCGTGCCCCAGGGCCAAGATCGTGAAGCCCACCTTCTCCACCTGCCTGAACGACGTGCGACAGGCGACCTGCGCCGCCCTCGCGAGCTCGGGTCTGCCTGACAGCTGCGACGCCGTCGTCCTGTTTTGAGGAGCGAACCCGCTACTTCAGCGTGTTCCAGAACGCCCAGGCCGCCTCGGCGATGACCTGGTTGCCCGACTGGTGGGAGCCGCCGACGTTGCACCACACGACGGGAGACGCGCAGCCGCCGTAGACCATGCAGGTGTTGGCCTTGCCGTAGGCCATCGTCGTCGGCGTCGCGGTGCAGCCGTTGAGCTGGATGAACAGGTCGCGCGCCTGGCCCGAGCCGATGTCGAAGCCGCCTTCTTGGATCGTCGTCGAGTCGCCGGGCATCTCCATGACGGCGGCGCCGCCCGTGCAGGTGCCGTGGTCGTGCTGGAGGCCGCCCGAGTCGGCGGCGACGCCGCGCACGACGTTGCCGCGCTCGCACGCGAGGAAGTTCGACATCCACGCGCCGCTGCTCGTGCCGGCGGCGAACACCTTGGCTGTGTCGACGCAGTACTTCGCCTCGACCTCGGCGAGCATCTGATCGAAGTACGGTCCGTCGGGCGAATCCACCGTGCCCTGCTTGCCGGCCTGGAAGCACCCGGTCACCGAGAGCATCTGGATGTAGAGCACGTCGGTGAGGAAGTGACCCGTCGTGAACGAGCTGCCCTCGGAGCCGGTGGCGCCGCAGCCCGGGCCCCAGAACACCATCGGGTAGGGCTTCGTCGGATCGAAGCTCTGCGGCAGCGTCGTGTAGTACTTCCGCGCCGTGTACTGCGCGGCGTACTTCGCCGCGACGTCCGTCACCATCATCATGTGCGTGACGGGCTTGCCGATCGCGTCCAGCGGCGCCTCGAGCTTGCAGCCCGCGCTCGGTCCGGAGGGACGCGAGCCCGTCGCGCCGGTCGTGCCCGCGGTGCCCGTCGCTCCCGCGGTGCCAGTCGCGCCCGCCGCGCCCGTGCCCGCGGCGCCGATCGAGCCGGCCGTTCCCGTCGCGCCGGCGGCGCCGGTGCTGCCCGCGGTGCCGGTCGCGCCGGTGCTGCCGGCGGTGCCGGTCGCGCCGCTGCCCGCGTCGCCGGCCGACGTCGTGCCCGCCGCGCCGCTTCCGGCGTCGCCACCCGTGGTCATGCCCGCGGTGCCGGTCGAGCCGACGTTGCCGGCGTTGCCCGTGTTGCCCGCGGCGCCGTTGGACCGTCCGGGGCCGTCCGCCGCGCATCCGGCCGAGACCAGGCCAACACCGAAGGTCAACAGGGCCAGGGCTCTTCCGATCGTGACGCCGCGCTGAAGCATGGGGGACACCTCACCCAACACGGTCCTTCAGTCCGCTGTGCAGATCAATCGTCGCCCCTGCACCATGCTAGGGTCCGGCGCATGACGCGCAAATACAGGCGCTGGCCTTGGGTCCTGCTCTCGATCGGCGTGGCCGTCTTCGCCGCTGGATACGTCGTGCTCGGGATCCCGGCCGCGCCGGAAGGCCAGTACGCGATCGATCTGGCCGCGCTGCACCAGGCCGCCGCCACGGGGCCGCTGCCCGAGCGGATCGAGGTCGAGAAGGTCGGCACGTTTGCCTTCCCGCGCACGTTCGTCGTCGCGGGCGAAGGGTTTCACCTCCACCCCATGGTGCTGCTCGTGCATCGGGTCGTGTGGCCCGATCGCTCGATCGTCATCGACACGGCGATGGGTCCCGAGGGCGCGAAGAAGATGCCCGGGAGTCACATGGAAGAGGCCGCGTACGTGCGTGTGCAGGCGGCGCTCAAGCAAGCGAGCGACATCGTCTTCACCCACGAGCACCTCGACCATGTCGGCGGCGTCGCGAGCGCGCCCGACGTCGCGGCCCTCGCGCCGAAGGTGCGCTTCACGCGCGAGCAACTCGACAGCCCGCGGCTCGAGCGTGGCGAATTTCCGCCGGGCGCGCTCGCGCGCTTCGCGCCCCTGTCCTACGAAGGGCTGCACGCCGTCGCGCCGGGCGTGGTTTTGCAGAAGGCGCCCGGGCACAGCCCCGGCTCGCAGCTCGTGTACGTCGAGCTCGCGAACGGCCAGCGCTTCATTTTCGTGGGCGACATCGCGTGGACGCGCGACAACATCACGCTGCAAAAAGGCCGACCGCGTGTCGCGACGCTGCTCATGAAGGAAGACCGCGGCGCCGTCGCCGCGCAGGTGCGCGCCCTCGCGGCGCTGCCGGCGGACGTGCACGTCGTCATCGCCCACGATCCCGTCGCGCTCGCGAGCGACCTGAGCGCTGGCTTGTACCGCGAAGGGTTCGGGTCGCTCTGACCGCTGACATGGCTCCCGTCATCACCGTCTCGGGTCTCACGAAGACCTATGCCTCGGGGTTCGTCGCGCTCAAGCGCATCGACCTCGAGATTCGCAAGGGCGAGATCTTCGCGCTGCTGGGGCCGAAGGGCGCCGGCAAGACGACGCTCATCGGCATCATCTGCGGCATCGTCACGCCGAGCGGCGGCACCGTCGTCGCCGACGGACACGACATCCAGCGCGACTACCGCGGCGCCCGCGCGAAAATTGGACTCGTCCCGCAGGAGCTGACCACCGACGCCTTCGAGAGCGTGTGGGCGACCGTGACCTTCAGCCGCGGGCTGTTCGGGCGGCCGCGAAACCCGGCGTACATCGAGAAGCTGCTGCGCGAGCTGTCGCTGTGGGACAAGCGCGACACGAAGATGATGGCGCTGTCGGGCGGCATGAAGCGCCGGGTGATGATCGCCAAGGCGCTGTCGCACGAGCCCGAGATCCTCTTTCTCGACGAGCCGACGGCGGGCGTCGACGTCGAGCTGCGCCGGGACATGTGGGCGCTCGTGCGGCGCCTGCGCGACAGCGGCGTCACGATCATCCTCACGACCCACTACATCGATGAAGCCGAGGAGATGGCGGACCGCATCGGCATCATCTCGAAGGGCGAGCTCATCCTCACGGAAGAAAAGTCGACGCTCATGCACAAGCTCGGCAAGCGGCAGCTCAGCTTGACCCTCGTCGAGCCGATGACGGCCGTGCCCGAGGCGCTGTCGTCGACCGGTTGGCCCCTCGCGGTCGCGGCGGGCGGGGCGCAGCTCGTGTACACCTTCGACACGAAGGACGGGCGCGCCGAGGCCGACATCCCCGCGCTGCTGCGCAAGCTCGGCGAGCTCGGCATCGGCTTCAAGGATCTGCAGACGCGGCAGAGCTCGCTCGAGGACATCTTCGTCGGGCTTTTGCACGAGAACGGAGGAACGCCAACACCATGACCGCCCCCTTGGTCCCCGTGTTCAACCACCACGCCGTCTGGGCGATCTACCGCTTCGAGATGGCGCGCTTCACGCGCACCGTCATGCAGAGCATCATCACGCCCGTCGTCTCGACGTCGCTGTACTTCGTCGTCTTCGGGGCGGCCATCGGCGCGCGCATGTCGAAGGTCGACGGCGTGCCCTACGGCGCGTTCATCGTGCCGGGACTCATCATGCTGTCGCTCTTCACGACGAGCATCTCGAACGCGTCCTTCGGCATCTACTTCCCGAAGTTCACGGGGACGATCTACGAGCTGCTCTCCGCGCCCGTGTCGTTCTACGAAATGATCATCGGCTACGTGGGCGCCGCCGTGTCGAAGTCCGTGCTGCTCGCGCTCGTCATCCTCGCGACGGCCGCGTTCTTCGTGCCCGTGCAGATCCACCATCCCCTCGTCATGGTGGCGTTCCTGCTCATGACGGCGACGACGTTCAGCCTGTTCGGCTTCGTGATTGGAATTTGGGCCAAGGGCTTCGAGCAGCTCCAGTTCATTCCGGCCCTCATCATCACGCCGCTGACGTTCCTCGGCGGCGCGTTCTATTCGATCGACATGCTGCCGCCGACCTGGCGGACGGTCGCGCTTTTCAATCCGGTCGTCTATTTGATCAGCGGCTTTCGCTGGAGCTTCTACGGCCAGGCCGATGTCTCGGTGTCCGTGAGCCTCTCGTTGACGTTCGTGTTCCTGCTCGCGCTGCTCGGCATCGTCGCCTGGATGTTCAAGACGGGCTACCGCATCAAGAAGTAGCGCGCTGAATTTTCGGAAACGCGGCGCGAGCGAATCTTTGCTTCGCGCGTGAAGGTTTTCGGGTGTCGCCGACCTCTACATCCCGTGGAGGTCATCACGCGACAACCGGGGGGACGCCCAGGCGCGCGGCGGGTCGCCGCCTTCGTGCTCGGCGCGCTCGCGCTCGCGAGCGCGAGCGGTTGTGCGCGCGTCCACGGCCGCGAGCTGATGTCCCCCCCAGAAGCAGGCGTCGGCACGGATGAATCGAGCAATCCGTTCGCGACCGGCGCCGCGGGCGCTGGAGGCGCTGCAACTCCTGGCGGCGCCGCGGGCACTGGCGGGGCCGGCGGCGCCTGTATGGAGGCGAAGTACTCGTTCGTTCCCAAGACGCCGACGGTGTTCCTGCTCGTCGATCAATCGGGGAGCATGTTCACGTGCCGCTCGAACCCGGGCGCGACGTCGGCGTGCGCGAACCACGCCGACACCTCGTGGTATCCGCTGCGCGACGGCGTGCTCCAGGTCGTGAGCCAGCTCGGCAAGCAGGTTCGCTTCGGCTTCGGCGCGTTCACGGGCGAGATGGGCGACGCTCAATGTCCGAAGCTGAACCCGGTGTCGCCCGCGCTCGACAACTTCGCGGCGATCTCGGCGGACTACCAGGCGCTCACGGCGCCTCGCAAGGGCGAGACGCCGACAAAGAATGCGCTCGCGAGCGTGGCGACGTTGCTCGCCGCCGACGCGGCGCCCGGCGAGAAGTTCATCCTCTTCGTCACCGACGGACAGCCCGACTATTGCGACGACGGCAACCCGCTCTGCCCGCCCGATTCGGTCGTGGGCGAGCTGCAGACGCTCTCGAAGGCCGGCATCAAGACGCTCGTGTTCGGCATCAGCTCGCCGCTGACGACGATCTCGGACGCCGCGCTCGCCGCATTCGCGAACGCGGGCGCGGGCGAGCCCGTCGCACCGCTCGTCGCGAACCTCGGCACGATCTACGACAACTGTTCGCACGTCGCGCCGTGGGCCGGCGATCTGGCGGCGGCCGGCAAAGTCGCGATGGCCGGGCAGACCGTCGGCGATTATTCGGTGGTGGGCGGCGGCCGCGCGCAGGTGTTCAAGCCGGACGTCACGAACCAGCAGTCCGTCGTCGACGCGATCTCTGCGGCGCTGTCGGGCGTCAAGAGCTGCGTTTTTGATCTGGGCATGCTCGACGGCAAGGCCATCAAGGTTGATCTCACGCAGCTCGATCAGGCACACGTCGTCGTCATGGGCACCGAGATCCCGCGCGACGACACCGACGGCTGGCGCATGCGCTCGGGCACCGAGCTCGAGCTTTCGGGCGCGGCGTGCGCGACCTGGCGCAAGCCCGAGAACGCGACGATCGATTTTCAGTTTCCTTGCCAGATCATCATCATTCCTTAACTTCGCGTGAAGGTTCCGAGAGGGTGGCGTCCTTGGTCACCATGAACGAAAGCAGGACGCGCGTGTTCGTCACCATGTTCGGGCTCGTCGCCGCGGGGCTGATGTCCGTCGGTTGTACGGGTGGCGCCGATCGGAGGCCGTCGAGCTCGACGGGTGGGGCGGGCAGCACGACGAACATCCAGGTGGCCGGTACGACGGGCAGCGCGGGCACGACTGACAGCGCGGGCACGACGGGCAACGCAGGCACGACGGACACAACGGGCAGCGCGGGCGCGACGGGTGACGCGGGCGCGACCGGCAGCGCGGGCGCGGTGGGGAGCGCCGGCACGACGGGCGACGCGGGTGCGACGGGCAGCGCCGGCGCGACGGCCTCGGTGCCAGCCTGCGCGGCGCCGAGCTCGGCCGTCATCACCGACTTCGGCAGCAAATCCACCGTCGGCACGCCGTACAAGGGCGCCGACGTCGGGCTCGCCGTGCCCATGGTGAGCACGTCGAGCGGCGCGCTCGTCATCAAGCTCGACACGGGCCCGCCGTCGACGGACTACCCTTACGCGTACGTCGGTCTTCCGTTCAACGCGTGCACGGGCGCCGCGGCGTACACGGGGGTGAAGTTCAACATCGGCGGCACGCTGAGCACCGGTTGCCGGGTCGTGTTCTCGGCCGTCGACGCGGCCCACACGGCCGTCGCGAACCACGGCACCTGTAAAGCAGCCAACTGCTACCCGTCGCAGGCCGGGATCGAGCTGCCCGAGACGCCGATGGACGTCACCGTCATGTTCCTCGACCAGAGCGGCGGCGGCGCCGATCCCGAGGTCGTCGATCGGATCGATCCGAACCACCTGCTCGGCCTGCAGTGGCAGTTCAACCCGGCCACGGGCGACGCCGGCGGCTGCACCGGCACCGTCACGATCGACAACGTCTCGTTCATGTAGCGGCCGTCCACGAAGCGCCCCGCGAAAAAGAACGTCGGCGCCGCGTGTCGTTCTTTTGCCCGGGGCGCCCGTTCGGGTGTTCCTGCGCCATGAAACGCGTCTTTTCACTCGCTCTGGCTGTGCTCCCCCTGCTTCCTTCGGCCCGCGCCCTCGCGAGCGCGGACACCCGCCTCCCGGCGTCGCCCACGTACGCGTTGGGCTCGGACGCCGCCTACCTCCTCAAGCCCGACGGCACGACGTGGGCCTGGGGGAACAACAGCGCGGGCGAGATCGGCGACAACACGATAACGAACCGTTCGCACCCGGTCGCCGTCAACATCAACTGCACGCAGATCAGCGCCGGCAACTCCTTCGTCCTTTGCCTCGCTCCCGACGCTTCGATTTGGAGCTGGGGTCTCAACGGCTACAGCCAGCTCGGCCGCACGGGCAGCATCACCTCTCCACAACAAGTCGGCAGCGCGAACGACTACCGAACCGTCCAGGCCGGCTACGAGCACGGCCTCGCCATCAAGTACGACGGCACGCTGTGGGCCTGGGGCAACAACGACCAGGGGCAGCTCGGCTTGAACGACACGACGAAGCGCACGGTGCCGACGAAGGTGGGCAGCGCCACCGACTGGATCGCGCTCGGCGCAGGCCTCGGGTTCTCCATCGCGCTCAAGGCCAACGGCACGCTCTGGGGCTCGGGCCTCAACAGCTCGGGGCAGATGGCGAACGGCAACACGAACGCGGGTCCGAAGACCTTCACACAGATCGGCACCGACCACTGGAAGTCGATCTCCGCCGGGCTCACGCACGTCATGGCGATCAAGGAAGACGGGTCGCTTTACGTTTGGGGCGGCAACGCCTACGGCCAGGTCGGCAACAACTCGACGTCGCCGCGCACGTCGCCGTACAAGATCACGGCGGCGGGGCCGTGGCGCACGATGGCCGGCGGCTGGTATCACAGCGTCGCGATCTCGGCCGGCGGCAAGCTCTATGCGTGGGGCAACAACACGCACGGCGAGCTCGGCCTCGGCAACACGACGTCGCCGCAGAAGCAGGCCGTGCGGGTCGGGACGTCGAACTGGAATCAGTTCGTCGCGGCCGGCTGGAGCACGACGATGCTCATCGAGGCGGACGGCACGGTGTTGATGTGGGGCAGCGGCGCGTACGGGCAGCTCGGGGTCGGCACGTTGGCTGATCACAGCACGGCCGTCGGTCCGTGGACTTCGTACGACGGCGACCTTTGGAACTACGGCAACAAGCCGCAGGTCCCGGGCGCGGGTAGCTACCACTCGATGCTCGTCGGGCGCGACGGGCTCCTGCAGACGTGGGGCGGCAACCAAGACGGCCAGCTCGGCGACGGCACGCTCAACAGCTCGAGCGGCAACTGGATGCCCTCCATTCACACGTACGAGTCCCCGTGGATCTACGCGTCGGGCTCCGAGAAGGTCACGCACGCCATCAAGACGGACGGCACGCTGTGGGGCTGGGGCGCGAACGCCAACGGCGAGCTCGGGATCTCGTCGGTCGCGTACAATCAGCACCAGCTGACGCCGACGCAGGTCGGGACCGACACGAAGTGGGTCAAGACGGCCGAGCACTACGCGCAGATGATCGGCCTGAAGGCCGACGGCACGATGTACGCATGCGGCGACAACTACGCGGGTCTGCTCGGCGTCGGCAGCACGACGGCCAACATCTTCACGCTCAAGAAGGTCGTCACGCCCTCTGGAAAGTACTGGGCGGCGGTCGCGCTCTCCGAGGAGAACGGCTACGGCATCCTCACGGACGGGACGCTCTATTCGTGGGGCTACAACGGCAGCGGCCAGCTCGGCCGCGGCACGAAGGACGCCGCGAGCGGCTCGAACAAGCCGCTGCTCGTCGACGGCGGCTTTTCCGACTGGGTCGCCGTGGGCGCGGGGCAGACCTGGGCGGTCGCCGTGCGGGCGAACGGCATGGCGTACACGTTCGGCGCGGCGCCCAACGGCGCTTCGAACACCCCGACGTTGGTTCCGACCAGCTACCGAATCGCGCTCCTCGCGGTCTCGCGCGCCTCGGTGCTCGGCGCGGGCGCCTACGGCAACATCATCGGTTGGGGCGGCAACGCCTCGGGCGAGCTCGGCCTCGACTACGTCGGCGCCGTGACGACGGCGCAGCAGACGGACTACTGGGGCATCCGCGCCTTCGCGGGCGGGGCCGATCACTTCGTCGGAACCGAGTCGACGTCGGCGTACGGACGCGCGAGCGGCGACAACTACGCCGGCCAGCTCGGCGACGGCACGAAGACGACGCGCTCGGACCCGGTGCAGATCACGTTCCCGTTCTTCTACTAGGTCGCCGCTCAGAGAAGCTCGAAGCCGTGGCGCGCGAAGACCTCGTGCGTCGCGGCGGCTGATCCGTCGCGGAGGTCGCCGATCGCGAATGGTGGTTTGATCCCGGAATCCACCGGCCTAGACTCTGCCGCGATGAAACCTCAGGGCCGGCGCATGGGCGGAATGAAGATCCTCACCATCATCGTGGGGAGCGTGGTGGCCTTCGCGGGCCTCGCGGCGATCGGGCTGCGGGGGGGACGGGCCAAGGTCATCGGTCCGTCCGAGATCAAACCGGGCCTCATGGTCGCCGTGAACTCCACGGGCATCGGGCTCTTCGCGGCGCGCACCGCGCCGGGCGCGAACATCATTTTCTTCGACACCGGGCTCGATCAAGACGGACATCCCCTCGACGCGCTTCTGCGCGGCTTCAGCGCGACCCGCGATGACGTCAAAGACGTCTTCCTCACGCACGGGCACTTCGATCACGTCTCGGGCGCGCCGCTCCTGACAAAGGCGCGCGTGCACCTCGGTGTCGCCGACGTGCCGCTGGCCGAAGGCAAAGTCCCGCCCGAGACGCTCCTGCCGCGCGTGCTGGGCCTGGTCCTGCAAACGCAGCCGGTGAGCATCAACACACCGATCACTGGCGCCGGCCCCGTGTCGTTCCCCGTGGGCGTCGACGTGCCGGGAGCCGACCCCGCCAAGGCCAAGGTCGTCAAGGCGATCCCCGTGCCGGGCCACACGCCCGGGTCGTACGCGTATCTCTACGACGGCGTGCTCATCGCGGGCGACATCATGATCCTCAAGCAGGGCCGCCTCGAGCCGACGCCGTCGATGTTCGACCCGCATCCCGCGCAGAACCTCGCGTCGATCCGCTCGCTCAAGGCGGCGCTCGCCAACGAGACGCTCGAGACCGTCTGCACGGCGCACGGCGGCTGCACGCCGCCCGGCCTCGGTCGCAACTTGCTCGACGATCTGATCAAGCGCGTGGGCGGTTGACGGTTGACCCGTTGCTTCCCTCCATCCTTTACGGCACCGCCTGGAAGGAAGAGCGCACCGAGGCGCTGACGACGCTCGCGCTCGAGGCGGGCTTTCGCGGGATCGACACGGCCAATCAGCGGAAGCACTACGTCGAGGAGGCCGTCGGCAAGGCCGTGCAGGCGTCGATTCGCGCGGGGCGCGTGACGCGCGACGAGCTCTTCTTGCAGACGAAGTTCACGCACGTCGGTGGTCAGGACCGGCGGCTGCCCTACGATCCGAAGGCGCCTGTCGCGACGCAGGTGCGGCAGTCGTTCGACAGCTCGCTCGCGCACTTCGCGACGGACCGCCTCGATTCGCTCGTGCTGCACGGGCCTAGCCTTCGCGAAGGCCTCGCGCCCGCCGACGTCGAGGCGTGGCGGGCCATGGAGGCGCTCGCGATCGAAGGGCGCGTGCGCTTGCTCGGCGTCAGCAACTGCGATCTTCCGCAGCTGCGCGCGTTGCTGAAGGTGGCCAAGGTGCGGCCGCGCTTCCTGCAGAATCGCTGCTACGCCCGCACGGGCTGGGATCGCGACGTGCGCCGCCTGTGCGTCGAGCACGACGTCGTGTATCAGGCCTTCTCGCTGCTCACGGCGAATCGCGGCGATCTGGACCAGGACGTCGTGCGTCGGTTGAGCGCGGACACTGGTCGCAGCGTCGCGTCGCTCGTGTTCCGCTTCGCCGTCGACGTCGGGATGTTGCCGCTCACCGGAACGTCGAGCGTCGCGCACATGCGCGAGGACCTCGGCGCGCTCGACGTCCCGCTCGACCGCAGGCACGTGGCGTTGTTGGAAGCGCTCGCCGGCTAGTCAGGGCGAGCCCGCTCGCGCTCACGACAACTTTGCGCCCAGGTCCGCTAACCCCAATCCGCGCCGCGCTTCTCCGATGACGTCCTTCAACGTCATCCCGTGTCCCGCGATCTCGTCCCACGGCGGCGGCGTCTGCAGCCAGAGCCCATCGGGGCCGCGCATGTGCGAACGGTCGCTGCCGAACCGCCGCACGTAGTCGTCCGCCGCGATGACCGCGAACCTTGGCTGATACCGCGCGGGCACGAGCTCGGGATGAGGGAAGGTCGTCTGCAGCCACGTGCGCGCGGAGACCGGATGGCCGAGGCGGCCATCGAGATCCCAGATCCGCCAGCCGTCGGTGCGGGTCGCCAGGACGACGTGGTAGTCCCACAGCACCGGATTGCCGTCGATGCCGGCCTTCTGATGCCAGCACGCCACCTCGGCCTCGGCGCCGGCGATCACGAGGACCACGCGCTCATTCGCCGCCGTCGTGGGATTTTGGGCGAGGTGCCAGATGTTCTCTTCGCACCAAAACGGCTGATGGAGGATCGGGCTCATTCGAAGGTAGATCTTCCGCTGGCGGGGCTGCGAGGACAAGATGCGACTGGTTGTCGCACCTCGTGCGGCTCACGGCGGCGGAGTTGCCGATGCCCAAGCCCAAGAAGCCCCGCCGGGCCCAGCGCGTTTGAGGGCGGCGGGAACGCGCGAAGCTTTGACACGCGTGCTCACTCCAACGTACCTTTTTTTTTCAATGCTCAGCTTCGTGACCGCGCGCGTGGGGAGATGGACGGCCGCGAGCGCGCTCTTGGCGTCGCTGGCGTTGGTGATGCCGTGCGCGGCGCGCGCCGCCGACGCTTCGGCGAGCGAGGGTGACCCGGAGATCAAGGCGCGCGAGGCGTTCGTGGGCGGGCGATACGAAGAGGCGATCGCGAGCTTCGCGAAGCTGTACGCGCGGACGTTGAACCCGACGTACCTGCGCAACATCGCGCGCTCGTATCAGAAGATGCGCGAGCCCCAGAAGGCCATCGACGAGTTTCACGACTATCTGCTCAAGACGAAGTCCGGCAAATACGCGATCTCTCCCGAGGAGCGCGAGGAGATCGAGGGCTACGTCAAAGAAATGCAGGCGCTGCGCGACGAGCAGACGCGCGCCGCGGCGCCCGTGACGCCGCTCGTGGTACCCGCGGCGGTGTCGCCCGTGGTCGCGGCGCCCACGATGACGTTGACGGCGGTCGCGCCGCCTCCGCAAGAAAGCCCGCCGATTTACCACCGCTGGTGGTTCTGGACGATCGTCGGCGTCGTCGCCGTGGGAGGCGCGGCCACCGCCGTGGCGTTGGGCTCGGGGACGACCAGGCCCAGGTGCATCTCGAGCGGCGGCTGCAAATGAGCGTCGTGGATCGTTCGCGCCGCGCCGGCCTCGCGGCGACGCTCTTGTTGATGGCGCTCGTCGCGGGCGCTTGCGGGAAGAAGGAGTCGCTCGTGTCCGTGTCGTTGACGGCGACGCCGGCGAACACGAGCCTCGCCTACGTCACCATCACCGTCGGTGGCATCTCGCGGACGTTCAACCCGTTGGCCGGGATTCCGGCGAAGCCCGCGCCCGTTGAGTTCGGCGTCTACGTCGGCTCGGACATCACGGGCCCGATCTCCGTGAACGCCGCGGCGGGACAGACGGCGACGGCCGCCTGCTACGTCGGCGCGACGACGGCGATGATTCGGTTCGCGGGCGATACGGCGTCGGTGGAGATCGAGCTGATTCCCGTGGGCGCCGCGTGTGCGATGGGGAGCGCGGGCAGTGGGGGCGCTGGTGCCGGGGGCACGCAAGGCGCGGCGGGCATGGCGACGGCCGGAGCCGGTGGCGCTTCCGACGCGGGCGCGGCGGGCGCGGACGGCGCGGCGGAAGCGC